>CAZFDL010000031.1:0-20921 GCA_964517905.1 uncultured Anaerolinea sp. | reverse complement strand
CTTCGCGCAACACTTCCACCATCTTTTGCAATTTACCCATGCGCGTGTAATCGTTCTTCTCAGATGCCTGCCGCAACATTTGATTTACGAGATCAACCGAATCCTGTGTGAAGCCATCGAGGTTATCGCGCACCGCTTTGACAATATCATCCTGCGCAAGCAGCGACTCGACAAACTCCTGCGCCTGCTTGTAGCGCGTTTCGACCTGTTTGTCCATCTCGTTCGTGAACTCCAGCAATTTCTCGCGCATCGATTCGAGCCTCGTCTTGTCATCGCCCGTGGATATTTCGATCTTTTCGGTGAGAAGTTGGAAGAACTGATAATCCATTCCCTGCCGCGCCAGGGTGACATATCCGCGCAGGCGTGCGTCGTTCGGCGACGCAAGGACCAGTTCCAGTAATTTCTCGCGGGTAAGAGTTTGCCCCGCCTCTTGCAGGGACTTTTGAGCGGTCTCCAGTTCGCCGACGGATTCCTTCAGCCCGCGCCCAAATTCAGTCTCCTCCAGGAGCTGCCTTTGAATATCCGTCAGCTGCTTGCCGATGGTATCCTGTCCGCTCTGCAGTGCGCTTTGCGCGATGCGGCTAAACAAGGCGAAGAACTGCTCATCTAACAACGCGCTATTCTGTTTGATGATCTCACCCCTTACCTCCGCCGAACTGGCCTGGATGAGCCGTTCCACGATCTGCACACGGTCTTGTTGTGCCTTGAGCATTTCCGGTGTGATACCGTCCTTGCCCAGAATGACCTTGATCATTGACTCATAGGTCAAGTTTGGACTCGGATTCAACAAATACCCTTTTCGTCTCTCCGCAGGGAGGCTATCGGTGATCTTCTTGATGAGCGGACCGATGATCTTCTCCTGTTCGTTCAGCGGTACGCTCAATTCAGGGGGGAAGAACGTGAGCAGTAATTCCTTTTCATTGTCGTGATACACGATGGGCGTGGCGAGGCGACCCTGGAACCCACAGTGCGGACAGCGCGCCATGTTCGACACGCCGCCGAGCAGTCGTTGTTTGGCTTGCGGGTCTTGTGTAACGTCGAAGAGTTGTTCAACATTTGCCGCGATCATCTGGCGGCAGTTGGGGCAGGCAATTTGGGTTTGAGGCATTTTACGATTTTCCGATTGACGATTTTGGAATTACGATTGACGATTTTTGTACCCGGTTGTTGAGTAGGGCGGCGGGTTTCGACACACAACGAGCGCCACTCAACCGCCGCCCGTAACGAAACCAGCGATTACCCAACCAACTCTTCCAACCGATCGATATAACTTTCCATCACCGCGAAGGTTTCTTCCACCGGCGTAGGTGTGGAAAGATCAACGCCTGCGCGCTTCAACACATCCAACGGATACAGCGATGAGCCTGATTTCAGGAACTCAAGATAATCCTTTGCAGCGTTCGGTTCACCGCGCAAGATGCGACCCGCGAGCGCGTGCGCGCCGGAGATGCCGGTGGCGTAGGAGTACACATAATAATCCGAGAAGAGATGCGAGAACGTGGACCAGATCATGCCGACGCGCGGACGATCCACTTTCACCTTCGGACCGAATCCCTCGGCGAACAGATCCGCCATCAATTCCTGCATCGAGTCGGCGGTCAGGGCTTCGCCCCGTTCGACGCGTTGATGAGCCTCCAACTCGAAGCGCGCCAGGGTTGGCATCTGGAAGAAATAACGGAAGAAGTTGTGTCCGACCGCTTCTTCGATCAGCGCGATCAACAAGTTCTTATCTTTCACCGTCTTCAGCAAATGACCGCGCATCATAGCCTGATTGAAGTTCGACGCGACCTCCGCGACGAACAGTGAATAATTGTTATATACCGCTGGCTGGTTTTGCCCCGTCAGATAGGTGTGCATCGAGTGACCGAGTTCGTGCGCCAGCGTGCTCATGCTTCCCACCTCGTCGGTGTACGACATCATAATGAAGGGATGCGTATATGGTGCAACGCCCCACGAGAACGCGCCGTTTTGTTTGCCTTTGTTCGGGTAAATATCCACCCAACGATCCTTGAGGCAGCCCTGCCGCAATGTATCCACATAATCCCTGCCAAGCGGCGCGAGGCTCTCGCTGATCAGATCCACCGCTTTGGTGAACGGAACCTTCGGTTTGCTCTTGACGATCGGCGCCCACATATCGTAATACGTGACTTCGCGCAGACCCAGGGCCTTGCGGCGCAATTCAAAATAGCGATGCCACACCGGCAATTTCTTCTTGAATGTATTGATCAGGTTGTGGAAGACCGATTCGGGAATGTTGAGACCGAACAACGACGCCTGCAACGATGTGTCGAATTTTCGTGCGCGCATGTTGAATATATTATTCTTGATCGAAGTGGAAAGATTCGCCGCCAGCGTATTCTTGAACTCAAGATGCTTGTCCATGTAACTTTCGAATGCGCTCTGCCGCACCTTGCGGTCGGGGTGTTCCATCAACGAGGTGTGGATATTGCCCTGCGTCACCTCGATCTTCCTCCCCTTATTATCTTTCGCAGGTGTGAATTTGAAATCGGCATTCACCAACATACTGCTGCTATTCTGTGCTCCGCTGAACGGGTCGCCCAACATGCCGAGAATTTCTTCCACCTCGCCTGAGCGCACATGGGCCTGCTGACGGAACAGGTCTTCGAAACTATGTTTGTAGACCGCCAGCTTTTCATTTCGGCTCGTCCATTCATCGAGTTTGGCTTTTCCCATCTGGATCAATTCAGGATTGACGAAGGATAACGCCCCAGAAACCTGCCCCGCCACGCCCTGCGCCTTGCCAAACCACGCGCCAGCCTTTTGATTCGTTGTGTCCACCGAATAAGAAAATCCCGCGTACATAAACATTTTATATGTGCGGTTCGCCAATTCCTCGACCGCGTGCATACCTTCGAGTAAAACTTCCGGGCTTTCGCCGAGCCTGCCCTCATATTTTTTCACATTGGCCAGTTCAGCCAGGATCGCATTCACCTCCGCCTCCCACTCCTTTGCGGACCTGAAAACGCTTTCCGCGTTCCATGTATATTTTTTGTTGATCTTGCTTCGAGGAGGGACAGTGCTCGCCATGTGTGCTTTTCCTTTTTGATATAAACCCGCATCAAAAGCAGGGTTGGTTTGGTTCTGCGTCGTCGAATTTTACCACCGTGACGAGGATTCCCCTCTCCCTTTGGAGAGGGCTAGGGGTGATGTCAACGCGGTAACAAAAAACAGATCCTCGCGCCTGCATCCGGCTTGGGGTCCGCCCAGATACGCCCGCCATGCGCCTCGACGATCGCGCGCGCGAGATACAATCCCAGCCCGGCGCCTTTCGTCTGCTTGACGGCTTTCGTCGAGCGATAAAATCTGTCAAAGATATGAGGCAAATCCTTTGCTTCGATACCAGCCCCTTCATCGGATACACAGATCACCACCTGTCCGGGATAGACCGTTCCGCTGATCCTGATCTCTCCCTTTGCGGCGTACTTGAGGGAATTCGAAACAAGATTGGCAATCACTTGTTCGATACGCGTTTCATCGGCAAGTACAACAGGGAATTTTTCGGGGAAGTCAGTAACAATCGTGTGATGCTTCGATTGCGTCGAGAACCGTTCAGCAATACGTATTGCAAGAGACGGCAGCGAAACATCCGCCCGGTTCAAGCTCAATCCGCCAGCCTGCAAGCGCGAGGCGTCGAGCAGGTCATCGATCATCTTGCTCAAACGGTCGGCCTCATCTTCGATCACCGCCAGCGAGTCGTTGATCGTGTGCTTGTCCCATTTGGCGTCGTCACGCCGGAGGGTGGACGCGTATCCTTTTATTAATGCAACAGGTGTTCGCAGTTCATGACTGACGATCGATATGAAGGTCGCCTTGATCTCGTCCGCGGTTCTGAAATGCGTAATGTCGCGCACACTCACGATGATGTTGCGAAGTTTGCCGTCGGCGGAAAGCAAAGGCGCGTACGTAACACCCACAGGCAGTGAGGGGGGCAATTCGCGTTCGAGGTCGCCCTCAATATACAATGTGGCATTCGGTGTCAGGGGCCAGCCGTTGGCTATGGCTTCATCCAGCGTGGACCCCTGCGGATTGCCTGCCCAACGAATCACATCGTCGTGAGGCATGTTCACCAGTTCATCGTGGGTCTTTCCGTAGATTCGCTCGAACGCGTCGTTCACGCGCTCGATGGTCAGGTCTGCGTTAAGTATGATAATCCCGTCCGCGGCGGAGTCCAGAAGAGCATCCAGTCTTTGCTTTTCATAGGAGATCTGGCCGTAGAGCTGCGCATTGTATACCGCGATCGCGGCTTGGTCGGCAAAGGATTGGAGAATTACGCGATCATTCGGAGTGAATCTTCCTTCATAGTTTCGGAAAATAAAGATAACCCCGATTACTTGTCGGTGGGCAACAAGGGCAAGCGCCGTTCCGTTGAGGAGTCCCATGCTGGCGGTGTAGGTCAGTTCCTTCAACATGCGGTTGAGTTCGATCACGTCCAATTCACGGACGTTTTCGTCCGCCAGCAGGGGGGTGAGGTAACTTAGAAATGCCGGAGCAATCCCGTGGGCGGCGGCGACGCGCCAGCCCTCCTGTTCTTTCAGCGCGATGATGCCCGCTTGTCCCGCCAGCATTTCAACAGCGATCAGCAAGATCCGCGCTAAGAGCTTCTCCCGGTCAAGTTCCTGTGTAAGCGCGCGGGAAATCTCGAGGAGGTAGTCTCTTTGGCGGACGCGGAAATCAGGGAGCATGCGGCGATTTTATCACCCGGAGCCGAAGGAATGTGTAAGAGGACCATCTGTATACTCTTGGTGGATTTTTTCGTCTTGAGTTCATAGAAATTCCCCACCTGGGATAGGTTTTGTCTGGCAGCGAAATGCAACCCTAACTGATTAGGCGACGTTCCGTGCGCGTTAAATCTTCGACTCTGTTCATTGAAGTCTACAACACTACATTTTCGATGTAGGAGGTCGGGTTGGCACCTCATGCGATCCGTTCCGGATTGCTTCGACCTGATGCCGGGCTCCAATTCTCTTCGTGTAGACACTATCGAAGTAGAAGAACCTGACCATATTGCTCCACATCCATCCGCATCCGTAGGATATAATGACCGTAAGAATTTTTGTAAGTCGATTGTAAGGTGAGCACATGAAAAAGAAATCCATGCTATTGGCTAGATTCGTTGCACTACTCACCACAGTGGTGCTCCTGGCAAGTGTGCCGGGACTGGGGATACGACCAGCCCTTGCGCTGACAACCTCGGTTAGCAATGCAACACCCGGCGCAATTCCCGATCCGGCCCCGGCGGCAAGTTGCACCGTTTCCCTTTCACGCACCTTTAGCATTGCAACAAGCCTGATCGTCTCGGATGTGAGTGTGGGAGTGAATATTTCTCATCCCCGCCGCAGTGATGTGCGCGTCACCCTAACTTCTCCCAACGGAACAACCGTCGTCCTTGTCTCAGGCGGCGGTTTGGGTTCTCCGGTCGTTGCGAGCCCGGATGATTACGACAATTACGATGTCTTGTTGGACGATTCAAGCATCAACTCGCTCTATGACAATGACGATGATGATGTCGTCGCGCCGTTTTACGACCGAGATGCGAAGCCTTTCGAGGCTCTGAGCGCGTTCAAAGGGGAGGATGCTTTAGGAACCTGGACACTTTCGGTTTGCGACACCCGCAACGGCGAGATTGGCGCTTATAACCGCGCCGAGTTGACCATAATTAGCGCTGATCCCAATACGGTCACCGGTGTGGTATTTACTGATTTCAACGACAACGGCGTCAGGGAGCAAAATGACGTAGGGGTGCCGGGCGTGACCGTTACGGCGTACGATGTCACGGGGAATCAAGTGGCGCAAACAACAACCCTTGCAGACGGTTCATATACGTTCTCGGGCGCCGCTTTCGCTGGTGGCACGCAGTTACGCATCGAGTTTACGAATATTCCGGCCGACTTGCGCCCTGGGGCGTTTGGCGTAGATTCGGGTACCACTGTCCAGTTTGTAACCAGCCCCGCCGCCGGAGTTGACCTCGGGTTGGCAAAGCCCGATGAATATTGTCAGAATAACCCTTGGTTGATCTCGCCCTGCTACTTCAATGGTGATCCACTTGCAGCCGGCAGCACCTCTTCCAGTGAAGGTGTCCTGCTCTCCCTTCCTTATGATGCATATGGTCGTCAGGACGCTAATATCGAGAATACGCTTGCAACAGGTGCGCAGATTGGCGCCACGTGGGGGTTGGCCATTCAAAGAAGCACCGGAACGGTATTCGCGGGTGCCTTGGCGAAACGGCATGCCGGCTTAGGTCCGGGAGGACCGGGGGCGATTTACTCACTTCAAATGGATCCTGCCACGGGCAATGCGAATCCGCCAGGTCCCTCCGTGTTCCTCGATCTAGCTTCGTTTGGAATTCCCACCCTGAGCGTGCCACTGGGTTCCAACTCGGCACGCGGTCTTTCGGTGCTTGCTTCCGATCCAAACACGGATCCCAATGGATGGGACGCCGTCGGCAAAAATGCGATCGGCGATATTGACATGGGAGCCGATGAATCAACTCTGTGGGTGATGAACCTGGCGAACCGCACCCTGTATGGGATCAATGTTGGTACTCCGGCAACCCCCCCGACCAGCATAAATGATTTTGAAGCTTTTCCCGTGACTTTACCGGCCTCTGCCACGGCATGTGCAGCTGCGGATGTTCGTCCATGGGCGGTGGAAATCCATCAGGGTACTGTTTATGTTGGCGTCGTGTGTTCAGCAGAAAGTACACAACTCGTAGGTGACCTCCGCGCTTATGTGCTTAGCATACCTGAAACGGCGACTCCACCGACAGCCTTTTCCCTGGTGACGGAGTTTTCATTGGCATATCCGCGCGGATTTGTTAGCAACCCTGCGGTCTATGGTGGACCGCCGGGGTATTCAGCGGCTTGGCGACCCTGGTCGCCGATCATGACGTCGCTCTGTCATTCGCCTTGTGCCAGTATAGATGATTTGCCTTTCAGTAAACAGATCATCTACCCGCAACCGATTCTTTCGGATATCGAATTTGACACTAATGGCGACATGATCCTTGGCTTTATGGACCGGCTGGGACACCAAACCGGTAACAGGAACTATGCAACCACCAACCCGTGGGATGAGCCGACGGTACCGGGTGTGGGCGCTACCTTATATAACGACCAAACCGGTTACACTCGCGTTGATAACGTAAACATTGTACCGACCGCAGAATTGTTTGAAGGCGTGTCCGCTGGAGATACCCTTCGGCTGTGTAGCAACGGAGTTGGCGGCTTCGTTCTTGAAAGCAATGCATCCTGCGGGGGGATTACGACCGGCGGCGCTGGAAGCGCTCCGCCGCAAGGTCCTGGCGGAGGCGAGTATTACTGGCAGGATATGTTCGTCGATCCGTTCGGTGCTTCCACCGACCTGGATTCCGGCACTCACCATGAGATTACGCTGGGGGGTCTGTTACTGTTGCCGGGTAGCAATGAAATCGCCGTTTCTGTCTTTGACCCGTTCGACATACGCGCAGGTGGCATTGCTTGGTTCAATAATCTTACCGGCACGCGATCGCGCGCCTATGAAGTCTTTGGGATCGATCAAGGTGGCGGTGCGACTACATTCGGCAAAGCGGCAGGGCTTGGTGATATCGAGGGCTTCTGCTTCAATGCCCCCATCGAGATCGGCAACCGCGTCTGGCTTGATGCGGATAACGATGGTGTGCAGGACGCCGGCGAAACTCCCATTCCGGGAGTCCGTGTTGAGTTGTATGACCAGAACGGTAATTTAATCGATTTTGTCACGACAGACGCCACTGGCGCATACTTCTTCAGTTCGGGTCCCGGAACATCATCGGGAAATCGCTTGTATCTGATCGATGATCTAAATCCGAACTCGCAATATGAGATTCGGATACCGCTCACTCAGCCTGCTCTGGCTGGCCTGACGCTGACCACCAATGATGCGAATGGCAATACGGAGGATCAACGCGATTCGGATGGAGTCGTTGGCGGAGTGAACGCAGTTGTCCCCATAACAACGGGGAACCCAGGCGATAACGATCACACGTTTGATTTCGGATTCACCGGTTCGTACAGCCTTGGCAACCGCGTCTGGTTGGATGATGGAACAGGTGGCGGAGTAGCAGATAATGGAGTTCAAGACGGAACGGAAGTCGGTATCGCTAATGTTGTAGTCAACCTCTATGAGGACAATGATAATAATGGCGTGCCGGATGGTCCGGCAATTGGTACCACAACCACAGATGCAAACGGATATTATCGCTTCGATGACCTGAATGCCGGCGGATATATTGTTGAAATCGCCGCGGCGAATTTCAACACGGGCAACCCGTTGTTCAGCCTCGCCAGCAGTTCGGTGGATGAAACCGACCCGGACGTTGACATTGACCTGACCGATAACGGGATCGGCACCACGCCGGATCCTCTAAACGGAGTTCGTAGCGGCACGGTCCAACTCGGTCCCCCCGGTCCAGCTGAACCGCTGAACGAAGATGCACCGAACGGACAGGGAGCACCGGATGACCGCGCCAACATGACCGTTGACTTTGGCTTCGTGCCCTCCTACAGCATCGGCAACCGCGTCTGGTTCGATACCGACAACGACAGCACGCGTGACGACGGCGTTGAAGTTGGCGTGGCTGGAGTTATCGTCGAATTATATTCGGTGGATGCCTTGGGCAATTCCACTCTGATCGCAACTACGACAACCGATGCGAACGGCTACTATCGCTTCGACGGTCTTGCCGCGGGCGATTATGTGGTTGTCCTTCCCGATGACAATTTTATCTCCGGCGGCGCGCTCGCGGGATACTGGAGTAGTGGCACTGCCATCGACGGAACTGGGAATGTCAGCGAATTAACTTCCGCGCTTGCGAACTCCGATATTGACGATGATGATAATGGCACGCTTCAAAACGCAGGGACGTTTGCCGGTGCCGTTGTCAGTAGCATCGCCACGTTGGGACCGGGGTTATCCGAACCCACGAACGAACCGGATGCGCCGTTGGGACAGGGCGCGATCGACGAACGCGCGAACATGACCGTGGACTTCGGATTCTATCGCCTCGCGCTGGGAAACCTTGTGTTCGAAGATGTAAACAACGACGGCACCTTTACACCGGGAACAGATGTGCCCCTGCAGGGCGTGCTTGTGCAATTGTTTGCCGCCGATGGCGTTACTGAAATAATCACCGGCGCCGATGGTATTCCCGGAACACCGGATGATGGATTTGGACCCGATGGTATTCCCGGAAATGGAGATGATGGTCTGGGCGGCGTGTTAACCGACGCGAACGGAAATTACCTCTTCAATGGGTTGGCTCAAGGCAGTTATGTGGTCAAAGCCACCGGTCCGGGCGGATACACGAGCACACGCGACGATTTTGACCAAACCGATAACGATACGCCGGACACCAATACGGATAATAACGATAACGGGGATGGTACCGGCGCCGGCCTAACATCCAGCGCGGCAATCACTCTCGAGCCCGGCAGCACCGGCGCGCAGAACAATAACACCGTCAACCAAACCAATGGCACCACAACCAACCCAACCATGGACTTTGGATTTGTGCAGGCGAATGCCGGGATCCTGAAGACAGTAAATCCTTCACAGGCAACCATCGGAGAATTGGTGACCTATCAAGTTCAAGTTACAATTCCCCCGGGAACTTTCCCCGGCGCGGAATTGATCGATACCATGGAGCGGGGACTCGCCCTGTTCGATTGCGTGAGCGTGACTGCACCTGCGTTGACCACCACAGTCACTGGCGGATTCCCGGCCATTTGCGCGAACAACGTTACTACCAATGATACAGGCACAGGCTTGCCTGAGGATATTGACAGGCAGGTGGTGTTCGATCTGGGCGATATCACAAATAGCGGTCAGGTAGATGCCACATTGACAGTTGTATATCGCGCCATCGTGCTGGACATTCCAGCGAACCGTGGCGCAGCAACGCAGACAACATTGGACAATAGCGCGACCTTTACATGGACTGGTGGGAGTCTGGGACCCGTGCAACAGACTATTTCGATTATCGAACCCGACTTGCAGATCGAAAAATCGTCCAACACGAACTTCGTGGCCACCGGGACGGCGGTCGATTTTACGCTCAGGATCACGCATACCGCCAACAGCCGCACCGATGCATACGACGTATTGGTCACCGATGTATTGCCTGCCGAGCTGGATTACGTGGCAAATTCTGTGGACTGCGATGACGGCGACCAGAGCGCCGCACTCGTTAACTGTACCTATGATGCTGGCTCACGTACGATCGTCGCAGAGTGGAGCGTATTCACCCGCCTGCCGGCCGGAGATGAATTGTTGGTTCGGTTCAGTGTGACCGGCAACGCCTTGCTCGCACCGGGACAGACAGTCACCAATATTGGAGCCGTGCAATGGACGAGTGAACCGGGCGATCAAAGTGCCCCTGATTCATTTTCGAACCCACCCAATCCATTCGCGACGGAGAGGTTTTACGATCCTAACAGTCCCAATCCGATCAATACGATTTATGGCGATGAGGATGCACTTCAATTGAACCCCGTTGTAGGTGGCGGCGGGGGCGGGGGCGGGGCACCAACATCAACCACAGCCAGCGGATTCCAGATTCTTGTTACGGGATTTGCACCAGACGTTGTCACACCGCTAAACATGGAAGCGAAACCTTCGTATTCACCCTCCAGCGTTATGCTTGTAATCCCTTCCATCAAAGTAAACTCCGATGTGGTTGGTGTGCAGCTCAAGGATGGATGGTGGGACCTCTCGTGGTTGCAGGACCAGGCTGGCTGGTTGGAAGGAACCGCTTATCCAACCTGGAGTGGCAACAGCGTGATCAGTGCTCACGTCGTCAATGCGGATGGGAAACCGGGGCTGTTCTCCCGCTTGAAGTACTTGAAGTCTGGCGAATATATATTTATCCGTAATTCGGGATATCTATATACCTACCAGGTGGTTTCGAATGTGTACACGTCGTCCGAGGATATAAGTTTACTGGCGCATGAGGAAAAATCGGTGCTTACATTGGTAACATGTGACACCTATGACTTCAAAACAAAATCCTACTTGCGGAGGGTGGTGGTCAAAGCGGTTCTTGTGGATGTGTCGCAGGAGCGCTAGGTCCGAGAGCGTTCAAAATGGCTGGTTCGTAACCAGCCATTTTGTGTTAAGATAGACAAAATTTGGTGATAGACCGCAAATCGGAGTTTTACCGCGACCGCTCAACCCAGCGTAGAACCCTGATTATACGTGTCTACTCCGAATTTATACGATTCATTCTGAGGCACACCCATGAATTCGGTTCAAACAAGGTTACCCACACGCTTCTTCTCGGCATTTTTACTGGGTGTGGTATTACTCAGTTTGTTCGCGCGACCTGGGCAGGTAGCGTATGCGCTGACAACAACGGTCGACGATATTACAGGCGGGGTTGCCATCCCAGATGCGAGTTGTGGTGCACCCTTAACTCGCACGATCAATGTTGCCGCGAGCGTGGTCATCGCCGACATCAATGTGGGATTTAATGTCAATCACGCCGTCCGCAGCCAGATTCGCGCCACATTAACATCTCCCGCAGGAACGACCGTCGTGTTGATCCCGGGCACCGGTTTCGGTTCCCCCACAGTAGCAAGCCCGGATAATTACGATAATTATGATGTCCTGTTGGATGATACCAGTGTGGGCTCGTTATACGATAACAGTAACGATCTGCCCGGTTTTCCATATTATGACCGCACAGCCCGGCCTGCTGAACTTCTCAGCGCCTTCAAAGGCGAAAACGCTGCAGGCAATTGGACATTGCAGATCTGCGATACGCTCGCCGGCACAACGGGGACATACAATCGTTCGCAATTGGTGATCACGAGCGCGGATCCAAATACAGTTAGCGGCACGGTCTTTACCGATTACAACGATAACGGTGTGCGCGGTGCTGCGGATACCGGGGTCGCCGGAGTGACGGTGACCGCCTACGACTCAACCAATGCGGTGGTTGCCAGCACAACAACAAGCTCCACCGGAACGTACACACTTTCAATTCCGAACGGTACTCAGGTGCGGATCGAGTTCTCATCCATCCCGGCAACCCTGCGCCCCGGCGCGTTCGGCAGGGACTCCGGCACCACCGTCCAGTTCGTGACCAGTCCCGCCGCGGGATTAGATCTGGGCTTATCAAACCCAGACGAATATTGCCAGAACAATCCGTTCCTAGTGATGCCTTGTTATATTAACGGCGACCCGTTGGGTGGCGGCGATGCTGGGACCGCGACTGTCTTGTATTCTATACCCAATACGGCGTACGGCCGTGCGGATACCGCGGTCTCACAATCTCTTGCAACCGGCGCGCAGATCGGTTCCACGTGGGGGCTCGCGTATCAACGGCAGACGAATACTGTTTTCGCGGGTGCGATTGCAAAACGACACGCTGGTTTTGGTCCGCTTGGCGGGGGTGGAATTTATTCAATTGTTGTCAACCCATTGACCGGCGCTCCCGTGAGTGTAAGCAATTTTGTCGATATTGATAGCTTTGCTGGGGTTGACGATGGCGCTCTGGACGATACCGCCCGCGGCTTGCCGGCTTCATCCCCAACGCCAAACACCGATCCGGCTGCGTGGGATGCAGTGGGAAAACAAGCCATCGGCGATATGGATATCGGCGCATCTGACGACACCTTGTGGCTGATCAACCTGACAGATCGAACGCTCTATTCCCTTTTCATTGGTATACCTGCTACGGCGCCTGCCGGATATTCCACTGCCACCCCGGTTGCCCTGCCGGCGGGCGCAACTGCCTGTGCGGCGAGTGATGTTCGTCCGTGGGCTGTTGAAGTGTATCAAGGGAACGTCTATGTGGGCGTTGTGTGCTCTGCGGAAAGCACCCAAAGCGTCGGCGACTTGCGGGCTTATATCTTAAGTACCCCTGAGGGAAGCCCCGGAACTTGGACATTGGTATTTGAATTCGGTCTTGATTATCCGCGTGGAGTGGTTAGCTCAGCGTTCCCGGGGTTTCCTGCCGAATGGCGGCCCTGGTCGAACGCGTTCACTAGTTTATGGTGCGGAACCTGCGGCGGGTCCGGGCTTGCATTCGGGAATCAGATTATCTATCCACAACCGATTCTTTCGGATATAGAGTTCGACATCGATGGCGATATGATCCTGGGCTTCATGGATCGTGCGGGTCATCAAACCGGGGAGGTAAACTACTCGACATCTGCCGCAACCACATCATTCACATTTTATGACATCACCGCTGGATATGCCCCAACCTCAGTGACCATCGCTGCCGGTTCGACATTCGAGGGAACTTCGGCGGGTGATATTCTGCGCGTCTGTAATGTAGCGGGGACGTTTGTTTTGGAAAACAACGCCACATGTGGCGGAATCACCACCGGCGGCGCCGGAAGCGCGCCGGCTCAGGGACCTGGCGGTGGCGAATATTACTGGCAAGACATGTTCTCTCCGTCGGACGGCTTGAACTCAGGTACCCATAACGAAGTAACCCTTGGCGGCTTGGTCTTGTTCCCAGGCACGGATGAAGTTGCGACAGCCGTTTTTGACCCGTTCGCAATTCGCTCCGGCGGCATCACATGGTTTAGTAACACGACCGGAACCCGCACACGCGCGTATGAGATCTTCCCGCAAACCAACGACGCCAGCCGCTTCGGCAAGGCGGCCGGTATCGGTGACGTGGAAGGATTCTGTTTCAGCGCGCCGATCGAGCTCGGTAACCGCGTCTGGCTTGATTCAGATGGCGATGGCGTGCAAGATGCTGGTGAAAGCCCGATCGCAGGCGTGACCGTTGAACTGTACCAGGGCGGTACGTTAATTGCCACGGCTGTAACGGACGCGAACGGCGGTTATTACTTCAGTTCCGGCCCCGGCACATCCACCGCGAATCGGATCTACTTGATCGATGCACTCAACCCGAACTCATCCTATGAAATTCGGATTCCCAACGCGCAAGGTGGAAGCCAGCAGGCAGCGCTGGCGGGTTTGTTGTTGACCACACCTGATGCAGATGCAGACCAGCGCGATTCCGATGCATCGTATAACGGGAACCACGCGGTGATTCCGGTCACGACCGGCGATGCGGGCGATAACGATCACACCTTCGATTTTGGATTCACCGCCACCTATAGTTTGGGGAACCGCGTCTGGTTCGATACCAATAACAGCGCCACCCTGGACGGTGCGGAGGTGGGCATCGCCGGCGTCCGCGTGGAGTTGTATCAGGATAATGGAACAACTCCGGGCGTATGGGATGCCGGGGATACATTCCTCTCGTTCGATACGACCGACGCAAGCGGATACTATCGGTTCGATGATCTCAACGCAGGCGATTATGTTGTCTTAATTCCGGATGATAACTTCCGCAATGTTGGCGTGGGCGATACAGTACCGGGCGATCCGCTTGGCGGTTATTGGAGCAGCTCCACATCCGTCGCCGCGAACGGCACGATCACGGATGCCACTGCAAACGACCCCGATACGACCAGCGTCGATAGCGACGATAATGGCCGCACAACACTAACTGGCAATTCGATCAATTACGTTGCCTCGGCGGCGGTAACCCTGGGACCAGGTACCGCGGAACCCACCACAGATAATGATCCTGTCACAAACCCTGAGCCGGGTGAAGCGGCGAACAACCGCTCAGACCGTACTGTGGACTTCGGCTTCTATCAAGTGGATATCGGCAACCTGGTGTTCGTGGATGTCAATGGGGATGGCGATTACGATGCTGGCACCGACACGCTGCTTGCGGGGGCGACCGTCCAGTTGTTTGCATCCGATGGTGCGACCGAAATTCCGGTCGGTCCGGATGGAATCCTTGGCACCGCCGATGACGCGGCTGGCGGAATTACCACCGGCGCGGGCGGCACGTATAACTTCAGCGGCTTGCCGCAAGGCGACTACATCATTCGCGCGACGCCGCCCACCGGATACACCAGCACGGTGGATACAGCCGTCCCAGCCGATACAACCGACCCGGATACGAACGCCGATAACAACGACAACGGAATTGGTCTTGCCGGCGGTCAGGTCAGCAGTGGAACACTGACCATGACTCCCGGCGAGGTTGCCGCGAATATCGCGGTGAACAATGCAACGGGCAGGACGACCGACCTCACGGTTGATTTTGGATTTGTCTCGGCGTATAGCCTCGGCAACCGCGTCTGGTTCGATACGAATAACAACAGCACGCGAGATGCGGGTGAGTTGGGCGTGGATGGAGTCCTCGTTGAGTTGTATGCGGCAGACGGATCGGGCAACCCGACCGGGGCCGTGTTGCAAACTGCTACTACCGCAGGTGGTGGATACTATCGTTTTGATAACCTTATCGCCGGGGATTATGTGGTCGTCATCGCGGCGGATAACTTCATCAGCAACGGTTCGAATGACGCTTTGGTTGGGTACTGGTCCAGCGGCACTTCGCGCCTCCCCAACGGGGCTCTTACCGAATCTGCCGCACCGGATCCTGATGCAGATGCCTCCGATGTAGACGATAACGGCACGTTGCAGACTGCCGGTGCGTTCAGCGGTGCGGTCCTCAGCCCCGCAGTGACGTTAGGTCCCGGATCCACAGAACCTATCGGTGAGTCAGATCTTTCCGGCGGACAGGGTGCAAACGACGATCGCGCAAACATGACCGTCGACTTCGGTTTCTACACAATGACGCTTGGCAATCAAGTCTGGGCAGATCTCAATGACGATGGTTTGTTAAGTGGCGAACTTGGCATCAATGGCGTTACTCTGCAGTTGCTTTCTGGCGATGGTAGTACGGTTATTGCAACGACAGTAACTGCAGGAAATGGTAATTATTCATTCACAGGACTCCCCGCAGGAGATTACATCGTGCGGATCGACCCCGCGGAATTTAATCCGGGTGGAACGCTCGAAGGTACGAGTTCGAGCACAGGCGGTGTCGGGACGCCGTACGAACCTGCCCCTGATTCTGACACAAACACAACCGACAGCGACGATAACGGCACGACCGTCGGAACGCTCGGCGCAGGTGGATATGTTGAAACGGCAGTCATCACCTTGACCCCTGGGGCGGAAGCAACGTTCTCGAATGCGACCGGTACGACGAACGAACCGCGCGTGGACCTGGGCATTGTCACACCTCAGATTTACAGCCTCGGCAACCGAGTCTGGTTCGATACAAACAATAACAGCGCGCGCGGAGGCACCGAAGTTGGCGTGGATGGTGTCGTGGTTGAACTGTACGCGGCTGACGGATCAGGCAATCCTACCGGCGCCGCACTGGGCACTACTACCACCGCAGGGGGTGGGTATTATCGCTTTGATAATTTACCCGCCGGTGATTATGTTGTGGTGATCGTTGCCGATAACTTCACGGATGATGGTTCAGACGACGCGCTGGTTGGATATTGGAGCAGCGCGACAACCATCGATGGCACCGGGGTTATCGGTGAAACCGCCGCCCCCGACCCGGACAATGATCTGGACGATGATGACAATGGTACGCGTCAGACCGCAGGTGCGTTCAACGGCGCGGTGATCAGCGAGGCTGTGACGCTTGGACCTCTTGGAGTTGAACCGACCGGTGAGACCGATCCGGTGACAAATCCCCAACCCGGCGAAGCACCCGATGATTTCTCGAACCGCACCGTGGACTTTGGTTTCTATCAGGTTGAGATTGGCAACCTGGTCTTTGTAGATGTCAATGAGGATGGTGACTATGATGCGGGTACCGATACACCCCTTCCCGGCGCGACCGTGCAACTCTTCGCCGCGAACGGTACCACCCAGATTAATGTTGGTGCTGACGGCATCCTCGGAACAACAGATGATGGTCCAGCGGGTGTAACCACGGGCGGTACAGGTCTTTATAATTTCAGCGGCTTGCCGCAGGGTGATTACATCGTCCGCGTTACCCCACCGGCTGGATATACGAGCACTGTGGATACAGCCGCCCCAGGCGACACGGCCGACCCCGACACGAATACAGATGACAACGACAATGGGATCGGTCTTGGAAGCGGCGCGGTAAGTAGTGGGATCCTGACCATGAACGCCGGTGAAGTTGCTGCGAATATTACGCTGAATAATGCAACTGGTACGACAACCGATCCCACGGTGGATTTCGGTTTCGTTTCCACGTACAGCCTGGGGAATCGCGTGTGGTTCGATACGGATAACGATAGCACGCGTGATGTGCCAGCCGAAGTCGGGGTGGATGGGGTTGTTGTTCAACTCTACGCCGCGGATGTGGCAGGGAATCCCACTGGTCCTGTCCTTCAAACCGATGTCACTGCAGGCGGCGGATATTATCGTTTCGATGGACTTGTGGCTGGCGATTATGTTGTTGTGATCGTTGCCGATAACTTCACCGACGATGGGACGAATGATGCGCTCGTTGGTTATTGGAGTAGTGCCACGACCATGGACGGCACAGGGGCCATCAGTGAGACGCTGGCAGATGACCCTGACGATAACGATGATTTCGACGACAATGGAACTCTTCAGACGGCTGGCGCGTTCAACGGCGCGGTGATCAGTCAGGCTGTGTCGATCGGACCTCTATCCGTTGAACCCACCGGTGAGACCGATCTCTCGGGCGGGCAAGGCTCGGCGGATGATCGAGCCAATATGACCGTCGACTTCGGCTTCTATCGCCTGCAACTTGGCGATCTCATCTTCGAAGATGTGGATAATGATGGTCTCTATACCCCGGGCACCGATACGCCGCTGGCTGGCGCTGTGGTTACGTTGTATGCGGCAAATGGCACAACGCAGATACCCGTTGGGGCAGATGGGATACTTGGCACAGCCGATGATGGTGTAACTGGCGTAACCACTACCGGGACGGGTCTGTATCGCTTCAGCGGATTGCCGCAGGGTGCTTACATTGTGAGAGTGACCCCGCCGGTTGGTTATCTGAGCACGATCGACTCAGCCGATCAGGCAGATAACGATGGACCCGACACAAATACGGATAACAACGACAATGGCGACGGCGTTGCCTCTGGTTCGGTCTCCAGCGCGGCAGTCACCCTGACGCCGGGCTTTGTTGGCGCCGCGTCGAACAACACAGTGACACAAAGCACTGGGACGACGTACAATCCCACACTCGATTTTGGGTTTGTCACGCCGGGCTCTAGCGGTCTTACCAAGACGTTGCTTTCGAGCAATCAGGCATTTACAACCGACCCGAATGTCGCCATAGGAGAGATCGTTACCTATCGAGTCGTGGTTACCATCCCCACTGGCACGTTCACCAATGCGGAGCTCGTGGATACGATGGAACGCGGCCTCTCCTTCATGGACTGCGTCGTCATCACAGCGGGCACTCTCACCACCGATGTGGTTGGAGGATTCCCTGCTGTTTGCGCCAACCCCACAGTGGATGACGCCGGCGGTGGCACCACTACAGATGTCGGCCGCCGCGTCACTTTCGACTTCGGCACGCTCACCAACGCTGGTGCTTCCCAGACACTGACGATCGATTATCGCGCAGTGGTATTGGACAGTGCGGGGAATATTTCAGGCGTTGATCTCGACAACAGCGCGGTGTGGAGTACTGATTCAGGTTCGATTGGACCGCGCCGAACAACGGTCACGATCCTCGAGCCCGATGTATCCATTGTAAAAACGTCCAGTACCTCGGTCGTTTCGGTCGGCTCGATCATTACGCTCACGTTGACGATCGAGCATACCCCAGTCAGCGAAACCGACGCGTATGATTTGGTCGTCACCGACGCACTGCCCCCGGAATTGGACTTTGTCCCCGGAACGTTGGATTGTAATGCCGGCGCACAACCGGCGGATGTCGGATCATGCCAATACATCGCCGGCACTCGAACGATCACAGGCACTTGGAGCAATTTTGCCCTGGGAGGCGGCGACGCGCAGATCACCTTCGACGTGACCGTGCTGGCATTACCTGCCACGAATGTGGGCAGTGTCGCATGGACCAGCCTGCCAGGCGTGCCGCCGAGTCCTCCAGGCAACCCGCCGGGACAACAGAACGCAAACATCTTCTCCACTGAGCGTGATTACGACCCGGGCGACCCGATCAACGTGTATGGCACAAGTTCTTCGCTCGTCCTTGGCGCGCTCGGCGTCGCGAACATCCCGGATACCGGATTCGCTCCAAATGTAAGAACGGATCTGGGTAATGTGCCGTATGAATCCTATCAGGCACTGGCTGGCAGTATTTGGGTCGAGGTCCCGTCACTGGGTGTCAAGACCACGATCGTGGGTGTGCCGCTGAAGAACGGGAATTGGAATGTCGCGTGGTTGGGCAGGCAGGCTGGCTGGTTGGAAGGAAGCGCATACCCCACGTTGAAAGGCAACAGTGTCGTCACCGGTCATGTGTACCTCTCCAATGGCTTGCCCGGTCCGTTCGTCAATTTGGGTCAGTTGAAATACGGCGATACGATCATCGTCCACGCCAACGGACAGAAATACACCTATGAGATCCGCACGAACAAGGTCGTCAACCCGAACGATGCGTCCGTATTCAAACACGAAGAACAGTCCTGGATCACGCTGGTCACCTGCAAGGAATATGACGAGAAAACAAACACGTATCGCAAGCGGGTGATCGTGCGCGCAGTGCTTGTAAAAGTGGAAGCGGAAAAATAATTGCTGACAAAACAGCCCCGGAATTTTCCGGGGCTGTTTGATTCTTTTCGGCTCGTAGGCTTACCTTAACCCCTGCTCCTTCTCGGAGATCGTAACGGCTTCCTCGAAGATCTCCAAACCTTCATCCACTTCCTTTTTGGTGATGCATAGCGGCGGTGCCATACGAATGGTGGACCGGCCGCACCCGAGCAGGAGCAAGCCGTGCTCGAACGCGGTCGCTTCGATCATGTTGCGGATCTCTTCATTCGGCTCTTTGGTGTTCTTGTCCTTTACAAACTCTACGCCGATCATCAAGCCTTTGCCGCGCACATCGCCGATCGACGTGTGTCGCGCCTGAATTTCCGCCAGCGCGTCCAGTGTGTATTGACCGACCTCCGCCGCGTTGGCGAGATATTTTTCCTCGAGCAGTTCGATGGTGGCGAGCGATGCGGCACACGCGATGGGATTGCCGCCGTACGTGTTACCGTGCGACCCCTTGGGCCACGTCATCACCGATTCGCGCGCGATGCACGCCCCCAGCGGAAGACCGGAGGCGATCCCCTTCGCGGAGACGACGATATCCGGTTCCACGCCCCAGTGTTCGATCGCCCACCATTTGCCGGTGCGGCCCATGCCGCTTTGCACTTCGTCCACGATCAATAGGATTCCGTATTTGTCGCACAGTTTGCGCAGTGCGGGAAAGAATCCATCGGGCGGGACGATGTACCCGCCCTCGCCCTGGATCGGCTCGATCAACATGCCAGCGATCTCATCGCCCGGCACGTTGTGGTCGAAGATCTCCTCTTCGATGAAGCGCACGCACGTTTCGCCGTAATCCTCACCCAGTTTGCGATGCAGGATCGGGCGATAATCGTCCGGGAAAGGAACGTGCGTGACTCCGGGCATCAGCGGATAAAACCCGCGATGATAATGCGGCTTGCTCGCGGTGAATGCCACCGAGCCCATCGTGCGCCCGTGGAACGCGCCGAAGAAACCGATGAAGTTATGCCGTTTGGTGTGAAACTTCGCGAGTTTGATGGCGGTCTCGACCGCTTCGGTTCCTGAATTGGTCAGGAATGTTTTTGCATTTTCATCGAAGGGCGCGATCTCGTCCATCTTTTCGCTCAGGCGGACCCAGCCCTCGTGATAAAAATCGGACGAGATGTGCAGGAACTTTTCCGCGGCGCTCTGCACCGCCTTCACCACCTTGGGATGTGAATGTCCCGTCGACAGCACCGCTATGCCCGCCATAAAATCGATGAAGCGGTTGCCGTCCGCGTCCCACACTTCCACACCTTTGCCGTGATCCATCACGAGCGGATACGCACGCGGATAGGAAGCAGAAACGA
>CAZFDL010000030.1:0-21558 GCA_964517905.1 uncultured Anaerolinea sp. | reverse complement strand
CGATGCGCGTGAAGCAGGCGCGGACGGATTCATCATCCCTGATCTGCCGATGGAAGAGGCAGATGAATTTGAATCCGTTCTTGTAGGGGCGGACGGCCGTCCGCCCTTGCCGTTAATTCAAATGCTCGCCCCAACTACACCTCCCGAACGCATGGAAATGATCGCCCGCAACGCCAAAGGATTTATCTATCTTGTTTCCGTGACAGGCGTAACGGGAGAACGCAGGGAAGTTTCAAATGACCTTGGTGAATTGATTCAACGTGTTCGGGCGCATACGTCCGTGCCTGTGTGCGTGGGATTTGGAATCGGCACGCCCGAGCAAGCCAGGCAGGTCGGCGCGCTGGCGGACGGAGTCATTGTCGGCTCGGCGTGTGTGAAGACGATTGGAGGAAGTGAAAATCCAGTTGAGGCAGCGAAACAATTCGCTCGTGAGTTCCGCAGTGCATTGGAGTAAAACTTGACTTGTGGTTCTAAGTGTCCACTGTTTATACGTTATTCTATATCGTCGAATTTACTCAAAAACTCTTCGTCTGACTGGTTTTTAGTTAGGCTGTGTTCGTGTTCATATTCCTTGAGCAATTGTTTGAGAACCCTGATTGAGTCTTCCCGCCCATTGGCAAACCTGCCATACTGTTTCAATTTGTGCATCACCAAATAATGGATACCGCTGTAGCCCATCCCTGTGCCGCCTGAGTTGATGCGATCTGCCGCATTGCTATACAGTTCTAGCAGTTCGTAATACTCAGCCAACGACTGAATCCCACTCTTTGAGTTCGACGAGTTCTGAGACATTTTCAGGCTCCATTTTTTCGATATTCTTTTGCAGATTGATTTTGAGGCGTTTAACTTCTTCTCGGACAGAGTCGATGGTTACTGGTCGGACATCAGCTTGGTCCGAAAAGTGAACTTCGGGGTAATTGCGCTGGAAGATGTTCTTGACCAGCAACACCTGATAAATTGTCCGCCCGCTTTCCATCGTGCCTTGATCTTTTAAAACGCCTGTGTAGATCAACTTGTCGTCAATATATAAGCCAACATAGTCACCAGGTTTCATATCGATCTCCTTAGGTCTTGAGCGGATTCTATCACAGCCGCGAAACAGTCCGCCCGTCAATTTGAAAGCGGAATAACTCGATGGTGATACAATAAAATTTAATTAAGGAGCAAGAGATGTTGATTGTCATGAAACCCAGCGCCACGCCGCAGCAAATCGAGGCGGTGATCAGCGCGGTCAAGATGCACGGGTTGTCCCCGCATATTACGGCGGGAATCGAAAATACCATCATCACGGCGGTGGGTGAAATGCTTGACCCGTCCACGGATCCGTTTGAAGTGCTGGACGGAGTCGAGAGCGTCAAGCGCATCTCACAGCCGTACAAACTCGGTTCGCGGCAGGTGCATCCAGCCAATTCCGTTTTCCCCATCGACGGATTCAATGTCGGCGGGGACGACATCATTGTCATCGCGGGACCATGCGCGGTGGAGTCAAGAACTCAAATTTTGGAAACAGCCCAGGCGGTGAGAGAAGCGGGGGCAAACGCCTTGCGCGGCGGTGTCTTCAAACCGCGCACGTCACCGTACGCGTTTCAGGGACTCGGCGAGGAGGGACTCGGCTATCTCGTCGAAGCGCGCGAATTGACGGGGATGCCCATCGTCGTTGAGATCATGTCGCAGACCCAGCTCGACATGATGATCAAATATGTGGACGTGTTTCAAATCGGCGCGCGCAACATGCAGAACTTCAACCTCCTGCGCATGCTCGGCGAGACGCGCAAAAGCATCCTGCTCAAGCGCGGGCTGAGCGCCACCATCGAAGAACTGCTCATGTCCGCCGAATACATTCTCGCGGGCGGCAACCAGCAGGTGATGTTGTGCGAGCGCGGCATCCGCACGTTCGAAACGTCCACGCGCAACACGACCGACATCAATGCGATCCCCGTGTTGAAAAATCTGACGCACCTGCCCGTCATCCTCGATCCGTCACACGCAACGGGTCACGCCGATTACGTCGCGGCCATTGCGCGTGCCGCCATCGCCGCAGGCGCGGACGGTCTCATCGTCGAAGTGCACCCCGACCCCGCGCACGCCGTTTCGGATGGCAAGCAATCGCTCAAGCCTGAAAAATTTGCCGAGATGGTGAAGCAGGTAAAGGCCATCGCCGAAGTGATGGGACGTCGCATCGCGCCCATCAAAAAGCCTGTGACGATGGGCTGGTGACGGGATGACGTGCTCCGCCTCGCGCGTCGGGTCAACCTGAATCTTTCCAAAATGGACATTCCCTACGCCTCAACTGATTTCGCCAAATCGCCCGCCCTGAAAATTGATTCCATCAACCATCCTCTCAACGCGACAGTTCGGGTCCCAGGTTCCAAATCGTTGACCAATCGCGCCTTGTTAATATCCGCGTTGGCAAACGGAAAAACAAAACTGACTAACGCGTTATTCTCCGATGATTCGCTTTACTCCGCCAAAGCCCTGCAATCATTGGGGTTTGCTGTTCAACTCGATGAAGCCGATCACGAAATCACGATCACTGGTCTCGGCGGGGAAATTCCCGTCAGTCAGGCTGGAATCTACATTGGTAATGCAGGGACAGCCGCCAGATTCCTGACTGCATTCCTCAAACTTGGTTTCGGCCAATACATCATCGACGGCGACTCCCGCATGCGCGAACGCCCCATCGGCGACCTGGTGGAAGCCTTGAATCAACTCGTGGATAAAGACAAGCCAGTGATCACCGACCCCTGGCAATTGGTCCCCGATTATTCCTACATCGGCCTTCCGCTCATGATCACGGCTCGCGGCTTGTATGGCGGCAAAGCCAGACTTAGAGGCAATATCTCATCCCAATACCTTTCCGCCATGCTGATGGTCGCGCCCTACGCCCAAACTCCCGTCGAGATCGAACTTATCACCGACCTGAACTCCAAACCCTATGTCGATATGACCATCGCCATCATGCAAGACTTCGGAGTGGAAGTGAAACGTGACGGCTATAAACGCTTCACCGTCCCCTCGGCCTCCTATTTACCAATTACCAATTACCCCATTGAATCCGACGCCACCTCTGCCTCCTACTTCTTCGCCGCTGCTGCCATCTGCGGAGGGACAGTCAGAGTCGAAAACATCTCGCGCAAATCGTTGCAAGGCGATATTGGTTTTTTGAATATCCTTCAACAAATGGGATGCCTTGTAATGGATTCTGAGAACTCAATTACGGTCCAACGCGCTTCAGAGTCGTCCATTGTCGGAATCGACATAGACCTCCGCGACCTTCCTGATACCGCCCAAACTCTCGCAGCGATCGCGCCGTTCGCGTCCTCTCCCACACGGATTCGCGGCATCGCCTCCGCCCGTGTCAAGGAAACGGACCGCATCCACGCCACTTGCAAAGAACTGGCGCGGCTCGGCGTCCAGGTGGAAGAGCATGAAGACGGAATGACAATTTACCCCTGCTCATTGTTCACGCCTTCAATCGTTCAAACGTATAACGACCATCGCATGGCGATGGCATTCTCGCTGATAGGTCTGCGCGTGGGAGGAGTGGCCATCGAAAACCCATCCTGCGTCACAAAAACCTTTCCCAATTATTTTGAAGTGCTCGATGCCCTGCGATAAGTTTCTTTCGTCTTTCCTCTTTCCACATGTCACTTCCCACTTTCCACTTTCACCTCGGTCTCACTGGCTATCCTCTCAGCCACTCCCTCTCGCCTCAGATCCATACTGCCGCGCTCCACGCCTGTAGTTTGGAAGGCGATTATTCCCTCTTTTCCATTCCCCCCGAAGATAAACACGGATTAAAAAAACTGCTCACTCGTCTCCGCACAGGTGACTTGCATGGCATCAACGTCACCATCCCTTACAAACAAACTGTGATCGAGTTTCTCGATGAAATCACACCCATCGCAAAAGCCATAGGTGCGGTCAACACGATTTATTTGCGGGACGACAAACTTATCGGCGACAACACCGATGCGCCAGGATTTCTAGCCGATCTAAGAAAATTTTTGGCAGAGTTCCCTTCTCCCAGTGGGAGAGGGGATGGAGTGAGAAAGAATTCGGCTCTGGTTCTCGGAGCAGGAGGTTCTGCGCGCGCGGTTGTCCATGCCCTCCTCAACGACGGCTGGAAGATCACCATCGCCGCCCGCCGACTCGAACAAGCTCAACACCTTGCCATCTCCTTCTCCAATTACCAATTACAAATTACCGGGTTGGAAGGCCTCCAATCTCTAGTCCCTAATCACTCACTTGTTGTTAACACCACGCCTCTGGGTATGGCTCCAGATGTTGACCAATCTCCCCTGCCCGAAAATCTATCATTGCCTTCCAATATTCTTGTGTATGATTTGGTCTACAATCCCAGAGGAACCAAACTTGTCAGAGATGCCCAAGCACACGGATTGAAGGCCACAACGGGTTTGGGTATGCTTATCGAACAAGCCGCGTTATCTTTTGAACTCTGGACTGGACAAAACCCCTCACGAGAACTCATGCAAGCCTCAGTCTCAAATCTCCAGCCTCCAATTCTCTAATTCTCTGGTCTTCAGCCACGAATTACTATTTACCAAATACGGAGTTTTCATGCCCCTACGTTTCCTCACTGCAGGCGAATCTCATGGACCATCTTTGACGGCAATCCTCGAAGGGATTCCCGCTGGACTTTCCATCACATCAGGCATCATCGACAAGGAACTCTCCCGCCGCCAGAAAGGCTACGGCTCAGGTGGACGCATGAAGATCGAATACGACAATGTGCAAATCCTTGGCGGAGTGATGGCAGGCGAAACCACAGGCGCGCCGATCGCCATGCTCGTGGATAACCTTGACCACGTTAAATGGAAGGGGAAGGCCATTGAACCGATGACAGCTCCACGCCCCGGTCATGCAGACTTAACGGGCGCCGTGAAATACGGCTACAGGGATCTGCGTCCCGCGCTTGAACGCGCGTCTGCTAGAGAAACGACAATGCGCGTCGCGGTCGGGGCAGTGTGCAAACACTTCCTTGAGCAATTCAACATCATCGTCGGTGGATATGTCTCTTCCATTGGTGAGATCCGGGCGGGTTTTGGCGACATGCCCTATGAGGAACGATTCACCCGCGCCGAAGAGTCGGAAGTGCGGTGCCCGATCGAAACGTCCGCGCAAAAGATGCGTGACGAGATCGAAAAAGCGGTCCACGGCAGGAATACTCTCGGCGGGATTATCGAAATCGTCGCCCTGAACTTGCCTGTGGGGTTGGGCAGTTTCATGCAATGGGACACGCGCCTCGAAGCGCGGCTTGCCATGGCGGTCATGTCTGTACAAGCCATCAAAGGAGTGGAAATCGGCGACGCGTTTGATAATGCAAAACGATTGGGGACGCAGGCACACGACTCAATCAACCTGCAACTTTCCAACCTGCGACGTGCAACGAACAGGGCCGGCGGCACCGAAGGCGGTATCTCCAACGGACAGCCCATCGTCATCCGCGCGGCAATGAAACCGATCGCAACAACACTTACGCCGCAACAAACCGTTGACCTTGCCAAAGGAGAGAACGCGCCCACCCAATACGAACGCTCCGATTTTTGTCCCGTCCCGCGCGCCGTTCCGATCCTGGAAGGGATGGTCGCGTTTGTGTTGGCGGATGCGCTTCTCGAAAAACTGGGCGGCGACTCGATGAACGAGATCAAACCGCGCTTTGAGACTCTGCGCCAGGCAACGCTGGACGACTTGCAAATGGACAACACCCCTCACGTTTTCTGGGAATAGCTGCTCACTGTTCACGGATCACTGGTTACTTACATGCACATCTTCCTCTACGGTCCGCCCGGCACGGGCAAATCAACTATCGGGAAACTCCTTGCCCGCAATCTTCACCTGTCCTTCATCGACCTTGATAGTGTCATCGAGTCGAACGCGGGCATGTCCATCGCGCAGATCATGGAAGCACACGGCGAGTCTGTCTTTCGCGATCGTGAATCTGCCGCTTTGAAAAATCTTTTGAGTGAAAAAGAAAGTGTGTTTGCTTTGGGCGGCGGTGCATTGTTGCGCGACGAAAATCGTGCATCAGCCGAAAAACATGGCAAGGTGATTTTGCTCATGGCTGAACTGGAAACGTTGCTGGAACGGTTAAGAGCTGATATAGAAAAGCGTCCCTTGCTGGCGGGCGACCTGGAATCGAGACTTGCATCCCTGCTCGAAGCACGAGGTGAGCATTACAACTCTTTCCCTTTGAAATTTTTCGTCGACGGAAAATCGGCGCAACAAAATGCGGAACAGGCGCAGATCTTGCTCGGACGATATCGTCTCTCGGCGATGGGCGAGTATGATGTGGTCGTTGATTCCATTGACCGAGTTACAAACTCGCTCTACACAAACTCGATTATCGTCACCGACGGGAATGTGGCAAAACATCATTTGAAAAAAATCAACATCGAAAAATCCGTCATCATCCCTGCGGGTGAAGAACATAAGAATCTCGCAACAATATCCCGTTTGTGGAATTCCTTTCTTGAAAACGGACTCGACCGCCAAAGTACCGTCATTGCCCTTGGCGGCGGTGTGATTTGCGATCTGGCTGGTTTCGCCGCGTCCACTTTCATGCGCGGGATGGATTGGGTCGCGGTACCGACGACCCTGCTTGCGATGGTGGATGCCTCGCTGGGAGGAAAAACGGGAATCGACCTTCCCGAAGGAAAGAACCTTGTCGGTTCTTTTCATCCCCCGAGGCTGGTACTCGCCGACCCCAGCCTTTTACTCACCCTCAGCGACCGCGAACTACGCTCTGGCATGGCGGAAGTGGTCAAACACGGAGTGATTGCCGACCCCGATCTATTTGGCCTGTGCGCGAACGGGTTGGCTTGGGCAAAAGAGAACCTTGAAGAGATCGTAAAACGGGCGATGGCGGTAAAAATAAAAATCATTGAGGCAGACCCGTACGAAAATGGAATCCGCGCAAAATTGAATCTCGGTCACACCGTTGGGCATGCCGTGGAACTCGTCAGCGGATTCAAGTTGCGTCATGGAGAAGCCGTTGCCATCGGGATGGTTGCTGAGGCGAAGTATGCCGAACGGATTCGCATTGCGGAACGGGGCGTTACTCATAAAATAATGACAGTGTTATCTGAATTGGGATTGCCTGTTGAAATTCCAAAGGATATGCCGCGCGAAGAGATCATCCGCGCGATGACCATGGATAAAAAGAAGAAGGCGGATTCCATCCGTTTGGCTTTACCGGTGAAAATTGGACAAACGGAGTTGGTCACTGTGCATCTGCATGATCTGGATTCGGTGTTGGACGATTGACCTTAGACGATCGACATCGTTTACTCTCAGGAGCGAGATAGCATGAAAATACTTATCCTTCACGGACCCAACTTGAACCTGCTCGGCATACGCGAGCCTGAGCTATACGGCTCAATGACGTTGGATGACATCAACGCAAAGTTGATCGAACTGGGGAAAGAATTAGGTGCGGAGATCAAAGTCCTGCAATCGAATCACGAGGGTGCGTTGATCGACGCGCTGCACGACGCGCGGACGTGGGCAGACGGCGTGGTGTTCAACCCCGGCGGATACTCCCACACTTCCGTTGCCCTGCGCGACGCCATCAGCGCGATACAGATTCCCGTTGTCGAAGTCCACCTCTCGAATGTGTACGCGCGTGAAGAATTTCGCCGCACATCATTGCTGTCCGCGGTGTGTAAGGGAAAAATCACCGGCTTCGGCTGGAGATCGTACGCGCTGGGTCTGCGCGCCCTGGTGGAGAGTTAGAGGATTTTCAGGTTCGCCAGACTCGCTGACAATCTTTTAATCCCCACTGACTCGAACACGACATCCACGATCTCATCGTCGTCCTGGATCTTGCTGTCCAATACGATGCCCTCGCCCCACGTGGAGTGTTTGATGCGCGTCCCCGCGCGGAATTTGGCCGGGGCAGCCGCGGCAGCCTTCCCCTGCGCCTGATGCGATTGCCATTTGGTTTCAGGATCCTGTCCGCGGATCCCTGTCCTGAGCGAAGACGAAGGAGATCGTCCGGTGCGCGTTTTGCCGACGAGCAGTTCCGCTGGCACATCGTCGAGATAACGCGAGGGGAAGGTCTCCTCTTGCGAGCCGCGCCCGCCGCGTTGGATGGCGCGCAGGAGATAAAGTCTATCTTTGGCGCGGGTGATGCCGACGTAAAAGAGGCGGCGTTCCTCCTCCATTGATTCGGGATCGTCGAATGAGCGGCTGTGCGGAAGGATGCCGTCATCGAGGCCGACGATGAAGACCGCGCCGAACTCGAGACCTTTCGCAGCGTGCAGGGTGAGGAGTGTGGGCACGTTGCCCTCGGCAATCGTGTCTTGATCGGAGACGAGCGCGATATTTTCGAGAAACTCATCGAGCGTGCGTGTGGAGTATTCCCCGGCGAGTCGTTTCAACTCCTGCACATTCTCCCAGCGGTCTTCGCCTTCCTCGGAGTCATCATCGATGTATTCCTTATAGTTGAGGTCTTTGACGATGCGGTCGAAAAGTTCGGGAACGGTAAGCGTCTGTGCGGCAACGCGCCACGTGGCTACCATGCCGCCGAAATCCGCAAGCGGAAGCGCGGCGCGGCCCGTGAAGGATTTCCAATACGGCGATCCGTCGCCGCGTGCGAGATCGAGGAGCACAAGACCGGGCTGCAGTTCGTTTTGCCGTGCGACCATGTGCAAGGTGGTGAGCGTCTTTTCTCCGATGCCGCGCGGCGGGACATTGATGACGCGGTCGAGGCTGGCTTCGTCGGCGGGGTTGTGCACCAGACGCAAAAATGAGATGACGTCTTTGACTTCGCGCCTTCCATAGAAACGCTGCGCCCCAACAAGCCGGTAGGGGAGCCGCGCTTGCAGGAACGCCTCTTCAAGGAGGCGCGACATGGCGTTCGTGCGGTACATGATGGCGCAATCGCCCGGCTCGAACTGACGCGACGCGACGAGTTGCGCGATGGTGTCAACGACAAAGGACGCCTCGGCGTAATCGTCGGACGCTTCAAAGAAGAAGATCTTTTCGCCGGGGCCGCGATCGCTGAATAAACTCTTCTTGCGCCGGTTGCGGGCGCGGTCGATCACGCCCATCGCCGCGTCGAGAATGGTCTGGCGCGAGCGGTAATTCTGTTCGAGCAGAATCACATGCGCGTCGGGGAAGTCTTGCTCGAAGCGATGGATGTTGCGCCAGTCTGCGCCGCGCCAGGCATAGATCGACTGGTCCGGGTCCCCGACGCAGAATATATTCTTATGATGGGAAGCCAGTTGTTGGACGAGTGAGTATTGGGCGAGATTGGTATCTTGAAATTCATCCACCAGCACGTGACGGAACCGCTGTGCGTATTTGTCGCGGACCGTTGGGTTCTCTTCCAGCAGCCGCGCGCTGTAGAGCAAAATGTCGTCGAAGTCCACGGCATTGCTGGCGACCAGCCGCTTTTGATATGCGGCGTATACACGCTTCACCACTTCGTCGCGATACGTCTGGGTTGGGTAGTCTTCCGCGTCGATGAGTTCGTTCTTGGCGCGCGAGATCGCCCCATGCACGCTGGCAGGACGATATAATTTTTCGTTGAGGTTCAGTTCACGGATGACATTTTTGACGATGCGTTCCTGATCGTCTGAATCGAAGATCACAAAGTTCGATTCGATGGGAAGGTACTCCGCTTCACGCCTCAGAATCCGCGCGCAGATCGAATGGAACGTGCCGAGCATGATTCCCTCGGTGGCTTGATCGGGCAGTAATTTCTTGACGCGTTCCTGCATCTCCTTCGCGGCTTTGTTCGTAAAGGTGACCGCGAGGATCTGCCACGGGCGGACTCCCTCCTCCGCGATGAGATAAGCGATGCGTTGGGTCAGCACCCGCGTCTTTCCAGACCCGGGACCTGCCACGACCAGCACCGGTCCGTTCCCCGCGGTGACCGCAGCGCGTTGTTGGGGATTGAGTTTGTCTAGGAAGGAGGACATGGGGAGTGAAGAGCGGTGAAGAAAGATGAAAGACGAAAGAATATCCCGCAGGTTTTTTGATCAGCACAACCTGCGGGACCTGTTTACGTGTTTACCTGCGTGCCTGTCTACAACTGCGAGGTGCAGTTCGGGCAGCGTTTGGCTTTGATGGAAATCGTGGTGTTGCAGTACGGACATTCCCGGGTCGTTGGTTCAGCGGCGGGAGCCGGTTTTTGCAGGCGGTTCAAGGTACGTATCATTAAAAAGATCACAAAAGCAACAACCACAAAGTCGATGATGGCTTGGGCGAATGCACCCCATTTGACGACCGCCGATCCAACGGTCACGGCTTTTTCGGCTAGGTTCACGCCGCCGAGGAGCAGCCCGATGAGCGGGAACAAGACGTCGTTGACAAGCGATGCGACGATCTTCCCGAACGCACCTCCAATGATCACGCCGACGGCAAGGTCAACCACGTTGCCGCGCATGGCGAAAGCTCTAAACTCTTGTAGCATACCGACGCCTCCTCAGGCCCGAGAGATTAAAAGGCATTCTACCGTTTGGGTGCGGGGATGTCAACGAAAGCGGGGGTCAAACTCCACTCATGGCGAAGAGTTCCGGTCTTCCCGGTAATAATCCCAAAGTAGGATGAGTGAGCAATACTGGAGAACTGTTTTTTTCCGGTTTCCGATTAATTTGCCGCTTTTAAGGTATTACTGTTGACGCTCGTAGGTAATTGGGTATAATTCCCCTGCTTTCGTACTACCCTCTAGTTCTGAATGAGAGGAGGTGGCTGGTTAGTCATAACACGCAAGAGTAGGTTTATTGTTTGTTCGTAATATCACCCAAAATTCTCTGGAGGAGAACCTATGTTTAAGAACCGTTTGATGTTGGTCTTGGGTCTGCTCGTTGTGGCGAGCATGATCCTTTCCGCGTGCGGTCCGACTGCCGCTCCCGCGACAGATGAACCCGGCGCCGCGACGGAACCCGCCCCCGCGACGGAACCGCCCCCCCCCGCGGAACCCAAGGTCATGGTAGCCTGTCTCGCGCAGGAACCGCAGACCTTGTACGCGTACAGTGAATCCGCGCTGGTGAAGACCTTCGTGCTCGATTCGCTTTATGACGCGACATTCGATGCCCGCACCTATGATTATCAGGGCGTGCTTTATAACCTTTCGAAATTCGATGAAGGCGCTGAGCAGAACACCATCGAAGTCGGTGTTGGCGATGTCGTTTATGATCCCGCACAGGATGCCTCTGTAGCGCTCGAAGCCGGCATGGTTATTTCGATGAACCAAGTTGAAGGCGACCCGATTGAAGTGACCGTGGAAGAAGGACAGAAATATCCGGTCGTTCAGATCATCACCAGCCACACACTCGCCGCCGGCGCGACCTGGGAAGATGGCACTCCCGTCACTACTGACGATGTGCTGTTCTCCTACGAGGTTGGCGCTTCACCCGATACCCCGAGCTCCAAGTACTTCTACGAAACACAAACCCAGAAACTTGAAGTTGTAGATGCCTCCACCTACAAGTACTTCTTTATGCCGAACTACACCAGCGGCACGTACTTTGTAGATGGCATGATCACACCTTTGCCGAAGCACGTCTATGGCGAAGGTGGTTCCCGCCCGCTGACCCCGGCCGAAATGCTTGCTGACGAAGAAGTGAACCGCGATCCGCTTGCGTTCGGTCCGTTCCGACTCGTTGAATGGGTCGCCGGCGATCACATCACCGTCGAGAAGAACCCCACCTACTGGCGCGCGAGCGAGGGTCTTCCCAAGATCGATACCTTGATCTACCGCTTCATCCCCGACACCAACCAGTTGATCGCGCAGTTGGCTTCCGGTGAATGCGACTTCGGTACACAGGATGCCGCGTTCGAAGGCTCCCTGCCGTTGATCCGCCAGTTCGAAGCCGAAGGCTTGATGGTGCCTCAGGTAGTTGCCGGTACAGTGTTCGAGCATCTCGACTTCAACACCACCCCGGTTGATTCCTACACAGGCGCTGCCGCCACGCTGCTGGCTTCCGATGGCGAGCGCTTGTTCGCCAAGAAGGAATTCCGCCAGGCGATGGCATACTGCATCGACCGCCAGGCTGTTGTTGACGGCGCCACGAACGGCGCGGCTGTTGTGCAACACACTTACACATCCGGTGATCATCCCTTCTACGCCGGTGATGATAAAGTCACGCTCTACGAATTCAACCCCGATAAGGGCAAGGAAGTGCTTGCCTCCCTCGGCTGGTCTGACACCGACGCCGATGGTGTTCTGGATAACGGCTCAGGCTCCAAGCTTGCCTTCGTTCACAGCACCCGCACAAACGCGTTGCGCCAGAAGGTGACCCAGATCGTGCAAGCGCAGTTGAAAGATAACTGCGGTATCGAAACCACCATAGAGTTGTACGGCGGTGAATTCTTCGGCGACGGTCCCGATGGTTTGGTCTTCGGCCGCCAGTACGATTTGGGCGAATTTGCCTGGTTGACCGGCGTCGAGCCCCCATGCACGCTCTACATTTCGTCCCAGTTGCCGAGTGCGGAATTGGGTTGGGGTAACTCGAACAATGTCGGTTTCCAAAATGCTGATTTCGATGCGGCCTGCAATGCCGCGACTCAAGCATTGGATGAAACCACCAAATTCGAACAGCACGCTGCGGCACAGGCAATCTTTACCGAATTCCTGCCCAGCCTGCCCCTCTTCGCCCGCGCGAAGATCGTCGTGACCCGCCCCTCTGTTGTGGGTGTGGTGATGGACCCGACCGCGAACAGCGAATTCTGGAACGTCGAGAACTTCGACTTCGAAGAGTAAACCTGCACGTTTTCACGAACGAGGATGGCGGCTAATCACCGCCATCCTCCCTTCATATTAAACTAAGCCAGTTTTGTTATCATGAACGCGGCTGTTGTGCCGCCAAAGTTTCATTTTTTGTTTTAAATTCTGAGTTGGAAAGCGTTCCATCATTGCCTTCCGTAAGGAGCAGACATGACTAATTATTTGATTCGCCGCTTTATACAGATGACCCTCGTGGTCATCGTTTCCTCCATGGCGATCTATTTTCTCCTCTGGCTCGCCCCGGGAGGACCGCTCGATGAATTAAAGATGGCGGGCGCGGGGGGACGTGCCAATCAGGGCTTTACCGAAGAGCAAATCCAAAAAATAGGCGAGTATTTGGGACTCCATCGAGGGCCGGTCTGGGGATACGTGGCCTGGTTAACCGGCGAAGATTGGTTCCCCGCCATTGGCAGGGAAGACCTGCAAACATCGACGTGTCGCTCCGCTGAGTCGACCTGTAGTAAAGGAGTTTTGCGGGGCGATTTCGGAACCTCATGGCAGGTGGCGCGCGGTTCGCCAGTGTCCACCGTGTTGGCCTCGCGTTTGAGGAATACACTGATCCTGATGGTTTCCGCCACCGTGATTTCGCTGGTGATCGCCATTCCGATCGGCATCCTCTCCGCGGTGAAACAATATTCGCGGCTGGATTATGTGGTAACGACCTTTTCCTTTTTCGGCACAGCCATGCCGGTCTTTTGGTTTGGCTTGATGTTGATCATTCTATTTGGGGGGAATCAATCGCCGCTCTACAAAGCTTTTGGTTTTCCCTATCTTCCCACAGGCAATGTAATTCTGGTGCGCCCCCCGTTACCGGGCAGTCTTGAAGCGCTGCTGGGTGTGGAGCCCGGGTCAGGTTTGGATATTGCCATCCATGCGATTCTACCCACCCTGGTTTTATCTCTGCTCTATATGGCGGGTTGGAGTCGTTTCATGCGTTCGTCCATGCTGGAAGTGTTGCGGCAGGATTATGTCCGCACGGCGCGCGCGAAAGGCTTGCTCGAGCGGCTGGTCATCATCAAGCATGCCATGCGCAATGCGCTGATCCCGTTGATCACCATTGTGGTATTTCAGATCCCCGGTATATTCGGCGGCGCAACAATCACGGAAACGGTGTTCAACTGGCCCGGTATGGGTTTCCTGTATGTTTTCGCGCTGGGCGCACAGGATTATCCGGTGGCGATGGCATTCCTTTTCATTAGTTCTGTGCTGGTTGTGATCGCGTCCTTGTTGGGCGATATTCTTTATACTATCGTGGATCCGCGCATCCGCTTCAGTTAATCCATTCGAGAGGTCAATATCCATGGCAGTTGCAGAACTTCGCTCCGAGGCGCTTGCGTCCATCAAGGAAGAATCGTGGTTCCTGATCATCCTGAGAAGGTTTCTCAAGCACAAACTGGCGGTGGTGAGCGTCTTCGTAATTTTTGCATTCATCTTCATGGCGGTCTTTGCCACCGCGATCGCGCCCTATGATCCGTATGCACAGGATTTGAAAAATTCGTACGCAAACCCCTCGCCAGACCACATCTTGGGAACGGACGAACTGGGCAGGGATGTCTTTAGCCGCCTGCTGTATGCCGCCCGCCTCTCCTTGTTTGTTACGGTTCTTGTAAATTTTGTTTCCGAAACCGTGGGGGTTATTGTCGGCGCGACGTCCGGATATTTTGGAAAATGGGTGGATTCATTGATCCAGCGAATCGTTGAGTTCCTGCTGACATTGCCCACCCTGCCTCTTCTTCTCTTCTTCTCTGCGATGTTGCGGGGCGTGAGCATACCGGGCATGCCCGATGAGTGGTCGAAGGCCTTGGTTATTTCTGGTGTTCTTATAGCATTCGGCTGGCTGGGTTCCACGCGTCTTGTGCGCGGCATGGTGTTGAGCTTGCGTGAACAGGATTTTGCGCAGGCGGCGCGGGCGCTTGGCGCGAGCCATTGGACGATCATCACCCGGCACATGATTCCCAATTCTCTTGCACCGGTCATTGTCAATTTGACACTTGGTTTGGGCGGAACGATCGTTTTGGAGGCCGCGCTCTCCTTTCTAGGTTTTGGCATTACCCCGCCGGTTCCCACCTGGGGCAACATGTTGCAGAACGTGCAGGAGCGAATGTGGCAACAACCCTGGCTTGCATTTTATCCGGGCTTGTGCATTTTTCTGACATCCTTATCCTTTAACTACGTGGGCGATGGCTTGCGCGACGCGCTGGATCCGCGGCTCAAACTTTGATCTCTACATGACTTATCGAGGTAACCCATGATGAAACGTCTTATCCTTCTTATTTTCATTTTGTTGGCGGCAGTGATCGCCGGGTGTGCGCGCCCCGAGGAAGTCGGCAAAACGGACGAGCAGAACGCCTCCTCGACGGCCACCGCCCAGGCTAATGTAGATTCTCTGCCGCAGGACGTTCCGATACGCGAGGGTGCGATTAACCTCAAATTTGCAGCCAGCAACACCTACATCACATACGAGGTGCCCGGAACAGTGGATGAGATCGTGGAATTTTACCGAACCGAATTGCAGTCACTGGGCTGGGAAAAGAAAAGCAACAGCCCGGAAAGCCCGCTGGGCGGCGCGCTCACCCTATTGCGATCCAAACCTGATAAGAATATCTCGGTCACAGTGCAGTCGATCCCCGATAGCGAAAACGTGCGGGTGTTGATCACGGTCATCCCCAAATAGGAAGCATCAGTGACATACTCGTCCGACCAGAGTACGGGAAGAACCGCGTCTGTTCTGAACTTTTTGGTTACGATCACGCTCGCAGTGCTGTTCATGATCTACTTCAGCATCATGGCGTATACGAAAGATGCCTTGTGGTTCTACCCGGTGTTCGATGCAGTTCCAGCGCAGATCACGATCCGATGCTATGGCGAAGTGGTCACCCTCGAACAGGATTCCGATCATCTAGCGGTCATTACCGGAATGGTGAACGAGCAGATCTCCGGGGACAAACGCTGGGACGAATTGAACCTCACAGACCCAACCTATCAGGATTATCAGACGACAACCCGCATGATGGTCCTTGAACTACGTTACAGCGAACCCCAGCGCATCCATTCGCAAAGCCCGTTCTTCTCCGGGTTTAACACGCTCTTGATTCCCCTCGATGGACGCTACTCGGATACCCAGATCATGTTTGCGCTGAGGAATGGAAAACCCGCTGGGGGTTCCTTTCACGTGCAGTCGTTTGAATCTGTTCGATCATATATTGAAAACAATCATCTTTGCGTGAAAACGTAATTTGAGACCGCCCCATCAAGGAGACTCGATCAACCGTGGCTGAGACACAAACACCTCTGCTCGAAGTAAGAAACCTGAAGACGTATTTTTACACTGAATCCGGCGTGGTACGTGCGGTGGACGGCGTCGATTTTGTGGTCAATCCCGGTGAGGTTTTGGGCATCGTTGGAGAATCCGGTTGCGGCAAAAGCGTGACCTCGCTCTCCATCATGCGCCTGATCGGGCAGCCCGGAAAGATCATCGAAGGCGAAGTGTTATTCAACGGCACCAACCTTCTGGACCTGCCGGAATCAGAAATGATCAAGGTGCGCGGTAACAGCATTTCCATGATCTTTCAGCAACCCCAGTCGGCGTTGAACCCGGTCTTCCGGGCGGGGGAACAGATCGGCGAAGTATTGAATATCCACCAGGACCTGGGCAGGGAAGCGGGACGCACACGCGCCATAGAATTGCTCAAAATGGTCGGCATCCCCGATCCGGAACAGCGCGCGGATTCGTACCCGCATCAACTTTCCGGTGGACAGGCGCAACGCGTAATGATCGCCATGGCGCTCGCGTGTGTGCCGGACCTGCTGATCGCGGATGAACCCACTACCGCATTGGATGTGACGATCCAAGCCCAAATTCTCGACCTGATGCGCAGCCTGCGCGAGAATATCGGAACTGCCATCATCCTCATCACGCATGATCTGGGCGTTATCGCGGAAATGTGCGAACGCGTGGCGGTGATGTACGCCGGTCAGATCGTCGAGCAGACAGCCGTAAAAACCCTGTTCAAACAACCGCTGCACCCGTATACGCAGGGTTTGATCGGTTCGATCCCGGTCCTCGGAAAGCTCAAGGAGCGCCTGGATGTGATTCCCGGTTCGGTCCCGAACTTGATCAACATGCCTGCCGGTTGCCGGTTTGCCTCCCGCTGCCGCGCGCGCGTGGAGCATAACCTTACGATCTGCACCGAGAAGGAACCCGATCTCGTGGACACCCAGGGTGGTCACCTTGTCCGTTGCTGGCTTTATCAGGATGCAGAGGGGCACCGCGCTCCGCTGTCGGCGCACGCATAATTCAGCCCGTGGAGCAGACTACTCATGAATAACGAGAATACAGGCGACAACAAAGTCCTGGTGGAAGTCAATGACCTCGTAAAATATTTCCCGGTGCGCGCCGGATTGCTGCAACGCGTCGTGGCACAGGTTCAGGCGGTGGACAAGGTCAGTTTCAAGGTCCATAAAGGTGAAACGGTCGGTCTGGTAGGTGAATCAGGTTGCGGGAAGACAACCGTCGGGAGGACCATGCTCCGCCTGCTGGAGCCCACCTCCGGCGAAGTAAAGTTCGACGGTCAGGATGTGTTCAAATTGAACGGCCGCGACTTGAAGGCGATACGGCGTCATATGCAGATCATCTTCCAGGACCCGTATGCTTCGCTCGACCCGCGCATGCCGATCGGTCAATCGGTGATGCAGGGGCTCGACATTCACAAGATCGGAACCCGCAAGGAACGATTCGAGATCATGATCGCCACATTGAAACGAGTGGGTTTGGAGGATTACCACGCCCGCCGCTACCCGCATGAATTCTCCGGCGGTCAGCGTCAACGCATCGGCATCGCACGCGCACTGGCCCTGCAACCCAAGTTCATCGTCTGCGATGAACCGGTCTCGGCGCTGGATGTGTCGATTCAATCCCAGGTGTTGAACATTCTCAAGGACCTGCAGGCGGAATTCGGCTTAACCTACCTTTTCATTGCCCACAATATGAGCGTGGTCGAGCATATCTCCGATCGCGTGGCAGTGATGTATCTCGGCAAAATTGTGGAATTGACCGGGCGCGAGGAACTGTTCCGCAACCCGCTTCATCCGTACACCAAAGCCCTCATGTCGGCGATCCCGATCCCCGATCCGGAGTTGAAGCGGGAGCGCATCATCCTGAAGGGCGATGTGCCCAGCCCGCTCAATCCGCCCAAGGGTTGCCGCTTCCATCCACGGTGCCCGCTGGCGATTGATATTTGTTCGCAGGAGGAACCCGCATTCAAGGAACTCCTGCCGGGACATTTCGTTGCCTGCTGGGTCGCGGAAAAGAATCACTAGAATTTTCAAACCCGCCTCCGGAAGGAGGCGGGTTTCGATATAATATGGGGAATTCATAGGATTACCTCACAATGAAAAAATCTTTCCTGGTCACTGCCATATTGCTGCTGCTCGCGGCCTGCGCGCCCCGGCAGACGGAGATCCCGGTGATCCCCGGCGCACCGACCGAAACACCCTCGCCTCTTTTCACACCTACGCCTGCCCCGCGCTCGTTGACCATTTGCCTCGGGGAGGAACCGAACACCCTGTATCCGTACGGCAGCGTGAACTCCGCGGCGCGCAGTGTCCTCTCTGCCATTTATGACGGACCGATGGATATTATCGAATACGGATATGAACCCATCATCCTCGAGAAGATACCCACGCTTGACGATGGCGATGCGCAGATCAACGCGGTTCGTGTTGGCGCAGGGGATGATGTGGTGGATGCCGACGGAAATGTGGTCAGTCTGGCAAAAGGGATGACGCTCCGACCCAGCGGTTGCCGCGCGGAGGCATGTGAGATCGTTTATGATGGCGTCAGCGAGATCGAAATGGATCAGATGGTGGTCACCTTCACCATGCTCGCAGGACTGCAGTGGTCCGATGGCGAGCCGCTTACCGCGTACGATTCGATCTTCTCGTTTTCGTTGGCGGCCGATGAAGACACTCTCGTTTCAAAGTTTCTGACAGACCGAACACAGGTCTATGAGGCGGCAGACGATCAGACCGTGCAATGGTGGGGCATGCCCGGTTTCATCGACCCCGAGTACTTCACGAATTTTTGGACGCCCCTGCCTCGCCACCTTTGGGAAGACCAATCCCCAGCCGACCTCCCTCGGCTTGACCTGTCCTCCCGTTTCCCTGTCGGCTGGGGACCATACATCATGGAAGAATGGAACGCGGGCGAAAGTCTGCGGCTGACGAAGAACCTCAACTACTTCCGCGCCGAGAGCGGCTTGCCGCGCTATGATGAATTGACCTTCCTCATCATGCCCGACGCGAACGCCGCGCTCTCTGCGCTTGTGGAGGGGACCTGCGACGCGCTCGATCCATCCGTGCGGCTCGATGGACTGGTGGGCTTGCTGCAGGAAATGCAATCGCAGGATCAGTTGAAGTTGCTGACCGCGCAAAGCATGACCATGGAATGGCTCGGTCTTGGTATCGCACCTGCTTCGTATGACGATGGGTACAACCCGCAAAGGGACCGCGCCGACCTGTTCGGCGATGAACGCATGCGGCAAGCGCTTACCCTGTGCCTCGACCGTCAGAAAGTGGTGGATGCGGTTCTCTTCGGCTTGTCGCAGGTGCCGGATAGTTATTTGCCATCCGACCACCCGCTTCATAATGGAAATATCCAGCCGTATGAATACAATCCGCAGGCGGGCATGCAGATCCTGGAAGATATCGGCTGGCTCGATTCAGATAACGACCCTTCCACGCCGCGCCTCTCGGTGGGTGTGACCAGAGTGCCGGGCGGAACGCCGCTCGTCTTCGAGTATTACACTTCCTCTGCAACGCAGCGTCACCAAGTGGCGGAGATCTTGCGCCAATCTCTCTCCGAGTGCGGCATCGGATTGAATCCCGTGTTTTACTCCGCCGCTGACTTTTACGCGCAGGGACCGGAGGGTCCGTTGTTCGGCAGGCGGTTCGATCTCGCCGAGTATGCCATGGGGGTTAACACCCTCGAGCCGCAGTGCGGTTGGTTCACCTCAGCTCAGATCCCCAGCAAGGAAAACAATTGGGTTGGCACCAATATCAGCGGTTATGAGAATCCCAGTTTTGACACCGCCTGTGAGCAGGCTCTGCGTTCACTGCCCGGCGAACCAGAATACACGTCGCATCAAGAAGCGCAGGCACTCTTTGCCTCCGAACTTCCATCCATCCCCCTGTACCTGCGCCTGAAGGTCGCCGCGTCGCGCCCCGATTTTTGCGGTTTCGCCCTGGACGCCTCATCCAACTCCGCGCTTGCCAACCTTGAATCCTTCGATTACGGACCCCACTGCCGGCCCTGAGTTTTGGCACGGATGTCGGCGAGTTCGTATTGCGCTAAATCTTTGCTATAATGCGTGCATTCCTGACCTTTGGAGTCTGCCATCATGAACAACAACACCCGGCCCCTGCTTGCCGTAAAGAATCTCAAAACATATTTCTATACTGAGGATGGGGTTGTCCGCGCGGTGGATGGCGTGGATTTCGAGGTGTATCCCGGTGAAGTGCTGGGGCTGGTCGGCGAATCGGGTTGCGGAAAAAGCGTCACCTCCCTTTCGATCATGAGGCTCATCTCGAGGCCCGGGCGCGTGGACGGCGGGGAAATCCTTCTGGATGGCGAAAACCTGCTGAATTTAACCGAAGAGGAAATGGTCAAGATTCGCGGCAACCGCGTTTCGATGATCTTTCAACAACCGCAGACCGCGTTGAACCCGGTCTTCAAAGTGGGCGACCAGCTTGCCGAGGTGTTGAACGTTCACCAGGATCTGGGCAGAGATGCGGGGTGGAATCGCGCGGTCGCGCTGCTCAAAATGGTCGGTGTACCGGATCCCGAACGTCGCGCGCACGCGTATCCACACGAACTTTCGGGCGGCATGGCGCAACGTGTAATGATCGCGATGGCGCTGGCGTGCGTGCCCGAACTGCTGATCGCAGACGAACCAACCACCGCGCTGGATGTGACCATCCAGGCGCAGATCCTTGACCTGATGCGCGATCTGCGCCGCGACATGGGAACTTCGGTCATCCTCATTACGCACGATCTCGGCGTGGTGGCTGAAATGGCAGACCGCGTGGCGGTGATGTATGCCGGCGAGATCGTCGAGCAGGCAGATGTCAATTCGTTGTTCGACGAACCGATGCACCCGTACACACAGGGCTTGATTGGCTCGATCCCTGTGTTGGGCGAGATCAAGGACAAGTTGGATGTTATCCCCGGCTCGGTTCCCAACCTCGTCAACCTGCCGCCGGGTTGCCGCTTTGCGCCGCGCTGTCAGGCACGCGTCAAACATGCCTTGAACATCTGCACCCATACCGAGCCCGCCTTGGATGAAGTGAAACCCGGCCATCTCGTGCGCTGCTGGTTGTATCAGAATGCCGAAGGACATGTTGCTCCGTTGAAGTCCTAATTCCCTTTTCTGGAGAATTTTCCGCCATGCAAAACCAACCCATCCAAAAAGGGGAAACCCTTGTCGAGGTCAACAACCTCGTGAAATACTTTCCCGTGCGCGCCGGGCTTTTACAGCGCGTGATCAACCAGGTACGAGCCGTGGACGATGTCAGTTTCTTCGTAAGGAAGGGCGAAACCCTGGGTATGGTGGGCGAATCCGGTTGCGGCAAGACCACGATTGGACGCACAATGCTCCGGCTCGTTGAACCCACTTCCGGCTCGGCGAAGTTCAACGGCAAGGACATATTCACCATGAAGCCTCGCGAATTGAAAGCGGTGCGGCGCGACATGCAGATCATCTTCCAGGACCCGTATGCCTCGCTCGACCCGCGCGTGCCCATCG
>CAZFDL010000029.1:9897-21647 GCA_964517905.1 uncultured Anaerolinea sp. | reverse complement strand
AACTTCATGGCCGACAACACCGCGCTTGCCGCAGTTTGACCCAATCCACACAAACTCGCATCCGTCATCGTCCAACCAACATCTTGCAAGCGGACAAAGTCGCCTTCGAGAGTCTTGCCTGCCGCGATTCGATCAAGGATTTCCATTTGACGCTGTGTGCCCATCTGGCAGGGATAGCACTTGCCACAAGACTCATGTGCGAAGAAGTGCCCTAGACTCTTCAGCACCTGGTGCATGTCGCGTGTTTCGTCGAAGACCATCACCACGCCGGAACCAAGAGGCAATCCAGCCGCGCGCAAGTCTTCAAAGGTCATTTTTACATCGAGATGCTCGGATGTAGCAAACGCGCCTGCGGCGCCGCCAAATAGCACAGCCTTCAACTGCTTCCCGCCCCGCACCCCGCCTGCCATATCGAGTAGTTCGCGCAAGGTCACCCCAAACGGGATTTCGTAAACGCCCGTATGCTCGACATCACCAGAAACGCAGAATAGTTTGGTACCGGGAGATTTCTCGGTGCCCAATTTACGATACTCGGCGGAACCCCGTGCAATGATCGTCGGCACAGTGCACAACGTCTCCACGTTGTTGATGACGGTCGGTTTGCCGAAGACGCCGTGTGTCGTCGGGAACGGTGGCTTGATGCGCGGGAATCCGCGGTTTCCCTCGATCGACTCGAACAGCGCGGTCTCCTCGCCGCAAATATAGGCGCCTGCGCCGACGCGGATTTCGATGTCAAACTCTTCATTCAGGTAGCCAGCCGCGCGCGCTTCCTTCAACGCGTTATCGAGGATTGGCACGATGTACGGATATTCCCCGCGAATGTAGATATACCCCTTCGTCGCGCCGATGGCATACGCAGTGATACACATCCCTTCTATGGTCTTATGAGGGTCGTCGATCAACAACACGCGGTCTTTGAATGTGCCGGGCTCGGACTCGTCCGCGTTGCAGATCACGAATTTCTGATCGGCATCGGCTTTCGCCGCGCCTTCCCATTTGACGCCGGTTGGGAACGCGGCGCCACCGCGCCCGACAAGGCCGGATGCTTTGACCTCAGCGATCACTTCTTCGGGCTTCAGTGCCAATGCTTTTTTGAATGCCGTGTATTCACCGTATTTTGAAAGCGTTGTCGTACCGTTTCCACAATTGGCGGTAAGTAATCGGACCTGACCATAGACCATGGACGGTGGACGATCATTCTCCAAGCTTCCATCTCCAACCGTCCATCGTCCGTCGTCCGTCGTCCATACGGCGGGCGCGTGCTCGCAGAGTCCCAGGCACGGACTCGGCTCAATGGTTAGAGACAGATCGCCCTTCGTCTGACGCGGTTCCAGTCCGTGTTGTGAACAAAGACCGGCGAGAATCCCATCCGCGCCCTTGAGCGCGCATGCGACGTCGGTGCACACCCGAATCACATGTCTGCTGGTGGGCTCGTTGTAAAAGAGCGAGTAAAACTCGATCACGCCGTGCACGTCTGCCAGCGGAACTCGAAGCGAACGGGCTATCTCTGCCGCAACGGGTTCGGAGATCCAGCCATAAATTTTTTGAGCCGCGTGCAAAGCTGGCAACAGCCCCGCGCGGCCCAACGGAATGTAGGATTCGATCGCAGGATTCAAGAGTGTGAGGTTTGTGTCTGCCATAAAATCTCCGGGCAGAAGTATAGCCGAAAAATATCAACCCGTACTAGTGATGTTCGGCTTAACCGACGCGGAACGAACATGGAATTCACATGACACCCGTAAGCGTCCGAATTGATTTGACAATTTGCCCAATACAACTCTGCGGGAACGGCGGGGTTATATTGGGCAAGACGATCGGGCGTTAACTCTCCTTAAACTCTTTGCGACACCGGAAAGGGCTTGGTGATGACGGAGCAGCAACCAAATTTTCTACAACGAAACCGCCGGGCGATCCTCATCACGCTGGGATTTTTACCGTTGTGCTGGTGGGCGCGCGGACCCCTCGAGGAGTTCCTGCTTTGGATCGTCAACCGCGATGCGGTGGCGGATTACATGCTGAGCTATGGAGATTGGGCGATGGCTGTCTATCTCTCACTGCTCATCCTCCAGGTGATCATAGCGCTGGTGCCCGGGCAAGCGCTGGTCTTCGCGGCGGGATATATTTTCGGATTTCTGCCCACGTTGGCTGTTACGATTCCCGTCGCGGTGTTGAGTAGTCAGGTCGCATTCTTTTTGGCTCGCCGTTACGGAAAACCCATTGCATATCGGCTTGCTTCACAAAAGGTGATCGAGCGCTGGGAAGAGATGGCGCGCCATCAAGGAATTCTCTTTTACTTTCTTGCCTTCAACCTGCCTATTTTTCCATCCGACGCCATGTGTTATGTGGCAGGCCTGGGAACGATCAGCGGTTTGCGTTTTCTCGCCGCGAATTTTTTGGGACGCCTCGTTTCAACGACCTTCACGGTTGCCGTCAGCGCGTACGGATTCGACCTCCCTGGGTGGTTTTGGGTGGCGGTCGCTTTTGTGGTTCTGACCTTCTATTTCGTTTGGGGTTGGTACGCGCGCGAGAACAATCTCAGGATAAAAAAGGATATTTAAACATTCAAGTTCGCCGTCGGCAGGAATCGCGGCTGTCTGCGGAACTGCGTTGCCTGCTCAAACGCGTACGCGAGACTGATCAGTTGTGGCTCCTGCCACGCCGTTGAAAAGAACGAGATACCCACGGGTAAACCGAACACATACCCTGCGGGAACCGTGATGTGCGGATAACCCGCCACCGCCGCGGGCGTTGTCGATTCCATATCCCAATTCGATGAGTCGCCGTTGGCGAGATCGATCACCCACGCCGGTCCGCCGGAAGGCACAACGATCGCGTCCAGCTTGTATTTGCGGATGGTCGCATCGATTCCCTGTTTGCGCGCGAGGCGCAGGTTCTTCGCCAGCGCGGCTTTATATTTTCGCTCCTTCAACGATCCCTTTTCCTGCGCCATCGTCATGTGTTCCTGCCCGAAATAAGGCATCACCATGTCATTATTTTCCTCGTTGAAGCGGATGACATCTTCCAATGAGTGGACGGGCACGGTGCCATCGAGTGAGTTCAGGTACGCGTTCAGATCGGCTTTGAATTCGTAGTGCAAAACTTCCATTTCACTTTCGCCGACCTTGTCGAAATGCTTCAAGTCCACCGGGTCAACGATAACCGCGCCGAGTTGCTTCATTGCGTCGATGCACGTTTCGAAGATCTTCAAGACGCGCGGATTCGACCCGGTCATTTTTCTCGCAACTCCAATGCGTGCGTCTTTGAGTCCGTTCAGGTCGAGATATTTTGTGTAATTGGACGCCCCTCGCTTCCTGCCCGTCTTTGTGGCTGAATCCTCCACGTCGATTCCCGTCATCGCCCCCAGCAAAATCGCCGCGTCGGCTACGGTCCGCGCCATGGGACCGGGCGTATCCTGACTGTGCGCGATGGGAATAATTCCACTGCGGCTCACCAAGCCAAGCGTCGGTTTGATTCCGACGATTCCATTCGTCTGTGCGGGACAGATGATCGAGCCGTCAGTCTCAGTTCCGACCGCCCCGGCGCACAAATTCGCCGCCACTGCCGCCCCCGACCCGGAGGATGAACCGCACGCAGAGCGATCCAGCGCGTAGGGATTACGTGTTAAACCGCCGCGCGATGACCATCCGCTGGTCGAGCGTTTACCGCGGAAGTTCGCCCATTCGCTCAGGTTGGTCTTGCCAAGTATCACCGCGCCAGCCCTGCGTAGTTGCTTCACGATGAACGCGTCCTGTGCGGCGAAGTTACCCTCCAACGCAAGCGACCCGGCGGTGGTTTGCATCCGGTCATGGGTGTCGATGTTGTCCTTCAATAAGATCGGGATGCCATGCAAAGCCCCCCGCGCCTTTTTCTTCTTTCGTTCCGAATCCAGCCTGGCCGCAATGTCGAGGGCGTCCGGATTTATCTCGATGACGGAGTTTATGTGCGGACCATTCGTGTCGAACGCTTCGATTCGACCCAAATAAAGTTCGGCGAGTTGACGGCTTGTCAACTCGCCTGATTCCAATTTCTGCCTGAGCTCCGCGATCGTCCACTCCGGCAGGATCATCTTATCGTCCGCCGCCGGTGATGTAATGTTCCAATTGTGTGATCATCGATCTTTGTACTTCCACCACTTCGCGCAAGACATCGCGCACCGAGAGCATCCCTGCCAGCTTGCCATCCGCATACACCGGGAGGTGACGGATGTTCCGCTCGATCATCAATTTCATGCAGGCCTCCAGGTCTTCATCCGCTTCGATGGTGATGACTTTGCCGGTCATGATGTCGTTCACTCTGGCTTCTTTGGCTGTTTTGCCCTCGAGTTCAAGTTTGCGCACGCAGTCCCGCTCGGACAGAATCCCCTTCATTTCCCCGCCATCCATCACCAACACAGCACCTGTGTTGTGCTTTGCCATCAGTTTCAGCGCTTCCAGCACATTGGCGGTGGAGGCAATCGTATAGACTTCGTTCCCCTTTTTGCGGATCATGTCGCGGACGGTAGCCATGGTTCGCTCCTTGTTGCGGTATTTGTCGAAAGTATAGACTCAAACGGGTATGAAAGCAAGCCATCGCTCGCTTGAATCATTAGAATATATTCTGCTGGATCTTCCAAAAGCCGGTGATCTCGCGAATTTCTTCGGGACTGAGTCCGCCTTCGCCGCCGGCCAGCAGATGTAGAGTCTCGTAGTGAGCTGCCGTTTCTGCATATTCGATCAAGTCGAGTGCGTGGAGGATCGACTCGTCCGCCCGGGCCATCACCCCGTGCCGCGCCCAGACCACGATCTGGTGTGTGCGCAGTGCCAGTTTCGTCTCGACAACCAATTGGGCGGACCCCGGCATGAGGAACGGAATGACGCCGATCCCTTCCGGCATGTTGGCAATGGTCTCAGGCTGCCAGCGCAGAAGTCTCCGGTTTAGGGTCGTCTCGTCCTGAAATTCCGCGCGGTGACTGAGAGCGGTAAGGTAGATCGGTTGGGCATGTAGAACCGCATGGAGGGAAACCCTATCTTCCCGCATCCGCTCGGCATGGACGCCCAAGTGTGAGTTGAACTCGCTCGTCACCCGCTGGAAGTGTCGTCGTGGGGATGTAAACATTTTGGCGTTGCGCCCACCCGCCTCCACCTGCGCGCAGGCAAGATTGGCGAGAGGCGCGTCGGCAATGTCGCGCAGCCGTCGACCCGAACCGGAGACGATGAGTAGCATCCCCGCCAGCTCGGGCACTTGCAGCGGTAATTCGATCGTTTCGACCTGTGGAAAGAACGCGCTTACATCTTGGGGCGAGCGCAGGCAAACGGAAATATTTCCTGCCGCGCCTTCCGCCGCATCCATTTCGGCAAGCCTGGTCCCTGCCTGCCCTAGCTGATGGAGGATACTGTCTATCGGTAGCGAATTGGTGTCTGTCATTCTTCTTCATGAAATTGTATCAATCAAACGACACGGCGGCAACCAAACGATAAGCCGAAAACGGCGGAGTGAAAAACAAAAGACTCCCTCGGGTAGGGAGTCTTCTTAAATCTGTCGGGGTGCCGAGATTTGAACTCGGGACCTCACGGACCCGAACCGTGCGCTCTACCGGTCTGAGCCACACCCCGAAAGGCGTCAGCATTATACCATCCCGAATTGTTTTCGCAAGTTACGGGGTGAGCAAAACTTCCTGGCTGTAAAGGTAGAACAACCCCGCGATGCGGTCATCATCCTGACGAATTGTCAACCGCGCGGAAACAGGCTCAGAAATATCATAGGGAATGGTTGTTTCGACTATTTGGGGGTCAAGATGACTCACCGCGATCACCCGCAATCCCAGAGACTTCCCCTCTGGGTCGATCAACTCAATAATCACAGGTTGAATGTTGAACGGCCACAGATCCATTCGGAGGTTGAGGATTCCGCCGGAGGGCGATTCCTTCGATGTGGGGTTGAACACGCGTACAGGTTCCGATGGATTGCCCGGCGTCGTGATCTCATTGACTCCTGAGGATAACAATAGCAGGCGCACGGAGTTCAAGGATTGCACGCGCCCATGTTCGTCCTGCGTGCTGATCGACAGTCTCCCCAACTCCGCCGCGGCGCGTATCTCATACGAAATCTGAATGTTCTGAAGAACACCCCCGGTCGAAGTCGGTACGTTCCGTTTGAGCGTGCGCGTGAGCAGTCGCCCATCTTCGCCATACAAATCTACCTGCACGAGTTCGCTCTTACCGGTGATGATGTCCATCTTCAGGTTGATCGGCGAAACCACCTTGGACATGGGTCCGGGCGAGGTGATCAGGATGGCGGCTTGTTTGTGACCGGGGATGGAAGTGATCGTAAACGTCGGTGCAGGCGTAATCGTGGAAGTCGGTCTGCGTGTGTTCGTGGGAGTCACCAGCGCGGACAATGCGGCGGCTGTCTGTGTCCCGGCAAAGTTTGCGGATTCCGCCGTCTGCGCGATGACGGTCGGCAGGAATTCGGGCGGAATCGCGGTGGGGATGGGACTCGAAGCCGGGGCGGCGCACCCAGCCAGAAGTCCGAGCAGAGAAGCGAGGAAAAGTGGTTTATAGTTCATCAGATTCACTAACAAGTCCAACAAGCCTTCGCAGACTCGTTGGACTTGTGAACCTCGTGATCCGAAATTGGCATTACAACGAATAGATCTCGCCGTATTTTTTCTTCAGGTAACGCACATACGGCGCCGGCGTGATCTTGGAGCCGGTCACATTTTGTACCAGGGTCTGCGGTTCGAATTTTTGACCATGCTGGTGAATGTTCTTGCGCAGCCAGCCAAGAAGTTCGCTAAAATTGCCCTTGCGAATTTGGTCGTCGAGTCCACGGATGTCCTTGTTGATCTTCTCCCATAACTGTGCCGACACGAGATTACCCAACGCGTATGTGGAGAAGTAACCGATGGAACCGCCCGACCAGTGAATATCCTGCAACACGCCTTGCGCGTCGTTAGGCGGAACAATGCCGAGGTATTCCTTCATTTTGGTATTCCAAAGTTCAGGCAGGTCTTTCAATTTAACTTTGCCCTCCACCATGGCGATCTCCAACTCGAGGCGCAACATGATGTGCAGATTATACGTGGCCTCGTCGGCGTTCACGCGGATGAGCGATGGCGCCACCTTGTTGATTCCTCTGTAGAAAGATTTTAGGTTCACATTTCCCAACTGCGCAGGGAAGGTCTTTTTCAGTTTGGGATAGAAATGTTCCCAGAACGGAAGCGAGCGTCCGACCAGATTCTCCCACATACGCGATTGCGACTCGTGGATCGCGAGCGAGGTTCCACTTTCGAGCGGCGTGCGTTCGTAGTCAGGATTCACACCCTGCTCGTACATCGCGTGACCCGATTCGTGCATGGTGCTGAACAACGTCGCCATGGGGTTTTCAGTCTCAAAGCGTGTGGTGATGCGCACATCGTTCACGCTGAAGGTGGTTTCGAACGGATGTGGAGCCTTGTCCTGCCTGCCGCGGCTCCAATCGTAGCCGAACTTACCCACGACTTCGACGCCGAAGTCCCACAACTTCTGTTCATTGAATTTCCTGTGCAGGAAATCATCCTTCACCTGCCTGCTTTCCGCGATGGCTTTGATCAACTCCACCTGTTGCGGGCGCAGTTCATCGAAGATGGCTTTCACGTCGGAGGTCTTCATACCGGGTTCGTAATCATCGAGCAGGGTATCGTACGGATGCTCTGCCTTGGGATGGAACGAGATATATTTCTGCACGAGTTCGAGGACTTTTTCGAGATGAGGCAGGAAAATGGAAAAGTCGGACTTGCTCCTTGCCTCCATCCATGCTTCGAACGCCTTGGAAGTGACGACGGCTTGTTCCACCACAAATGACGGCGGCACGCGTTTTGCCTTTTCGTAGTTCCGGGCGGCAACCCGGATCATCGCGGCTTCATCGGAGGCGGGATCTGCTCCGGCAAATTCCTGCTTCAAGTCGTCGAGCAGCTCGCCGACTTCATCCGCAATGAATTTTTCCTGGGCGATCTTGCCCAGTGTGCCTAATTGCTGACCCCGGGCTTCACCTCCCGCAGACGGCATATAGACCTGCTGGTCCCAGCCCAAAACCGCCTGGGCGCGATTGAGATCCGATACTTCGCCGAGGATCGCTTTCAATTGATTCAATTTTTCAGACATGGGTACTCCTGTGAGGAATTAGTTGACTTTCCAGCGTAATGGTTTGCCCTGCAAAACAGACAACACCTCGTTCGCTATATCTTCCGACGCACGGGACTGCGCTTCGATTGTTTGGGCTCCCATGTGCGGAGTGGCGATCACGCGCGGATGGGAGACTGCCTCGGTCAACCCAGGCGGTTCTACCCCGAAGACATCCAGCGCAGCACCAGCGACTTTGCCGCTGTTCAACGCGGCGACCAGCGCGGCTTCGTCAATGATACCGCCGCGCGCCGCGCACACGATCCGCACCCCGTCTTTCATTTCAGAGAACGCCAATTGCCCGATCATGTCGCGGGTCTGCACATTCAGCGGAAGATGCAACGAAATAAAATCAGACCACGCGTACAAATCCTGAATCGAGACCGGCTCCGCGCCGCGTTGCTTGATCTCATCCTCCGAGATTAATGGGTCGTAGGCAATGATGTTCATCCCGAACGCGGAGGCGCGTTTGCCGACCTCCGCGCCGATGCGACCATACCCGATCAAACCGAGGGTCTTGCCATTCAACTCCACGCCTTCGAGTTCTTTCTTCAGCCACTTGCCCTGTTTCATGCCGGCATCGGCACGAGGGATTTCGCGCGCAAGCGAGAGTAGGAGACCAAAGGTCAACTCAGCGACCGCCAGCGAAGTGGACATCGGCGCGTTGACCACGGTGATATTTTTCTTCTTCGCCGCCTCGAGGTCGATGTTGTCCACGCCGACGCCTGCGCGACCGATCACCTTGAGGCGTGACGCCGCGTCCAGGAGCGAGGCAGTTACCTTCGTCCGACCGCGAACGATGAGCGCGTCATAATCGGGAATTGCCTTGAGCAGGTCATCCGCAGAAATTTCCCGGCGGTCATCCACGTTCGCTAGAGAGCGCAGAATAGATTGTCCTGCTTCGTCCAAACCATCGCTGATAAGAATAGTATATAGGGTCATACCCCAATTCTACCCGGGTTATGCCCTCCATGCGAAGCCCATACGCATGATAGAATTTGGAAGGACGACTAACGCTATTCTAAGAATTTTATTGCATCTGGAATTATAATTTGTGCAATACGCGTTTGACCTAAATCCATATTCAGAGAGAAGAAATCATGTCCAAAATCAGAGTTGCTCGTCCGATATTGCTTGGAATTCTCCTTGCCTTGTTCCCAAGTGTCGCCTATGCTCATGACGGCACGCCGCTGCCCTTTGGCGGTTTCCTCAGCGGCCTCGTTCACCCCGTACTTGGTTACGATCACCTGCTAGCCATGCTCAGCGTTGGCATTTTGAGTGCGCAGATCGGCGGTCGCGCAATCTGGACGGTGCCATCCACATTTGTTAGTGTTATGGCGCTTGGCGGCGCGCTGGGGCTGATTGACATTGGCTTGACCTCCATCGAGTTGGGTATTGCCGCTTCCCTCGTTCTGTTGGGTCTCATTATTGCCGCGGAACGAAAATTGCCCGTTTTGATAGCGATGGCAGCCGTGGGGTTCTTCGCCATTTTTCACGGCTATGCACACGGTGCGGAGATGCCAACGACAGCGGAGCCTGTTTTGTATGCTCTCGGCTTTCTGACCGGTACGGCACTGATCCACATCGCTGGAGTGGTCATTGGGGACATCGCCAAACACTACGAACGCGGAAAAATGATCCTCCGCTTCGGCGGCGGGTTTATCTCATTTGTCGGCATTTTGTTCGTCGCCGGCATACTATAATATTTGGCGTACATGAAAAAGAACCTTCTTATCTGGGAAATCGGCGGCTTTTTATTCGTCGGATTGGTCGGTGCGGCTCTGCACTTTACCTTCGAAATGAGCGATTTTTCGAGCAATGTCGCTGCGTATTTCTCCTCCGTCAACGAAAGCACCTGGGAACATCTGAAAATGGTATTTTTTCCGGGGCTGCTCTTCGCGCTGATCGAATACACGTATGTACGTGATCAGGCTAATAATTACATTGTTGCCAAGGTCGCCAGCCTATTCATTATGCCACTGGTCATCACCCTGGGTTGGTATTTGTACGCTCCTGCTGTCGGTCGCAGTATTTTCAGGGTTGACCTTGCCCTCTTCTATCTTGCGGTCCTGATAGGCCAGGTTGTCAGTTACAAGCTCCTGACGCGTCCACCGCTCGAAAAGAGGTTCACTCAATATGCTGTGGGCGCGTTCGTTTTGATGTTCGCGGCATTTTCTACATTTACCTTCTACCCTCCACGCATCTTCCTGTTCGAACACCTTGACCTTAAGAACACGAACCAATACGGCATCCTCCCTTACGAGGACAATATCCGATATTTCACTAAACCACCCGCGCCTTAGACGACCGGAAATGTCATGGACCATCCGTACCTAGCCGAGATTCACGAGACACGCCATGTGGTAAATTTCGGCAAGAAAGGCGCCGGCCTGCACTGGCTTGCCAAACATCGGCTGACAATTCCGCCCACGTTCGTCCTCACATACACCGGTGCCAACAAGGTCAATGCGGGCGCAAATGGTTTCGACCCAGAAGTTTCTTCCCTGATCGCCGGGCGGATTGACCCACAAAAACAATATGCCGTGCGCTCCTCTGCAAACCTGGAGGACGACATGGACGCATCCTTCGCGGGGCAATTCACAACGCAGACAAACGTTCAAGGTATGGATGCGATTCGATCCTCCATTCAGGCTGTTCTCGCTTCGGGACGTTCTTCCACACTTACGCCGTATATGCAAAAACATGGCGAAAGCGCTGACAGCCTGCAAATGGCGGTGCTAATCCAGGAAATGGTCAAGCCGGTCTTATCCGGCGTGGTATTCAGCAGAAACCCAATGACCGGTTTGGACGAGGTGGTCATTGAGTCCGTGCATGGACTTGGCGAAACCCTCATGCAAGACGGCGTCACGCCCGACCGCTGGATCTATCGCTGGGGGCAGTTTACGGCAAGATCCGAAAGAGATCGTCAATTCGAGCGCGTCATACGTCAGGTGGCGGAGGCGACCAAACGCATTGCCAAACTTTACAACTCCCCCGTCGACCTTGAGTGGGCATATGATGGACAAAAGGTCTACTGGCTTCAAATTCGCCCAATCACTACACTGACAAACGTCCCGTTGTATTCGAATAGAATCTCGCGCGAAGTCCTGCCAGGGATCATCAAACCGTTAATCGAGTCCATCAACATCCCGCTGGTCAACACTGCCTGGATTCGGCTGTTCGACTCGCTCATGGGACCCACTCACCTCAAGCCAGAAGATTTGACGCGGACGTTCCATTACCGAGCCTATTTCAACATGGGCGCGATTGGTACAATCTTTGAAATTCTGGGTTTTCCGCGCGAGTCGCTTGAGATTCTGCTAGGGTTTCAGCTCAAGGTCGAGAGACCCAAGCCGTCCCTGCAAACACTTCGTCATGTACCAAGACTTTTGAGGTTTTTCATGCGTGCCTGGAATTACGATAAACGTGTGATAGCCGAATTGCGTGAACAAGAGCACGCGATCCGAGAGATCCAAAGAGAAGATGTCAGTCAACTGACCGAAAGGGAATTAACGGAGCGCATCGACCGTCTCTCCCAGTTCAACATTGGCCTTGCCTATCAAAACATCGTCATCCCGATCTTGATGGGCGTGTACAATGCCATGCTCAAAG
>CAZFDL010000029.1:0-9797 GCA_964517905.1 uncultured Anaerolinea sp. | reverse complement strand
CATCTAAGCGATTCAGGCAACGACTTTTCCCGCGTCCCCTGGCGCGAAGACCCGGAACACGTCCTCCAGATGGTGATCGATCATTCCTTGGGCGAGCGCGGCAATCAGAAAATTACCTGGAAAACACTCCGCGCCTCCGCCTTCACCAAACTCTGGATACAACCCATTTACAGGCGCGCGCGTAGTTTCCGGCTCAAACGCGAACAGATCAGTTCGATGTACACTTCTTCGTATGGTTGGTTTCGAGTGTATTTTATGGCTTTATCTCACCGCCTTATCCAGCATGGACTTTTGCAACAACCGGATGATATTTTTTACCTAAAGTGGCAGGAAGTTCGCAGTCTAATGTTAAAGCCGGAACAAGCGCCCGAAATGCGGATTTTGGTCCAGTCCCGCCGCGCCGAGATCGAGAACAGCCGTGTTATCGTCCTACCCGAGATCATTTACGGCGACACGCCTCCGCCGCTATCCCTGATGCGACCCGATGCGCAAAAATTGACTGGCATTCCAACCTCACCCGGATATTTCCAAGGTCCGCTCAAGGTGGTTAACTCGACCGCAGAATTCGGCAAAGTGCAACCCGGCGATGTGATTGTAATCCCGTATTCGGATGTGGCGTGGACTCCGCTATTCGCGCGAGCAGGTGCGGTAGTGGCAGAAGCAGGCGGAATTCTGTCGCATAGCTCCATCGTTGCGCGCGAGTACGGGATTCCCTGCGTCGTCTCGGTCAACGGCGCTTGCAACCTGCCCGAAAATGCGCAGGCCATCGTGGACGGCTATCTGGGTGCGGTACAGATCGTGAATTCGTAGTTTCCTATGGACTAAGGCGTTAGCCCCGAGCCCAAAGATTATCAGACCGTGGACCTTATCACTTTCTTCATCACCGCTGTTGCGGGCTATCTGATAGGATCGATCTCGTTTGCACGCGTCGTGACGAGGCATGTGAATCCCACCATCAACCTGGATCATGCCCGCAAGCACCAAGCAGAGACAGGCGAAGAAGGAACCATCAGTGGCATTGGCGCTTCCACAGCCTCGATCGCGTTGGGGAAAAAATACGGCGGCATCGTCGCCCTGCTAGACATCCTCAAAGCCTTTATCCCGATCCTCAGCCTGAGGCTCGTATTCCCCGAACAGCCGCAATACCTGGTCTTCAGTATTACTACAATCCTCGGGCACATTTACCCGGTCTACCATCGCTTTCAAGGTGGGCGCGGACTCTCCCCGATGCTTGGCAGCTTGCTCGCCATCGAGCCGCTCGGCATGCTCGTCGCAATCCTTTCCGGTACGATGCTCGGTATCCTGATCAATCAACCGCATGCCTCGTTGATCTTGTGGATTCCGATGCTCATAATCTGGTCATTGCTGGTACGTAACGACATATCTCTTGCAATCTTTTCGGTCATGCTTCTGGCAATGTTTCTCGTGGCGGAGATCTCTGAAATTCGGCTTGCCGTACAATATCGCAAACAGGGACGTATGGAAGAGTACAACCGGATGATCCTGGAATCGGCTCCGCAGACGCGCATGATGAAGAGGCTCGCCGAACGAATCCGGTTCTGGGATAAAAAGAAAGACGCCGCATCGGAATGATGCGGCGTCTTTCTTTTTCAGGGACAGCTGATCCGCTTCACTCGTACCTCAACGCCTCCACCGGTTCCAGGCTTGCAGCGCGATTGGCAGGGTAAATGCCGAAGAATAGCCCCACCGCCGCGGAAAAGATCGTTGCGAGCAAAATGGCATCCAGACCCACCACAGGGATAAAGTCGGTATTGTTCGCTTCCGCCACCTTCCCTACGGCGAAGGCGATCAGCCAGCCGAAGATGATGCCGATGATTCCACCGATAAGACTCAACATTGACGATTCGGTCAGGAACTGAATCAGAATATCACGCCGCCGCGCGCCGAGAGCCTTGCGGAGACCGATCTCGCGCGTACGCTCCGTCACGGAAACGAGCATGATGTTCATAATACCGATGCCGCCCACCAACAGTGAGATTGCAGCAATGCCGCCAAGGAAGATCGTTAGCACATTGGTGATCGTCGAGGCTGTGCTTAGAAAGTCCTGCTGGGTGAACACGGTAAAGTCGTCCGCGCCGATCTCGGTGCGGTGACGCTGGCGCAAAATATCGGATACCTCCTGCACGGTCTGGGGAACGGTCTCGGCGGTAAGCGATTGCACCAGCAAAATGTCCACCTGGTCGCGCGTGCTTCGTCGCATGAGGCGTGCCTGCGCGGTGGTGAGGGGAATCACAACTCGGTTATCTTCACTCCCGAAAGCGCCGCCGCCTTTGGATGCCAAAACGCCGATCACCCGGAATGGCTGACCATCAATGCGGATGGTCTCGCCGACCAAACCGTTGACCCGTCCAAAAAGAGTGTCCGCCACCTCAGGTCCGATCAAAGCAACGGAGGCGCGACCCAGCATGTGCTCCTCGGTCAGGAATTCACCCTCCGTGATGGCATAATTTCTGACCACGAAATAATCAGGCGTGGCGCCGACCACTTCGGGTGACGTCTGGTTGCCTCCGTAGGATACCGTCGTGCTGATCTGCAACAAGGGAGCAACGAGCTCAACGGAAGGCGCTAAAAACGGATCGGCAATGGCTTCGGCATCTCCCAATGTGATCGGGCGCGTATTCCGCACCGAATTATCCGGGCTGCCACGAAACACAAAGACCAGATTTGTACCGATCCCGCTGATCGAGCCCGTGATGGATTCCTGCGCGCCGCGTCCAACTGCCAGCATGGCGATCACCGCCGCGACCCCGATCACGATCCCGAGCACCGTCAACCCGGACCGCAACTTGTTCCCGCTTAATGATTCCAATGCTTCGAAGAAAGCCTGTCCAAGAGTCATGCCGCACCGTCCAATAATCCATCTCGAAGGCGGATGACGCGCTGGGTTCGCTCGGCGACGCTCGCGTCGTGGGTCACGATGATGAGGGTAGTACCGTTTGCTCTATTCAGGTTCAGCAGGAGGTCCATGATCTCTCTTCCGACCTTGGAATCGAGATTCCCTGTCGGCTCGTCCGCCATGATGATGGCGGGGTTGTTGACAATGGCGCGTGCGATCGCGACGCGCTGCTGCTGCCCGCCAGAAAGCTCATACGGGCGGTGAGTCATGCGATCTCCCAAACCCACATCCTTAAGCGCCTCGATGGCGCGTTCCTTTCGCCCGCTTGTGAGACCGGAGTATCTCAGGGGAAGCTCCACGTTCGTGATGGCAGTCTGCCGCGAAAGAAGGTTGAAACTCTGGAACACGAACCCCACCTTGCGATTGCGGATATCCGCGAGTTGATCATCCGTGAGCGATGCAACCGGCTCGCCATCCAGAAGATATTCGCCGCCACTGGGACGATCGAGGCAACCCAGTGTGTTCATCAGCGTGGATTTGCCTGAACCGGAGGGTCCCATGATCGCCACCACCTCGCCGCGCTCGATCGTGAACGACACGCCGCGCAAAGCCTCCACTTCGACCTCGCCCATCTTATACACCTTACGGATGTCGTGGGCTTCAATAACGTTCGACATGAGATTAGTTTCCAAACCCACCGCCGGGTCCCCCGCCGGGACCAGAAAACTCAACGGGAGGATTTAAGATAATGCTATCGCCCTCTTCGACCTCACCAGCCTCGATGGCACTCTGTTGGTCGGCGGATGAGACGATAACAATGCGCTTGCGCACCGGCTGTCCATCCTCGAGAACATAAACATAACGCACTCCGTCGATCAGACGCACCGCCCGGTTGGGGATCAGAATGGCGTCTTCGATCTCACGGATGGTGATATCCACCGCCGCAGTCATACCGGGCTTTACGCGCTCATCGATGTTGATCAATTCCACGGTCACCTTGAAGTTCACCACACCGCTGACAACACTGCCAATGCTCGCAACTTCAACCACTTCGCCCTGATACAGCCTGCCAAGAATGGCATCAAAGGTCAGGGTGACAGGCTGGCCAATCTTCACATTATTGATGTCAACCTCCGAGACTTCAACATCCACGAGCAGGCTCGATAGGTCGTCCAAGCGGAAGGCGACAGCTCCTGCGGCAACTTGATCGCCGGATAGAGGGATGGATTCAGTCACGGTGGCGGAAAACGGTGCAGTAAGGCGGGACAGGTTGATGGTCGCCTGAGCCGCATCCACGCGGGCTTGCGCGGCCGCGATCTCAGCCACATTTCCACCGGCGAGGCGGTCATATTCCCGTTGCGCATCGTCCAATTTGGCTTTCGCCAGCGCAAGATCCTCGTCCGCTTTGTCGATCACTTCCTGACTCGGATAGCCTCGGTATTCCTTCAGCACCGGGATTCTCCGATTACCGAATGTCTTGTAAATGATTTCCTTGATGTGAATCTTGCCGTTTAACTCTTGTCGCCAGTTGTAGGCTCTATCGTACACCTCTTGCGCGTCGCGCAGGGTGATCGCCGCCTGGGCAAGCGCGGTATCCGAGTTGAGTAGTTGATCCAACGTTTCTTGCGCGCTGGCGAGATCCGCCTCGGCAAGGATGACACTTTGTGGCAATGACGTTTTCGCGAGGTTCGCCAGCACAAAATCCGCAGGGACCCGATCGCCTACTTTTACATTGACCAAATCCACCGCTCCCGCCACCTGCCAGATCAACGTAGCGCTCTGCTTGGATCGCACAGTGCCGGTCGCGCCGATGGTCGCAACGAGGTTGCCTCGCTGAACGGTTTCCGTCTGAAATTGGCTTGCTGTGTCAGAAGCTGACGCGCTCCGAAGCGCAAGCGCGACCACTACAATGCCTGTGATCAGTAAGAAAAACAACAGCCACTTTCTTTTCTTAAAGAATTCTCTCATTTCTGTTCCTCCGTATTTGCTCGATAGCCATGAAATTCTACTCTACAACTATGAATTGGCGATGAACGACTAGAAAAAGCTAATACAAATCTCACACAATCAGAATACGATTCGATGTGGCTGGTCGTTTCAGCATCGACGCAACAGTTTGCCGAAAACCTGAAACGCATCCTGTCGATTCCCTGCTGTTATAATTTTGTCATGTTTTATCGCATGGTTCGGATTGTTGACCTTTTTTCCATTGCGCTGGTAATGATCGTTGCCGCCACAGGCGATGCGCCGCGCCTGACCGGTCAAACCGACCGCGTGCGCGCCTTCACGCGAGGGATCGAATTCGATTACCCCACCTGGGTATGGGATGCGAGTTGGATCAAGATCGAGCAGAATATGATCGGTCTGCCGCATCTCTTCGATCGCACAACCAATAAGCAGATCGTATTCGAATATCTCCGAACCACGCAGAGATTGATGGAAGTTGAGTTCCATATCGAACGCGTTTTTGCTGATCCGGCGGTCGAAGACAAAGAGGCAACGAGCTCGTTCCTGCGCGCCCAACGCGACGAGCTGATCGAAAGGCAGAAATCACTCGCCCCCCTTGCCGAAGCGGCGTTTCAAAGCCAGATCACCGATGCACTGGCGGAGTCCGGCTTAACCGCCGGCGGACAACCCATCCCGCCGGTGTTGTATCACACCACACCGACCCCGTTGGCGCTCATTGTCTCGCGGCGCGATGTGGTTCAACAGATCGCGAACATTTCCGTGTTGCCAACGTTGACGCTCGATGACCAGATCGCCCTTGAGAATCGAGTTGCCGAATCCCTCGACGTCTCAACGTTGACCGTGCCCATCGGCGGAGTGGGTGTATATCCCACCATGGTCACCGAAACCACAAATTTGCCGTGGCTCCTGGAAACGATCGCCCACGAGTGGACGCACAACTATCTCAATCTGCGACCGCTCGGTCTCAATTACAGCACGACGCCAGAACTCCGCACGATGAACGAGACTACTGCCTCCATCGCGGGGACAGAGATCGGCGGTTACGTGATCCAAAAATATTATCCCGAACTCGCGGTCTCCCCGTCAATCAAGAACGCGTCGACTCAACGGGAAAACTGGGCTGCGCTTGGGTTTGCCCCACTCCCCTCCAGCGGATTCAACGAAGAGGCGCCGCCGTTCGACTTCCGCGCGGAGATGCACGAAACCCGCGTAACTGCCGATGAGCTCCTCGCGCAGGGAAAAATCGAGGGGGCCGAAGCTTATATGGAAGAGCGGCGTCAGTTCTTCTGGCAGAACGGATACCTGTTCCGTAAACTCAATCAAGCGTATTTCGCCTTTCACGGCGCGTACGCTGATGTGCCCGGCGGCGCGGCAGGCGAAGACCCGGTTGGACCTGCCGTGCGCGCCCTGCGCGAGCAAAGTGATTCGCTTGCCGATTTCATCGATACCATCGCGTTCATGACATCCTTTGAGGAATTGAAGGCGGAAATAGAAAAGTAATGAGTAGATTGTTTTCTTACATCCCTTCGTTTGCAAGGGTCGCGCCACTCAAGGCAGGCTTTCTTCTTATTTTTCTCGTGAATGCCTGTTCTCCCGCTCGAACAGCATCCACGCCCAGCGCAGTTTTGCCTACGCCACTACTTATTTTTCCAACCGAAGCACCCGCATGCACAACCCTGGTCGTCGCGCCCACGCCGGGACCGGACGACGCATCCCTTTTTCCTCCCGTGAGCGCAGACGACCGCACCCGCGGCGCAGAGACCCCTTTTGTTACCATCACAACCTACGTGGATTATCAAGACAATCGCAGCGCCTTCTTCGTGGGTGTGACGAATCAACTGCTCGCTGAATACCCGAACGACGTGCGCATCATCTATCGACCTTTCCCGCTTATCGGTGTGCTGGATAAATCCGCGCTTGCCGCGCAAGCCGCCGAAGCCGCGCACGAACAGGGAAAATTTTGGGAGATGAACGACCTGCTCTACGCACAACACGAAAACTGGATTCAACTGCTTCCCGAAGATTTTGAACAATGGCTCACCGCGCAAGCCTCCGCGCTGGGGTTGAACGTTGACCAGTTCAAATCAGATCTCCAAAGCGAAGAGATCGCTGCCAAAGTCCAAGGTTATGTGGATGAAGGCACCGAGATCGGAATCCCCGGCACACCGCTCATCCTCATCAACGGGCAGATCTACAGCGGACCGCGCGACCACGGCAGTTTCAAAGACATCGTCGCGTTGATCGTGCTGGGCAAACAGCAATTCACAACGTGCCCGCCGTTCGTTGTGGAAACGCACAAACAATATCTTGCCACGCTGCACACCGAAAAAGGCGATGTGGTCATTCAACTTTTTGCCGATAAAGCGCCAGCCACGGTGAACTCATTCATCTTCCTTGCGCAAAACGGATGGTATGACGACATCACGTTCCACCGCGTCATCCCGGATCTCTTCGCGCAGACTGGCGACCCAAGCGGCACTGGAAAAGGCAATCCCGGTTATTACGTCATCACCGAGATCGATTCTTCACTGAAGTTCAACCGCCCCGGCGTGGTGGCGATGGTCAATTCGGGTCCCGACACCAGCGGAAGCCAGTTCTTCATCACCTACGCCCCCTCCGCGCAGTTCGACGGTCAATACACGATCTTTGGGCAGGTGTTGAGCGGGATGGATGTGCTTGCATCGCTCACGCCGCGCGACCCCCAACCCGGAACCGAATCGCCGCCGGGAGATAAATTGCTGAGCGTGGAGATCGAAGAGGAATAGGCCTCCTTCGATGAAACGAAACTACTGACGTTTCTATGGTCAATTCACTTCACCGATTCAGCGATTTTCAGTAATTCTTCCAACGATAAAGTATCAGAATACAACGCAATACTGATTCCATGTATCCACCACTGAACACTCCCCGGATAAGGGTACTCCTTGTCACCATACTTTGTGAACCCTGGATCTGTGCCTATTCCAACGATCCCGTTTATGTTTACTTTCTTAAGTTCCGGTACTGCTATCAAAGTTTTATCCCAATCGGGGGGTTCGGGGACCTCGTGAGCGATAAGTAAAAGGTCGATATCGGTGAATTCGACAGCGACCGACTTTTTGGGCGTTGATGGGTTCGATGAGTTTGTGCTTATCCAAACCTGATTGACGCCCAACTCTAATGGTAATGGGATTGCATAAGAAGTGCTAGCTTGAGCTTGCAAGAGCGACACTTTTTCACCGTTAGGAAGAGGAGTATCAACGCGTGGCAAGAGTAACTGAGTTATCGGTAACGTTAAATGGTCTTCAACTCGATTTCTCTCGAATAAAAGAACCCCGCCTAAAACTAAAAAGGATACTCCGATCATTATTTTGTATACAGATTTCACGTTGACCTCTTAACTGTATGCGCGAATTGCGAAAGCTCAACTCTATCGCATCTAAGGTGAACTTACATAGAATTCCGACAAAGAAACTATATTTAGGAACCATGGAGGGTCATAGTTTCTCTCTGCCATTGTCTGCCATGTGATCCAATTTCCATAGTAATCGTATCGCTGCAGGTCCCACCAATGCGCCCAACCCGAGTCGCAAGTGTTATGGCGCTCACGCATTGCGCCAGCATCACCAAGATAGAAATTAGCCAGTTCAATACTCGGGGACTGTACAACGTTGTCTACATAAAACTCCCAGCCATAGACGCCATTGTTATAGACTTTGAATTCATGATCCGTATCTGTAGCAGGCGACCCCCAAGTCTCTTCGTGATAAATTCCCTGATATGTCCACGTACGAAAATACTTTCTCTCATCGCTCCCGCCTCGTTCATACCATCCGAGTTCAACAATGTTTTGGCTATCTTGAATAATCCAGACAGAGTTAACGTATGCGCCAAAAGGCGTTACGATAGGATCCCAAACGTGAGACCTACCCTGAACCCCGTAGTAATCATTCACCCCGTTATTTCCCGTAACACCTTGAACCTCATAATCCAGACCTCCTAAGCAATCTTGGAAGTCCGTTGGCGTCGCCGTAGCAATCGGCGTAAAAGTAGCCGTCGGTGTATATGTCGGTGTTGGAGTATTTGTCGGTGTTGCAACATTCGGGTAAGTAGCGATCGTCAAATGCCACTTATCCGTCCTCACAAGTATTTCGGGAGCGGTTGTAGTTCTCGAAAATACAACCGTGAAATCGTTGTATGGGATCGGCTGCCCGGGCACAGTCCAGGTTCCCGAGGGGTAATCCATTGAAGCTAGGTCTGGAACTCCGGGATACACAATATCAATTCTGCGATTCGGCATAACTTCGTTGGTGATCGGATACATATTCCACCAAATCGGTACATCGTCATAGTATATGCCGGTGTTGAACTTGATCTTAAAAGTAAAGTTCGAGCCCGTCCAAGTCTTATTATCGCCATAGGTGTACGTGATGTCAAAATCCCAACGGTAAGGGTCGGTATGCGTGGTAACAATCGATGCAGAACAGGTAATATAGGGACCTGATGTACAACCGTATGTTGTACTTGCAAGAGTCAGGCCCGTCAATGGCGTGGGTGTAAAGGTAGGCGTGGCTGTGATCGTAGGTGTAAACGTAAGCGTTGGAGAGGCTGTTATGGTCGGCGTTGATGTAGGGTCCTCGGGATCCAAATTCGTGATGGCACGTACAGGTTGGTTTCGAACAAATACCAGCAACAACACCATAACCATGATATTGAAGAAAGCAGGCAGCACTTTTGCACTATTGCTCACTGAAATCCTCCTGAAAGACCAAACCCGATGTTGTTTGCCATTAAAATCAGTTTGATGATACCCATAAAAACCTTCTATTTATAGGAACTATTATCCTGATCTTACCCTGACAATTGTCGTGGTAAGATTCCTTCATGTACTCGTATTCCTCAATCGCGCGCGACGGCGATCTTGTTCAACTTGTCGGTTTGCGGCATAAACACTTCATTTTCAACCTCGAGACGGGCGCAAAGTTCGAAACGC
>CAZFDL010000028.1:0-21787 GCA_964517905.1 uncultured Anaerolinea sp. | reverse complement strand
GAGCGGGCCTCGAGCCGTACGTCACCCTCAAACATGAAAAAATCCATTGGATCAAGGGCATCGCGCGCTATCTCGTGGCGGCCGTGCAGGGTGTTATGGATAAACCCGAATGGACGGGAAAAATTAAATGGGACGACGGCGAATACGCTGGAAAATTCTCGTTCATCTCCATCGGCAATGGAAGACGTACCGGTGGATTCTTCATGACGCCGCACGCGGATCCCTTCGATGGGAAATTGACTCTCGCCTTTGGTTATCGCGCCACGCGCCTCGGGCTCTTTCAGGCTTTACCGCGCGCCTTCAATGAAGATAAGGGCAGTTATGTCGAATTGGAGGGGATGCGGGAAGTGCATACGACGAAAATTACCCTGCATCTTGAATCTCTCTCGCCCGCTCACACCGACGGCGAATTGCTGACCGAATGGATTCAAGATTTTGAATACGAAATTCTGCCGAAGAAATTAAAAGTACTGGTGGCATAGCGCCATGTGTCATTCTGAGCGAACGAAGGGAGCGAAGAATCTCCATCCTCGTGTAGAAGACTCTTCGCTGTGCTCAGAGTGACACGTTAATCAACATGAGCGATCTCTCCTTTCATCCCCTCACACGAAATCTCTGGAACGATCTCGAAGAGCTGTTCGGTCCTCACGGCGCCTGCGGTGGATGTTGGTGCATGCACTGGAAACTGCGCGGCAAGGCATACGATGAAGCCAAAGGCTACGAAACGCGGCAGATGCACAAATCCATCGTGGATACGGGCGTTGCCACCGGTTTGCTCGCCTATCTTCATGGCGACGTTGTCGGCTGGGTGGCGGTCGAGCCGCGTTCTGCCTATGAACGGTTGGCTCACTCCAAAATCCTCAAACCTATGGACGGTCAGGAAGTGTGGTCGGTTCCTTGTTTCTTTGTCGCGAAGAAATTCCGCAAGCAGGGAATCAACGTTGAATTGTTGAAAGCCGCGGTGGCGTATGTGAGAAAGAAAGGCGGAAAGATCGTGGAGGGTTATCCGATTGACAATGACAAAGATATGGCTCCACCGTTCGCATTCACCGGGATGGCCTCGGCTTTCGTCAAAGCCGGCTTCAAAGAGGTCGCGCGCAATTCTCCGACGCGCCCGATCTTTCGGTTCGTGATCGAATGATGGTGTTGTGTCACACTGAGCGTCAGCGAAGGTTTCCTCTTGCTGTGAGGGAGATGCTTCGCCGCCTGACTTGCTACGTGGCGCACAGGCGCCGCTGCTCAGCGAACTGCGACTCGGCAAGACGCAGGCAAGGAAACAATGTCCTTTCAAGATTTTCGTAAAAATCGCATTTGGTGGAGCGCGGAGGAGATCCGTCTCATCATCTTTGTGTTTCTTGGGATCGCTGTTTTGCTCGTCGTCAATATCTTGCTGGCTCGCGTGCTGCCGGGCGGCGAATGGTTATACCTGCGTTGGAACGGTGCCCGCGCATATCTCTTTGAACAGGTCGAACCGTACAGCACGACCATTGCCGAACGCGTGCAGCAACTCGTCTACGGACGGAACGCGTTTTCCAGCGAATATGGTTACGTGCTGAACGATCCGTTTTATATCGTTATGCTTTACACGCCTCTTGCGCTGTTCTCTGATTTTTCGCTCGCCCGCGGAATCTGGATGCTGTTCGCCGAAGCCGCGCTGGTCACCTCCGTCATATTCTCAGTTAGGCTCTCCGAATGGGAGCCTCCGCGTTGGGTGTTGATTTCCCTCATCGCCTACTCTCTTGGCAGTTACTTTAGTATGAATTCCCTGATTTCAAATTCTCCAACGATCTTTTTTCTTTTCTTGTACCTCTGCGTCCTGCTCGCGTTGCGCGCTTACAACGATGAACTTGCCGGTGCGCTCTTGCTCCTTACAGCCTATCAATGGGAAGTCGGTGCGCTCTTCTTCGTAGTCATCCTTGCAGCGGTGATCGCCAACAAACGCTGGCGAGTTTTCAACGGTTTTGGAATGTCGCTGTTTGTTTTGTTGGTGGTTTCATTCCTGTCCTCTCCCGGCTGGGGCCTGCCGTACATCCGCGCCGTACTTTCGGATTGGTATCGCGGCGCGAACCTGAACTTCATGTCGTACCTCTCCTTCTGGATCCCTGATGTGCAAATTTCGATGGGTTTGCTAGTTGCACTCGCGTTCGGCGTTGTGGTTGTTCTGGAATGGTTCGGCGCCGTTCGCGCGACTTTTCGACGAATCGTATGGCTGGCTTCGTTGTCACTGGCGGTAACGCCACTTCTGGGTTTCGCGATGTTTCAATCCAACCATGTTGTCTTGCTCCTGCCTTTCATTCTTGTGCTCGCCCTCGTGTGGGAACGCTGGCATCGGCGCCGTGCCGTTGCGATCGTTCTGATATTAAGCGTTGCATTCGTTGTGCCGTACACGCTTTATATTCTCCAATTCGTCGCGCCTCAGCGAGCATACGCCAACCTTCTAACTCTCCTCCCTCCCGTGACCGCGATCGTCGCCCTGTATTGGATGCGCTGGCAAGTCGTCCGCGCGTCGCGTCCGTGGCTCGAGCAGGTGGGAGCGCATCCATGAACCGCCGGCAATACGCGCTTCTGTTCTTCATCGGGCTGCTCGTGCCGCTCGCGGTGTCCAGATTTCAAAGCCTGCCCGGCTATATGGATGCCGATTATTATTTCGCCGGTGGAATTCAACTAGCGCAAGGCAATGGCTTCACGGAACCGTATATTTGGAACTACCTCAGCGACCCGCAGGGACTCCCGAATCCTTCGCACACCTATTGGATGCCGCTCGCATCCATCGTGTCCGCGCTGGGCATGTGGATAACAGGATTCACAACGTACGCAGCTGGACGGGCACCGTTCATTTTCCTTTCCGCCTGTGTGCCGCTCCTCGTCGCGACCCTCGCCTTCAAAGTTTCCCATCGAACCCGCTTCGCCATGACGTCGGGGTTCCTCGCCATATTCTCCATGTACTACGCGCCGTTCATGCCCGTACCTGACAATTACGCCTTATACATGCTCCTCGGGGCGACATTCCTGCTGATCGCGCCGCGCGGAGAACGATGGATTCCTCCCGTTTTGGGCGCACTGGCTGGCTTGCTTACACTCGCGCGCAGTGACGGCTTGCTGTGGCTGGGACTTGCAGGCTTGACGATGATCTGGAAAAGCCCGCTCTTTCTCCCGAAGAGGAAAATAAAGTACGCCGAGCCTGAACCTCGAAGCATCTTGATTCGTCGCCTATTCTTCTCCTGGCTATTTGTTCTCTTTGGCTACGTCCTTGTTATGGGTTTCTGGCACTATCGCAACTTTACTTATTTTGATTCTTTGCTGGTGCCGGGTAGTGGAAGATTGCTCTGGCTGGAAACCTACAACCAGACATTTATCTACCCGCCTGATCTCTTGACCCGCGAAGGCTTCCTCCAAGCGGGGTGGAGGGCGGCTTTGCAAGATCGCATCTCAGCATTTCAATTGAACTTTGGAAACGCCTTTGCGGCACAGGGCGAGATCTTTCTCGTTCCGTTCATTCTGCTTGGACTGCAGCAACTGCGTATAAATCTGCGCGCGCGCATTGCGATCACTGGCTGGTTGATACTTTTCGCTGTGATGACGATCGTATTTCCGTTTGCCGGTTCGCGCGGTAGTTTTTTTCACGCGGGAGCAGCGTTCCAGCCGATGTGGTGGGTTGCCGCGCCTGTTGGTTTGGACGCGGCGCTGCATTGGGCGCGGCGCCGCGGACGTCTTATGGACAGGAAGGCGCTGCCCGTCTTTCTTACCACTATCGTTCTGCTCTCCGCAACGATGACGGTTTATCTCGTCAACTTCCGCGTCATCGCCAGTGGCTGGGCGCAGGATGACGCCATTTATGCGTCGGTGGAATCGATGTTTCAGGATGAAGGAATCGACTCAAACGATGTAGTGATCGTACGCAACCCGCCGGGATATTACATCGCCTCGCACCGGTCTGCAGTTGCCTTGCCGTTTGGCGACGAGTCTACGATCCTTGCAGTGGCGGATAAATTTGACGCGAAATATCTTGTGCTTGAAGAGGGCGGCATCTTCGACGAAATTCAAGACCTGTACGATGACCCCGATGGTCATCCAGCCTTTACGTACCTGGGAGAAGTTGATGGCGCGCGTCTCTACCGCATCGAAACCACGCGTTGATTGGAGGATTGTCGTTGCGCTAGTCGCGCTCATCGCAGTATTGTTTTATCTGCTGATGAGCGCGGCCGTTTTTCGCATTGGTTTTCCCCTGGACGATACCTGGATCCACCTGACATATGCACGGAACTTTGCCGAGCATGGCGAATGGGCTTTCAGACCCGGCGAGAGTTCGGCTGGATCCACCGCGCCTCTTTGGACATTTTTACTATCGCTCGGTTACTTTCTCGACCTCGCACCCTACGCGTGGACATTTTTCCTCGGTTGGCTTGTACTAACCGCGCTTGGCATTTCTGCTGAAACAGCGGCGCGCAAAATTGCCGATTCTTACCAGCCAATGATCCCCTGGGTGGGCATTTTCTTTGTGATTGCATGGCATCTAACGTGGTCGGCGGTCTCCGGCATGGAAACACTCTTGCACGGATTGTTGGCGTTCGTTGTGCTTGCCGCGCTGATCTCAGGCACGCGTCGTTACCTTGCACTCGGCCTGCTGGTGGGACTCAGTGTCTGGGTACGTCCAGACGGTTTGACCTTGCTGGGTCCGCTTATTTTCACGGCAATGTTCGTCGAACAATCGTGGTCTGCTCGCAGCACAGCCGTTCTGAAGATCGGATTTGGATTCGGCGCGTTGTTCCTCTTCTACTTGCTGTTCAATCTGGCATTATCTGGCAACCCGATGCCGAATACATTCTACGCCAAACAGGCGGAGTATCAGGATTACTGGCTGGGTTTATCTGTCGGTGAAAGGATCACGGATTACCTGAGTCCTATCATCGTCAGCCCTTTCCTTGTGCTCCTGCCTGGCGCAGCGATCTGGTTGATAAAGATGACGCGCCAGTGGAACTGGGGCACGCTGGCCGGTGTGCTCTGGTTCTTTGGTTACGTATTAATCTATTTCCTGCGCCTGCCTGCGTATCAACACGGCAGATACATCATCCCTGCCCTGCCGATTCTGTATTTGTGGGGAATGCTCGGTTTCCTGGAGTACATTACCAGAGCCAAGGCAAACCCCCGAATCCAATTCTTATGGCAGAGTTTGCTCGTCGTTCTCGGTCTCGCTTTCACTTTTGTTGGCGCGAGGCAGTATGCCTTGGATGTGAAATGGATCGAGAGCGAGATGGTGGAGAGCGCAATATGGATTCAACAGAACCTTCCCGCCGACGCGGTGCTTGCGGTTCATGATATTGGCGCGTTAGGTTATCTCGTATCGAACCCGTTGATCGATTTGGCCGGGCTGGTGAATCCCGAAGTGATTCCCTTCATTCGTGATGAGGTACGACTCGCGCAATATCTCGATGCCCGCTCCGCCGACTATTTGGTTACGCTGCCGGGTTTTTACCCCAGCCTCACGTCCGAATTAGAACCGCTCTTCCGCGGAGGTGAAAACGCAAGTCCGATGACGGACGTGGAGCATATGGTCGTCTATCGGTGGCGCTCGCCCTAACACGAAACTGAAACGCACGCGCCTGTTTGATTAATTGCCCGCAAGTTTCACCTGTGCTATACTTTCTGAGAGATCGAAAAATGGAACCAGTCGCCAATGAATGAAATCACCCTGATCGTTGCAGACGATCATCCACTCTTTCGGCAGGGGGTTGTGGACGCGCTTTCGTTGGAAAGAGATTTCCGCGTGCTTGCCCAGGCCTCCGATGGAGACGAAGCTCTTGAGCAGATCCTTTCGCTAAAACCGAATGTGGCAATTCTCGATGTGAACATGCCGGGCTTGAACGGTCAGCAGTTAACTCATCGGATCTACACAGACCGGATCCCGACCCGTGTCGTGCTGCTCACCGGCTACGATGATATCGAACAGGCGATCCATGCCATGATTGCCGGTGCGGGCGGTTATTGCGCGAAGGAAATCGAGCCGGATGTGCTGGCGCGGACAGTGCGCGCGGTAGCTGAGGGGAAGTTTGCCGTAGGCGGCAATGTCTTCAACCGCCGCGAACTCGATCATTGGATCGACGAGCAAATGGAAGGCGCCCGTCGTTCCTACAGTGAGCCGGGCGCGCCGTTCCATCCACTTTCTGACCGTGAAATGGAGGTGTTGTCTTGCGTCGTGCGCGGTATGAGCAATAAGGAAATCGCGGGATTGCTGGGTATCAGTCACCAGACTGTCAAGAATCACGTCACTTCGATATTGAGAAAGTTCGGCGTTGAGGATCGAACGCAAGCAGTTGTGTATGCGCTTAAACGCGGGTGGGTCAAACTGCAAACCGAGCAGGAAAAGAACTAGGAGCGACACATGGCAACAGAAATGGATACCTCGACCGGCGGACTGAGCCTCGAGAACGAACTGGAGGAAACACAGCGGGCTTTGCGTGAGGTCACACTGATGATCGAGCAGAGTCTGGGCGAGGTCTCGAAGCTCTCACAGCGCAACGCGGCCATTACAGCCCACTTGCAGCAGGTGCAGGGTCAATTGGAAAATATGCCTCCCCAGGAGATCCGCACCGCCTACGATTCTGCGTTGGATGCACAACAACGACTCCTTGTGATGCGCGGGCAGTTGGAAAAACTGCAGGGCGAAAAAACCCACCTGGAGCGATTCAAAGCGACCTTGGAGCAGACGCGTGCCCTGGCAGGCGGAGGCGGCGCTTCGGCATCCTCTGGAGGTGCGAAAGGACCGCTGGCGAGCGTCGAGATGCTCGTTAATGCACAGGAGACCGAGCGCCAGCGACTTTCGCGCCAGATGCACGATGGGCCGGCGCAGGCACTCTCCAATTTCATCCTTCAGGCGGAGATCGCAATGCGCTTAATGGAGGTGGATGCGAATCAAGCGCGGGATGAACTAAATAACCTGAAATCCTCTGCGATGGGCACGTTTCAAAAAGTCCGCAATTTTATTTTTGAATTACGACCCATGATGCTCGACGATCTGGGCTTGGCACCTACAATCCGACGTTATGCCGACGCGTTCAAGGAACAGACCGGCATGGAGGTAAGTGTCACCATCACGGGGAACGAGCGTCGCCTTCAACCGTATCTTGAGGTGATGCTTTTTCGGGCCATCCAGGAACTACTTGGGAATGCTGCGCGTCACGGCCAGGCAACCCAGGTGAAGGTACTGATTGATATGGGGGATGATCGAATCCGCGTGAGTATCGATGACAACGGCAAGGGCTTCGATCCAGATTCCTATCAACAAAGTAATAGCCTTGGCTTGAAATTGATCCGTGAACGGGCCGAAATGCTCGGTGGAAATTTCGAGATGGACAGCGCGTCGGGAAAAGGTGCCCGAATCTCTTTCACCGTCTCTGCGCGGTCTTGAATTACGTTGCAAAGCCGTAAGGAAAAGATAACAGGATTGCAAGCGATTTTGGGTGTACAGGTCTTGAAAATCCGGGCAGGCTGTGTAAAATAGGATGTAGAAACTGAGAAAGGTTCTCAGTAAAAAACAACCCCTTATTAGAAAGGAATTACTGCCATGTTATTCGCTCCAAAAGAAAAAGGTCAAGGCTTGGTCGAGTATGCCATCATCCTCGCCCTCGTAGCCATCGTCGTGATCGCGGTCATGCGGTTGCTCGGTCCGAAGGTCGGCAACACGTTCAGTACCATCAACGACTCGCTGCCGTAACCTTGCAAGAACCCTGGAATCAAGGACTCTGCCCACAGGCAGAGTCCTACTTTTTTATACTAATTTGACATTTTCGATTATTGTTTATGCTGTATAATATTTGGAGGAAGTACATAAACCCTTGACAGGCATGATGTCAAGAGAGGAGACAACTTATGCGTCGCGGACGACTCTTAATATTTCTTGTTTTGATCGTAGTGGTTGGATTGGGCGTATTATTTGCCGTTTTAACCCTGATTGCACCTCAAGTTCCCACGACCACGGCACAATCCACAAGCTTTGTGGAAATATACTACGCAGCCCAAACGATTCCGCAAGGTGAGGAAATCACTCAGGAATTGCTCGGGAAGTTTTCCATCCCAGCCGAAAACGTCGCCGAGGTAATGTTCACGACCGGGGAAGAATCCAACCTTGTAGGAAAAATCGCGCGCCTGACACTTGAGCCGGGTGTCGTGATCACCTCCTCGATGGTCGGCGACGAGGTTGACATTACAGGTCCTGCCCATGCCGTGCAGATACCAATAGGCATGGTTGCCGTTACCATTCCCGCGAATCGTTTATCCACGGACGGATACGCCGCCAACGACGGCGCAAAAGTCAATGTGATCGCCTGTTTGGCTTTTGTGGATATTGATCCGAGTTTCCAAAGTGTTCTGCCAAATCACACATCTGTAGTTACTGGTACTGGCTTTATGCCGGAAGCGTTGCCTGTCCTATCGGCTTCGGCTGTTTCTGGAGGTCCGGGCGCTGTACAGGGGAGAGTTGAACTGGACCCGACGCTACAGCAACCGTTCTATGCAGTACCTGCGGAGGCGCAGCGACCGCGCGTAGCATGTCAGATGATCTTGCAGGATGTGCAGGTGATGAAGCTCGGAAACTTTTCTCTTGCCCCGGCCTCCGCCGAAGCCAATGCAACACCCTCTCCCGCGCAAGCCCAACAGCAAAGTGCGCCGGATATTGTCACACTAATCGTCAATCCGCAAGATTCGATCGCATTAAACTTCTTTGTGTATAACAACGCGATCCTGACGCTAACCCTTCGAAACCCGAATGATACTTCCCGGCTGGATGCACAGGCAGAGACGCTGTCGAGTCTGCTCGCCCGCTTCGGAATTTCTTTACCATCCAAATTGCCCTACAGCACACAACCGCGTGTCGATATCCTTGTGCCCCCCGCGTTGCCGAACGATGTTCAGCCACAGCAGTAGTTCTAAACGAGGAATTTGAGGTATTTACAGCATGGCTCCGGGTGATAAGATACGTGTCCTGATCGTGGATGATGTTTCTGAAACGCGCGAAAATGTCCGTAAGCTCCTGCAGTTTGAGTCCGATGTTGAGGTGGTGGGAGTCGCACGGACGGGTAAGGAGGCGATTCAGGCATCCGGTGAGTTTGATCCGGACGTTGTACTGATGGACATTAATATGCCCGATATGGATGGCATCGCGGCCACGGAGGCTATTCGGGCGAAGCATCCGGTTGTGCAAGTGGTTATCCTTTCCGTCCAAAGCGATCAGAATTATATGCGTCGCGCCATGTTGGCTGGCGCAAGGGACTTCCTGACCAAACCTCCGATGGGCGATGAATTGATCTCAGCCATTCGGCGCGCGGGTGCGATGGCTCAGAGTGAGCGATCCAAAAGTTTCGTTAGCCAGCCGGTCACTACCATGGGGGGTATGCCAGGTGCAGGTTACGCTTTTGGCCCCAAAGGCAAGATCGTCACGGTTTACAGCCCAAAAGGTGGAGCGGGTTGCACCACGATCGCGGTGAATCTCGCGATCACTCTCCACAATGACGATACCCGCGTCGCGCTTGTAGATGCAAACCTTCAATTTGGCGACGTTGCGGTGTTTGTCAATGAGCAGGGAAAGAACACGATCGCCGATCTCGCCCCACGGGCTGAGGAGTTGGATCCCGAAATCGTGGAAGAAGTGATGCTCAAGCATTCGGCCTCCGGACTCCACATTCTTGCCGCTCCCAGCCGCCCTGAATATGCGGACAAGATATCGAGCGGTCAGTTAGCCAAGGTGCTGGAATACTTGCGTCAGATGTACGCGTACGTGATCGTGGACACATCGGCCTATCTCAACGATAATACACTGGCGGCGTTCGACGTCAGCGATCTGATCATCTTGGTGACCACGCAGGATATACCGTCCATCAAGAACTGCCGCTTATTCCTTGATTTACTGCAAACGATGGGCGTGGAACGCGATCGAATCCTGTTCATCATGAATCGCTTTGATCGCCGCATTAACATAACCCCGGAACGGGTTGCCGATAATTTGAAACAGGAAATCGCGGTGGTGATCCCGCTCGACGAACAGACCGTTGTGAAAGCCGTGAATCGTGGCGTCCCGTTTGTGCTGGATGGAAAGAACCAGCCTGCCGGACGCGGTATTCTTTCACTGGCTGAAAGTGTACGCGCGCGGGTGACCGCTCTCGAGTCAGGCAGCGAAGCGGATCGCGTCAACAGGCGATAAGTCATAATAGTCAGGAGATCCAATGTCTCTATTAAAACGAATCGAGCAAGGGCAGAGCGGGGGATCGACAGATGGTTCCGGCGGACAATCCGGTGGTGGAAATCAAGGAGGAGGAGACGGTTCGCGACTTTCGTCCCTTCAGGCGCGCCGGGTCAACGCACCGATCACCTCGCCTCAAGCTGGTTCCTATTTTGATCTGAAGACCCGGGTGCAGAACAAACTGCTCTCTGAACTGGATCCGTCCATGGATATAACGCGGACAGACGATGTGCGGAAGACAATCCAGGATCTTTTTGAGCAAATTCTTGCTGAAGAAAACATCGTTCTTTCACGCCCCGAGCGGGCAAGGTTGTTTGAACAGATCACCGCGGAAATTCTTGGTTTCGGTCCCCTTCAGCCATTGCTGGAAGACGACACGATCACAGAAGTCATGGTGAATGGCGCTAAAAATCTTTACATCGAACGAAAAGGGAAGATTCACCGTGTACCGGTGACATTCGAGAACAACGATCACGTGATGCGCATCATAGATCGTATCGTTGCTCCATTGGGCAGGCGTATCGATGAGTCGAGTCCTTATGTGGACGCACGCTTGCCGGACGGGTCCCGTGTTAATGCGGTCATTCCGCCGATTTCGCTAGTCGGTCCGGTACTTACCATTCGTAAATTTGCACGGAACCCGATTTCCGTCGACCAATTGATTCAGTTTGGTTCCGTCACGGCAGAAGGAGTTCAGTTCCTCAAAGCCTGTGTTGAAGCGCGGCTTAATGTGGTGATTTCCGGCGGTACCGGTTCCGGTAAGACCACCCTGCTGAATATCCTTTCGAGTTTTATCCCGGCGGATGAGCGCATCCTGACTATCGAGAACGCGGCCGAATTGCAGTTGCGTCAGGAACATGTGGTAACGCTCGAGTCGCGCCCCCCGAATATCGAAGGACGCGGCGAGATCACGATCCGTCAGTTGGTGATTAATGCGCTGCGTATGCGCCCCGATAGGATCGTTGTTGGCGAGATCCGCGACGAGGCAGCGCTCGACATGTTGCAGGCCATGAATACCGGCCACGACGGCTCAATGACCACCCTGCATTCCAACAGTCCGCGTGATTCACTCTCGCGTCTTGAAACCATGACCCTGATGGCAGGCATGGACCTGCCGGCCCGCGCCATCCGCGAGCAGATCACCTCGGCGGTTGACGTGATTTGTCACCAGGAGCGCATGCGCGATGGTACGCGCAAGGTGACCAATATTACCGAGGTTAGCGGCATGGAAGGCGAAGTGATCACGATGACCGACATCTTTGTGTTCGAACAAACCGGTATCGAAAACGGCCAGATCGTTGGGAGGCTGCGACCCACTGGTTTGCGCCCGAAGTTCATGGATAAGATCGAAGCGGCAGGTATCAATCTGCCTCCATCCATCTTTGGCATTGGTGACAGACGCAGGTATTGATCGATGGTGAACAGGTAAGCGAACATGTCATCTCTTGCGATTCTAGCAATTGGCGGTAGCATCCTCCTGGTGTTGTTGATCATCGGGGCGGTTGTCACCGTAATCAGCGAACGCTCCCTGGTCGAAGAGCGGCTGGGTAAATTCCTTGACGAGGAAGGTCCCAGCGGCGGCGCGAATGTGGACACGGGAGGTTCGGTTGTCACGGAATGGCTGAACCGTAGGGTCACCCGTTCTTCTTGGGGAGATCAGGTAGCCCGTGAGCTCGCGCGTGCCGATATGAAGTTAAAGGTCGCAGAGTATTACGCCCTGATCTTTATCTCCACGTTGGCGCTGGCCGTTCTCGGTTATCTTCTTCAACCGAGCAATGGAGAAATTTCGGCAATTATCGGCGGGGTGATCGGTTTCTTTGTTCCCCGGTTTTACGTCAGGCGGAGGCAAGCCCAGCGATTGGTTCGTTTCAACGATCAGCTATCGGATATGTTGAACTTGATGGTCAACGGCTTGCGTGCCGGATATTCGACTACGCAGGCAATGGAGGCGGTTAGTCGTGAGCTGCCTGCGCCGATCTCCGATGAATTTCGTCGCCTGGTTCAGGAAATGCAAATTGGCATTCCAATGGAAAAAGCTCTGGATAATCTCTTACGGCGTATTCCCAGCGACGATCTCGACTTTGTGATCACCGCCATAAATGTCCAGCGGGAGGTGGGTGGAAACCTCTCCGAGATTCTCGATACAATCTCATTCACGATCCGTGAACGCGTTCGCATAAAAGGGGAGATTCGCGTACTGACTGCGTCGGTGCGTACGTCTGGAACGGTGCTGTCGTTGATCCCAGTTTTTCTCACACTTGCACTCTGGTTTGTCAGCCCGGAATACATCGGCAGTTTTTTCGATGATAGCACCGGAATCCCGCAGCCCCTGTGCGGGATCGTCGCGGTCGTCACCATCGTAGGGATGATCGCCTCCGGTTATTTCATCATGATGAAGATAGCGGATATCGAGGTATAACATGGGATTGATTTTATTTATCTTCCTCCTTTTGGTCGTGGTGATCGCAGTGGTAGTGGTTGCCCGGCGGCGAGCCAGCGCGCAGAGCGAAGATGAAGATCCGTTACAGACACGCCTCGCAGAATTCATACAAAGAGGCGACGATGTGCAGTCGCTTGAGCAGATCGAGATGTCTCAGCCGTTCACCGAGCGGGTATTGATTCCTGCGGTGCGACGGCTCGGTGAATTCTCTGCACGCTTCACGCCTCAGAAGTTGATCCAGGATACAGCCCGTCAACTCGAACTGGCTGGCCATCCGTGGCCCATCGACGCTCCGACGTTCCTGGCCGTGCGTTTCATTTTGGCGGTGGTAATGGGCGCCTTGGTGATCGCGCTGGTTGCGACTTCGCCTGCCGCGAATCCCACCGATAACTTCTTGTATATCGGCGGCGCGATCTTTGGAGGATTCTTCATTCCACATTTAATGTTGACGAGTCGCATTACGCGTCGCCAAAGCGATATCCGGAAAGCGATGCCGGATGCGCTCGACCTGCTTACCATTTGCGTGGAGGCGGGATTGGGTTTCGACGCCGCCATGTCGAGGGTTAGCGAGAAATGGGAAAACGAACTTTCGCTTGCCTTCGCCCGAACGATACGCGAGGTGCAACTTGGCAAGACGCGCCGGGAAGCATTACGCGATATGGCGGACAGGCTCGGCATTCCGGAAATGTCCAGCTTTGTAGCTGCGATCATTCAGAGTGAAATGCTCGGTGTGAGCATGGCGCGGGTATTACGCATCCAATCTGATCAGATGCGGGTGAAACGACGCCAGCGTGCGGAAGAGGCGGCTCACAAGGCGCCGGTAAAGATGATCATTCCCATGGCACTACTGATCTTTCCCTCAATTATGATCATCATTCTTACGCCTGCGGCGATGCAGATTATGGCCGTGTTATAAGAGGAACCGACGAAACGTTTTCTTCTGTGAAACGAATTCCGTGGTCGTATCGCCTGTATCGATGGACCTGGAGCGGGTTGGACCTGCTTTTTCCGCCGGTGTGCGGAGGATGCGGACGACCCGGATCACGTTGGTGTGTTGATTGCAGAGCGCGCGTACCTCAAATTCGCAAGCCGTTTTGTGCGAAGTGCGGGATTCCCACGCGCGGGACTGATATTTGTGAAAAATGCATTTCGAATCCGCCTCCGTATCGCGTGTTGCGCTCGTGGGCGGTTTTTGATTCACCGGTGCAGAATGCCCTGCACGCCATCAAATACCGGCGCAATATTGGGCTTGCCGATGCGATCGCTGGGCATGCCGCGGAGTTTGTCGTCTCGCTCGGCTGGCGTTTGGATATGTTGATCCCGGCCCCGCTGGGAAAAGCCCGTTTGAAAGAGCGGGGATATAATCAGGTTGCACTTGTTGCACAACCTCTAGCATATGAACTTGGAACAGCGTACGCGCCGCACGGATTGAAGAAGATCCGCGAGACGCGTTCGCAGGTTGGGTTGAACATTGCCGAACGACGCGAAAATGTACGTGAGGCGTATCAAGCCGACCCGCCGGTCGTGATGCGGAAATCTGTCCTATTGATGGACGATGTGGCCACGACCGGCTCCACCATCCTGGCCTGCACAGAGGCTTTGCTGACTGCGGGTGCTTCGGAGGTCTACGCGCTGACGTTGGCGCGTGCGCTTTCACACCATGATCTGAATCGCGTTTGACCGGCGCGAATGCGCGCTCGGAAAAAAATATCAGGAGGATCTGCCATGGCAAACAATATCGATATTCAGGCTCGTAACATGCGTTTGACCGACAATACCCGCGACTACGTTGAAAAGAAAGTGGCCAAGCTTGAACGATACCTTCAAGAGATCGAAGAGATTCACGTCGAACTTTCGCATGAGAAATCTGCCCGGCAGGCGAATGACCGGCAGGTGGCGCAAATGACGGTGCGCGGCAAAGGTTTCCTGTTACGCACGGAGGAACGCGCCGATGAGTTGCATGCGGCATTCGATGCGGCGCTGGATAAAATGCAACGCCAGATCGATCGTTATAAGGGGAAACATCACCGCGGCCGTGGCGACGGACGATCCGCGGCAGAGGTGCACGAAGAGGAATTGCCGGTAGACGAGACGGGCGAGCTTCTCCCGTTGATCGCGAAGCGGAAGAAATTCATCATCATGCCGATGAATGAAGATGAGGCGGTCGAGCAGATGCGCCTGCTGGGTCACGACAACTTTTTCATCTTCTTCAATGCGGAGAAGAACTCGATACAGGTGTTATACCGCCGGCGCAACGGCTCGTATGGCTTGATCGAACCGATCATCGGATAGCCCGCAGATCGACCAAGGATTCAGCCCGGCATGGACGGTCGGGCTGAATGTTCAAGGAGCGAGCATGGAGTTGGACGACGAATTGACCGATAAACGCGGAAGCAGGATCAACATCGAAGTGACGAGCCGAATCATTCGCGAGCTACTCGCGACATTGGGCGAGAACCCCGAGCGCGAGGGATTGAAGAACACGCCCGACCGCGTAGCGCGCATGTATACCGAGTTGTTGAGCGGTTACACGGAAGAGCCCGAACGCATTGTGAACGGCGCGCTTTTCGACATCAACTACGACGAGATGGTCATAGTGCGCGACATCGAATTTTACAGTCTGTGCGAGCATCACATGTTGCCATTCATTGGGCGCGCACACATTGCGTACATCCCCGCAGGCAAAGTCATTGGTTTGTCGAAAATCCCGCGCATTGTGGATATGTATGCGCGACGCTTGCAGATCCAGGAGCGCATGACGCGCCAGATCGCGGATTTCGTTCAGGGAATTCTTAAACCGCAGGGCGTTGCTGTTGTGGTGGAGGCGATGCACATGTGCGCGATGATGCGTGGTGTGAAAAAACACGACGCGCGCATGACGACTTCGGCAATGCATGGTTCGTTCCGCGCGAATATGGCGACCCGGCAGGAATTTCTGGAAAACATCAGCCGCGGATCGAAGCCGCTTCAGTTCTAACGGTCTGTCTGTTTCTTCGCTGTCAGCTCCATACACCTCGACGCGTCTCAATCCAGATCCCCTGGCGGAGGCGTGTTGCTGTTTGTCCGATGGATTCTCCCGTAATCGGATTCGGGAATTCGGGATGGATCTCAGCCAGCGGCACCACGACGAACGCCTGCTCCAACCAATGACCGGAGACGACCTCGTCGTCGAAAAGGATAATGTCGATATCGATCGTTCGCGGGGCAAACTTGTCGTCACTCCTTCTCCGCCCGAGATTTGTTTCAATAGGGTGGATTACAGTTGTCTTTAATTCATCCTGCCTATGGTTCGTCGCGTAAGACAGGCACGCGTTCAAGTAGTTGCCTCCCTCTCCTCCCACGGGATTCGATTCCCATACGCTGGAAATCTTCACGATCTCTCCATGCTGCGAAAGCATTTTCACCGCCATCGGCATGTTGACCTCAGGCTCGATATTAGACCCCAGACTCAAATACACGAAATGGACCTTACTCATCACGGGTGCGTTCGATCTCCACGCCGACCGACTCTGAAAAGCGCACCGCGCCGGGCTTTTCCACACGGACGATGACTTTGGTTACTTTCGGTTCGCTGAGGCAAATTTCCGCAAGGTCGCCTGCCAGCGCCTCCACTGTTTGACGCGTCACGTTCTCGGCATGAGTGATCAATTTTTTCGCCATCGCGCTGTAATCAACAGTGGCGCGAATGCTGTCCGATTTGGCTGCGCGGCGGGTATCGGTGAACAGCGTCGCATTGATAACGATGTTTTGGGGTCGCCGGCGCTCGCGTTCAGTCACGCCGATCACCCCGCGCGCGACCAAGTTGGTGATTAAGATTTTGTCCATGAATTACTCCTTTTCTCCCTGCGCTGTAAGCCTTAAAGGGCGAGTGCGGCGCAAGCTCTACTTGAAATTCACCGCCAGGGAAGGCGGTGAAGCATCGTTAAACTAAATGCCTGCCGCCATCCAAATGGATGATTTCGCCGGTGATGAACATGGGGGAAGTGAGCAGAAACAACAGCGCTTGTTCCACTTCTTCCCCCTTCGCCCAGCGTTTCATCGGAACATTCTTCGTTATCTCCGGTGAGATGTTTCCATCAGAAGGTGGCAGGATCGCGCCGAGAGCCAACCCGTTGACGGCGATCTTCGGGGCGAGCGCAACCGCCATGGATTTGGTCATCGCTGCCAACGCGGACTTGCTCACGGTGTAGGGGAAGTGATCTGCCCCTGGGCGCAAGGCGCGCCAATCGAGGATGTTGATGATGCGCGCGCCTTCATCGGCTTGACGCGCAAAGGCTTGACTAAGCAAAAACGGAGCGGTGAGGTTGAGAGCGATGTGCTTCTCCCAATCTTCAAGTTTTGTTGAATCAAAAGTCAAAGAGTCGAAGATCGCCGCGCTGTTGATGAGGTAATCCAGGGGAGTGGTTTCGTTGACGAGCAGAATCAACTTCTCCGCCTGGGACGAATCGCTTAAGTCCGCTTGAAAGATCCACGCGCGTTGACCGAGGTTCACGATCTCCTCTTGTAACGATTCGGCGTCCGCGTCCGAGTGGGCGTGATGGATTAAAACATCCCCTCCCGCCCGGGCGCACGCCAGCGCGAAAATGCGCCCCAGTCGGCGAGCTGCGCCGGTGATCAGAACAGATTTGCCTTGCAACGGACGATCGGTCATTCCGGAGATTCTAATCCATAATGGTAACTAACTGTAACTTGACGCTCCCATTTGGCAGTGTTATATTTTCTTCGCAAGCCGATCCTTCCTTATCAAGAAAGGTGAAACCATGGCGACGAATCAGTCATCAACCATTTATACAGGGGATATTGCCGAACAACACATCGACCCAGCTAAAGAATATACGAGCGAAAATCAAGAGATCAGTTTTTCAAAAGAGCAACATGCCATTTGGGCGGATCTGTACGCGGGAGTTCATCAACCGTACTTGGTTGAGCACATCTGCAATGAATGGAAGAAGGGAATTGAGTTGTTGCGCCTCGATCCACTCGGTATTTCGACGGTGGCGCACCTGAACGGGCATATTACACCGCGCTCGGGCTGGCGCATCGAACGGACGGTGGTGCGTTACACAATGGCGGATGACTGGTATCAAAAATTTGCTCAACGAATCTTCCTGATCACCGATTATTTACGAACACGCGACCAGATGGAATTCACGCCTGAGCCCGACATGTTCCATGACATCTTCGGGCATCTGCCGTTCCTGACGCAAAAATTCTACGCGGACATCGAAGACAAATTTGCACCGGCGTACATGAAGGCGACCACGGAAGAGCGGGAGGTGATCAAACGGCTGGCGTGGTACAGCACGGAGTTCGGGCTCATCGTGCAGGATAACCGCTTCAAGGTTTTCGGCGCGGGGATCATCTCCGGACGCAAGGAATTGACGCGTACCATCATGGAGTTCTACCGTCTCGGACGCGACAACGTAATTGACTTCACTCGCCCGATCTTTTCACAGCTGCAGGCTCATTTCCTCGCCAACAAAAACAACTTGCACCGCATCATCGACGGGGTAAACGCACTTCACCAAAAGGGACAGATGTCCTCCGCCGATCAGGGCTGGAATGTCGTACTGTCGCTGTATCAGAATTTAGGTATCAAGCAGGAAGGCATATTCGGAGGCGAGGTGATCATCGCGCCGTTCGACATCGAGACCATCGCGCGCATCCCGAAGACAGTTTACGCTTTTAACCCGATGCTTTTTGTCTGCGAATCGCTCGAACAGATGGACGCGTTGCTGGAGTCGTATCTCGGTCCGATCGCAGCGAGGAAGTAGATGTTATTGCAAAGCCGCCTCTTTCGAGGCGGCTTTTGTTTAGATTGCTTCATCAACTTGGCGGAACGACTCACTGATAAATATGACAGCCGCCAACACCACCCAGGCGATAACTTGTACCTGTCGAATCCCGCCAAACACCAGCGCACTGTCGCCGCGAAAGGCTTCGAGAAGGAGTCGCGCACCGGCGGTGAGAGCAACAAAATTGAAAAAGAGAACGCCGGGGAATAATTTCGTTTTCCGAAACCAGATCAAACCGAAGAAAATCAGCGAAGCAATCAACTCGTAAATTTGAGTTGGATGCCGCGTCGCGTTCCATAGGTCGATGCCCCACGGGAGCGTGGTGGGACTGCCGAAGGCTGTCCCTGACGCGAGGTGGGAAAGATGGAGTCCGATGGTGAGGAAGGCGAAGATAGGCGTGAGGGCGTCGAGCGCGCCCCAGAGTGGGAGGTTTTGTCTTTTTGAATAAACAATCCCAACGAGAATTGCGGTGAGCAATCCGCTGGTGGCGTCGAACAAGTCAATGTTGAGGGAAAACAAGTTGAGAGGCGAGTTTAGGAACGCCGAATAATTTGACAGCGCGAAGAGAATCCGCCCACCGAGGATGAACCCGAACAGGGAATAAAAGACTAGATTGTTGAGCGCATCTTTCGTGACGCCGTGACGTTCGCTCCGTTTTTCGGCGAGAGCGAGTCCGATCCACAGTGCGGCGACCACGAGAATGAGATCGCGGGGAGCGGCGAAGAGAGCCCGGAAAGCTTCGATCATTTCAGGATGCTTTCCACCCTAGTCCGCAACAAGGCTTCCGACATCGGTCCGCCGATGACGACCTCGTTGATGACTCCGTCACGTGTGATGAAATAAGACGACGGCAGGGAGCGCAGTTGATACGCACTCGCCATGTCACCGCTTTCATCAAGGAGGACAGGAAAGGTCAGCGCATGCTCAGCGATGAACGGCGCGATCTTCTGCGGCGTGTCTTGATAGGTCATGTTGACAGCCAGTACGACGAAACCTTCGTCTTTGTATTCGTTGTACACTTTTTCGATGGCAGGCATCTCCGCGCGGCATGGCGGGCACCACGTTGCCCACAAATTGACGAGCACGGCTTGCCCGCGCAGATCAGAAAGTTTGATAATTTCGCCCGTCGTGGTTGCGAGTTCAAAATCGGGGGCGAGGAATCCTTGCTGGGGCGCGGCAGAGGTCCCTGAGGACGAAGCGTTCGATCCGTCTGCGCTCAGGTAGATCCAAACGAGTCCCAAGATCAATATAACCGCGTAAGAAACTCTTCGTGATGTCATCACGATTCTTGTGTCTATGGACGGGTGAAATCTTACTTTCACGATGGTACAATCGAACCATCTCCACTCGTCAGAGTTAATATGCCAACAGACCTTCAAATCCGTGCGATCAACACATTAAGATTTCTCTCGGCAGACGCCGTGCAGCAAGCCAATTCGGGTCACCCTGGTTTGCCCATGGGCGCCGCGGCGATGGCGTACACGCTTTGGACCCGCCACCTGCGACACAACCCGCGTAACCCAAAATGGATGGGACGCGACCGCTTCATTCTTTCGGGTGGGCATGGTTCGATGCTCCTTTACTCGCTCCTCCATTTGACGGGGTACGACGTGAGCCTCGAGGATATCAAGAATTTTCGCCAATTCGGTAGCATCACGCCGGGTCACCCCGAATATGGACTCACCCCCGGCGTTGAAGTGACGACCGGTCCGCTCGGGCAGGGTTTTGCACAAGGCGTGGGAATGGCCATCGCGGCGAGTCATCTTGCCGCAATGTTCAACAAACCCGATCACGAACTGATCCAATCGAATATTTATGGAATCGTGACAGACGGCGATCTGATGGAGGGCGTCGCCTCTGAAGCCGCGTCGCTGGCGGGACATTTGGGACTCGGACGAATCATTTATTTGTATGATGATAATCACATCTCGATTGACGGCTCGACTGATTTAGCCTTCACGGAAAATCGTGCCATGCGTTTTGAGGCATACGGCTGGCACGTGCAAACTGTCCCCGATGGTAATGACGTGGAAGCGATTGATCAGGCAATTCAAGCCGCGAAACTTGACGAGCGCCCATCGATCATTATGTGCCGAACCACGATTGGATTCGGCGCGCCAAAGAAACAAGGGACGGCAAAAGCTCATGGCGAACCGCTCGGTGATGAAGAGTTGAATGCAGCCAAGCAAAATCTAGGCTGGCCTACGGATCCAAGATTTTTCATCCCGGAGGATGTGCTGGAGTTTTATAGGAATGCTGTGAAGGTCGGTAGAATCCACGAGGATGGATGGGAAACGAAATTCGTTTCGTACAAGCAAAAATTTCCCGAACTGGGTTCCGAGTTATCGCGTCGATTGGATGGAAAACTCCCCGATGGCTGGGACGTTGAATTGCCGAAGTTCCCTGCGGATGTTAAAGGCATGGCGACGCGCGCCTCCTCTGGAAAAATCATCAACGCGCTTGCGCCGATTCTGCCCGAACTCATTGGCGGCTCCGCCGACCTGGCGCCCTCGAACAACACCAAGATCGACGGCAGTCCTGCCTTCCAAAAAGATTCACCCGACGGGCGCAACTTCCATTTCGGTGTGCGTGAACATGCCATGGGCGCGGTCTTGAACGGCATGAATCTATACGGCGGCGTCATCGCGTATGGCGGCACCTTCCTGATCTTCTCCGATTATATGAAACCCGCGATTCGAATCGCTGCGATTTCACACATCCCGACGATCTTTATTTTCACCCATGACTCGGTTGGCCTCGGTGAGGACGGGCCGACGCACCAGCCCGTCGAGCAGCTTGCCGCGTTGAGGGCGATTCCGAACCTGGTGACGATTCGCCCTGCGGACGCGAACGAAGTTCGCGAGGCGTGGAAGGTAGCGATCTCACGTCGTAACGGACCGACTGCACTTGCGCTTACCCGTCAAGCCGTGCCAACGCTGGAAGGAGGACAATCCTCCAGTTTATCCAAAGGTGCGTATGTGTTGAAAGATTTTGGCACACCAGAAATTATTTTGATGGCATCCGGTTCAGAAGTAAGTTTAATTATGGATGCCGCCCAGAAACTTCACAAGGACGGTCGGGGTGTACGCGTGGTGTCATTCCCAAGTTGGGAATTGTTCGAGATACAGGATGACCTGTACAAAGAGTCGGTGTTGCCGAAAAATATCAATGCGCGGCTCGCTGTAGAGGCCGGTGTAACCCTCGGCTGGGAGCGATACGCCAAGTCTGTGCTGGGACTCGACCATTACGGCGCATCCGCCCCCTACAAAGTCATCTTCGAGGAGTTTGGCTTTACGGTTGAGAACGTTGTACAAAGGGCGA
>CAZFDL010000027.1:0-22674 GCA_964517905.1 uncultured Anaerolinea sp. | reverse complement strand
TGGTTTGAAATTATTCTTATCGTTGCTGTGATGTCCATGAGCGTCTACGCCGCGCTTTCGGATGCGCAGAACTTTTCCCTCCGCTGGTTCACACGCGACGACGCCTACTATTATTTCAAGGTCGCTCAGAACATCAGCGAGGGGCACGGCTCCACCTTCGACGGTATCAACAAGACCAATGGTTATCATCCACTGTGGATGCTGGTTTGCGTCCCGATATTTGCGCTGGCGCGGTTCGATCTTGTTCTCCCCCTCCGCATCCTCCTGCTCGTGATGAGCGCGCTGCAGGTTTCGACTGCGATATTGTTATATCGCTTGCTGGGCAAAGTCTTTGCACCTGCCATCGGAGCCGTTGCCGCGTTGTATTGGGCTTTCAGTTTCGACATTTTGGGCAACCTCTACATGCAGGGCTTGGAATCAGGTATCGCTGCATTTTTCATTGTGCTGGTGCTATCCAAACTCAACGAATTCGAATCGAACCGCCGCTTAAGCCGGGTGACCACAAGACAACTTGCCGCGCTCGGCCTGGTCGGCGCGTTGACCATCTTCAGCCGCCTCGATCTGGTCTTCTTCGTGGGGCTGGCGGGAATTTGGGTCGTCTTTCGGGGTCACCTGCTCCGCTACTTCCTGCCGCTAGACCTGGTCGCTGTCGCGGCATCCGTTTTCCTCTCGTTCATTCTCCGGCTGGACCTGCCGGAATATTACGAGTATTCGACGGTGGCTGTCAGCATGGTTGCGCTTGGCTTGGCGGTAAAAATCCCCCTGGGATTTCTGTTCGGCTTGTACCAACGCGGCGCGTACTCCAATTATCGCACGTGGACACTTCGCCTCGTTCTCGCGTCGGTGGCTGGATCCGCCGTCGTCAGTGTCGCCATGCTCGGACTTTCTCTCGCCAACCACTTCCCGGGGTTTCCACGCACCGTGATTTTGTTGGATCTGATATTCACCCTCCTGTTCCTAGGGTTGCCGCGCGTGGCGTACGTGCTTCTGCGCGGTCGACACCGCGACGATATCCGCGAGCCGCAACCCCTTGTCGAACTAAAGCAAAACCTGCACGCGTGGATGAAAGACGGGCTGGCATTTTTCGGAGTTGCCTACGGCTTGTTAGCCCTTTACATGCTCTGGAGCAAGTTCACCTTCGGCGCGTTCTCACCCGTCAGCGGGCAGATCAAACGTTGGTGGGGCTCGTTTCCAGCGCGCGTCTACGGCGGCGCCACGCGCAGCCCATTGGATTTCTTCGGCATCAACTTTCAGGGTGACGGTCTTGCATGGACGCCGCTCGCGAACGGCATCGGCGGCTACGTCAAACAATTTTCAGATCGCACGATTGAAATTGAGTCAAACTATCTGCTCGCCCTCACGATCGCGCTCATCCTCTTCTTGTTGCTTTTGCTCGTCAACAAGGGCAAAAGCAGGTTGGCGTTAATCCGCGTGAGCTTCATTCCGCTCGTTTGCGGTTCGATTTTACAGGCAATTTACTATCACTCCGGCGGATATTCCGCCTTCAAGGAGTGGTATTGGGTCACTCAACGTATCGGCGCGATTCTGATCATCTGTTTCGCGCTGGGTTTGCTGTTCACGCTCACGAGGAGATACAAGTATCGTCAACAAGCCGCATGGGTCGTCGCCCTGCTGTTCGGATTCAATCTGGGGCAAACATACTGGTCGGGCATCCAGCTCACCATGCAATACAACCGCTGGCCTGCTGACATGCCGATGATGGAGATCGCCACACTGCTTGAACAGCACACGGAACCCGGTAGCCTGATCGGTTTTACCGGCGGCGGCAACGTTGGCTATTTCATCCAGGACCGTACCGTCCTGAATATGGACGGACTCATCAACAGTCCTAAGTACTTCGAGCATTTGCAAAACGGCACAGCCGGCGAGTACCTCGCGAGCATTGGTCTGGACTATGTGTTGGCGAATCCCGCTATTCTGGATCGCCAGCCCTATGACGGGCAATTCAATGAGTACCTAACCCCCACTGATGTGTCTTACGGGGGCAAAGAACTCCTCCGCTACGTAGGAGACAAATGAATCACCGCTTCTTTCGCCTGTGGAAATTGATTCCCCTCCCGATGCCGGATCGTTCGCAGTTGAACTGCGGAGAATCCGCTGACAAAAGGACCCATGTCACAACCTAGACCGGCGAGTGTAACCCTGCTCCTATGGCTGGTGTTATTGCTATCAGCGTGGGGCGCCTTGCGCTTCGCCGCCGCTCTGCGCTGGTGGGATGTGCTGACGGAGTTCGAGTCAAGTCTCAGCCCGTTGTACCTTTCGATCGGAGGAGCAGTCTGGTGCATCGCAGGTGTCGTGCTGTATCGCATGCTCGCAACGCGCAAACGCCGGGCGCGATCCGCCCTGCTCGCCGCCGCCGTTCTATGGTATGGTCAATTCTGGGTCGAGCGGATTTTCTTTCATACCGCGCCGTCGAACACCGGATTTGTTCTGATCGCGACAACACTTTTGCTGGCGGTAATTATTCTTGCGGTGTACCTTCCGGGCACAAAAAACCAATTCATCACGAGCGAGGAAAATGAACAAGCAGAAAAACGTACAGAAACTGCAGGAACTTAAGGCCAAGGCACGCCTCGGCGGCGGTGAAGACCGGATCAAGGCACAGCACGCCAAGGGACGCCTGACCGCCCGTGAGAGAATCGACCTCTTGCTGGATAAGGGCTCGTTCCGGGAACTGGATGCATTCGTCCAACACCGCACTCACGATTTTGATCTCGATAAACAAAAGTTCATGAGCGATTCCGTGGTCACCGGCTGGGGCACGATCGAGGGCAGGCTTGCCTACGTGTTTTCGCAGGATTTCACTGTGTTTGGCGGAAGTCTCGGCGAAGTGCACGCGGAAAAGATCTGCAAAGTAATGGATTTGGCAATGAAAAATGGCGCACCAATGATCGGCTTGAACGACTCTGGCGGCGCACGCATTCAGGAGGGCGTTGTGTCGCTGGCGGGCTATGCCGACATCTTCCTGAAAAACACCATGGCATCGGGGGTCATCCCACAAATATCAGCGATCATGGGACCTTGTGCAGGCGGCGCAGTGTATTCCCCGGCGCTTACCGATTTTATATTCATGACGCGAAATACCTCCTACATGTTCGTTACCGGTCCCGATGTCGTGAAAGCCGTAACGCATGAAGAGGTGACACAGGAGGAGTTGGGCGGGGCAAGCGTCCACTCCGAAAAGTCCGGGGTATGTCACGTTGCCGCCGAAAACGAGGCCGACACCTTGTTCCTGATTCGAAAATTGCTGGGTTATCTGCCGCAAAACAACATGGAAGACCCGCCGTTCATGGCGGGCAGCGACGATCCCCTGCGCATGGACGCCGCGCTGGATAACATCATTCCCGATGACCCGAACAAACCATACGACATCAAGGAAGTCATCCGCTTGACCGTTGACAACAGCCAGTTCTTCGAGATCCACGAAAATTACGCCGCGAATATCGTAGTGGGTTTTGCGCGGCTGGGCGGACACTCTGTAGGGATTGTGGCAAATCAACCCGCCGTGCTGGCTGGCGTGCTCGATATCGACGCGAGCGAAAAAGGCGCGCGCTTCGTCCGTTTCTGCGACGCATTCAACATCCCGATCATCACCTTCGAAGATGTGCCGGGCTTTCTGCCCGGAACATACCAGGAACATCACGGCATCATCCGCTCGGGCGCGAAACTGTTGTATGCCTACTGCGAAGCGACGGTTCCAAAATTGACCGTCGTCACTCGCAAAGCGTACGGCGGTGCTTATTGCGTGATGTCATCGAAACACATCCGCAGTGACGTGAACCTCGCCTGGCCCACCGCCGAGATCGCCGTGATGGGGCCGGACGGCGCGGTGAACATCATCTTCCGCAAGGAGCTTGAAAAAGCGAAAGACCCGGTCAAGCGGAAGGCGGAACTGGTCGCCGACTATCGCGAGAAATTTGCCAGCCCCTACGTGGCTGCAGAGCGCGGCTACATCGACGATGTGATCGAACCAAGGGAAACCCGCGCGCGCCTGATCAACGCGCTCGAAATGCTCGGCAACAAGCGCGATGCCAACCCGGCCAAGAAGCACGGGAATATTCCGTTGTAACATGTCCTTGCGAGGGCAAACTTTTGACGAAGCAATCTCCAAGAATTCCGGAAGATTGCTTCGTCGGGTTGAAACCCTCCTCGCAAAGACATCGTGAGGTGTCATGTTCAAAAAAGTTCTGGTCGCAAATAGAGGCGAGATCGCTGTCCGCATCATCCGCGCCTGCAGGGAATTGGGGATCGAAACCGTCGCGGTGTATTCCGAGGCAGACCGCCGCGCACTGCACGTTCGTTACGCAGACGAAGCTTATTTACTGGGTCCCGCGCCGTCGCGGGATTCGTACTTGCGTGCGGACAAGATCATAGACATCGCCCGCAAATCCGAAGCGGATGCGATCCATCCCGGTTATGGCTTCCTTGCTGAACGCGAAGATTTTTCCGCGGCGTGCGAGGAGGCTGGTATTGCGTTCATCGGACCCAAGCCATCATCCATCGCGGCGATGGGCGATAAAGCCGAGGCTCGCGCGACGGTGATCAAAGCTGGTGTTCCGGTTGTGCCCGGCACTGAAGATGTCGGCAATATGACGAACGATGAATTGCTCGCCAAAGCGCCGGAGATCGGTTTTCCGTTGTTGATCAAGGCGACTGCGGGCGGCGGCGGAAAGGGCATGAGGGAGGTGACCAGCCTTGAAGAGATGCCGACCCTCCTCCAGTCGGCGCGACGCGAGGCGGAATCCGCATTCGGGGACGGTAACGTCTACCTTGAAAAACTCATCAGCGGTGCGAGACACATCGAGATCCAGATCCTCGCTGACACGCACGGGAATGTCATCTACCTCGGTGAGCGGGAATGCTCGCTTCAGCGCCGTCATCAGAAACTTCTTGAAGAGGCGCTCTCCTCGGCGGTCGACGATGATCTCCGTGCGAGGATGGGAAGCGTTGCAGTAAAAGCCGCGCAATCGGTCGATTACGTCAACGCGGGAACCATAGAATTTCTGCTCGATAAAGACAAGAATTATTACTTCCTCGAAATGAACACGCGCCTTCAGGTGGAGCATCCCGTGACCGAAATGATCACGGGCATTGACATTGTGAAGGAACAGATCCGAATTGCGCGCGGCAGGCCGCTCAGTTATAAACAAGACGAGGTGAAATACAACGGTCACGCCATCGAGTGCCGGATTAATGCCGAGGATCCACATAATAACTTCATGCCCTCGACCGGGCGGATCACGCACAGCCTGCTCCCCACCGGCCCCGGTGTGCGCGTGGATACGGGCGTATACCCGGGCTTTGAGATCACCCCCTTCTACGACCCCATGATCGCAAAACTGATCGTCTGGGGCGAGACGCGCGCGCAAGCCATTTTGCGGATGCGGCGCGCGCTTGAGGAATATCGCATCGTCGGTGTGCGGACGAACATTCCCTTTCACCAGATCATGATGGATTCGCACCGCTTCATGGGCGGACAATACGATACGCGCTTCGTGGAAGAACGATTTTCAATGGAGGAAGCGGAAGAGAGCCGGCAGGATCTTTCGGAGGTAGCGGCAATTCTTGCCACGTTGGCGGCGCATCACGAGACGGAGATCGCCGCCCAATTCGTGCAACGGAACGAAAGAGATGCGAGCAACTGGAAGTGGGTCGGCCGCTGGGAAAGGATGCACCGATGAAGTACATCGCAACCGTTGAAGGCAAGGAGTTCGAGGTTGATATCGTTGACGACAAGCACATCACGGTCAACGGCAAGACATATCAGATCGATTTTGAATCCGTCAGCGGACAACCGGTCTACTCGTTGATCGCAGACGGCAGATCGCACGAATCCTACATCGCGCGCGGTGACGACAATTGGCAAGTGCTCCTGCGCGGACGGTTGTATCCGGTCACCGTTGAAGATGAACGTGAGAAGCGCTTGCGGGCCGCAGCCGGCGGAAGCGTTGCAGAGAGCGGTGAATACCTGCTCAAAGCCCCGATGCCCGGACTGGTGGTCGCCGTGCCTGTCGAAGATGGGCAGGAGATCAAAAAGGGACAGGTGCTGCTCATACTCGAATCGATGAAAATGCAGAACGAATTAAAATCTCCGCGGGACGGCAGGGTGAGTCGCATCAAGGTCAAACCCGGCGAAAGCGTGGAGCAAAAACAAACACTGTTGAGTGTGGTTTAAGGAGTTGAAATTCGTTTCAAAACGACGTATACTGAAATCGTTTGTTTCTCCGCCATTACGAAAGGACACAATCTCATGCATAGCCACCGCCACCCTATCGAATGCATCCTTCCGGAGCACATGCTGAAGGAAATTGCGACGAACGGCACCCCCACCCAAAAAGAAAAAGCGATGGACAACATCGCTGTCGCGTATCAACTCCGCGCGGAACGTGCAATGCGCGCCAGCCTCAAGGAACTCTTCACCTCCACCGTTCCGCGGGCGATCGACGGCAATAAAGAACGCGTCGTCTACGACGTCAGGAACGGCACCTCGCTGCCCGGCACACCGGTCCGCAGGGAGGGCGATCCGCCCGGCGCGGACGCAGCGGTCAACGAGGCGTACGACGGCAGCGGCATTACGTATGACCTCTTCAAGGATGTGTATGGCAGGAATTCCATCAACAATAACGGCATGCGGCTCGATTCGACCGTGCATTATCGGACCGGATACGACAACGCATTTTGGGATGGCAAGCAAATGGTCTACGGCGACGGCGACGAGAATCTTCCCGTCGACGAACGGCTTTTCAACCGTTTCACCATAGCGATCGATATCATCGGTCACGAACTCACGCACGGCGTGACGCAATTCGAAGCCAAGCTCGTCTATTCACAACAGCCGGGCGCGCTGAACGAATCCATGTCCGATGTGTTCGGCGCACTGGTGAAACAGTATCAACTTCGCCAGACCGCTTCCGAAGCGGATTGGATCATCGGCGCGGGCTTGCTCACCGAAAACGTGAACGGCGTCGGCATTCGCACAATGAAAGCGCCGGGCACCGCCTACAACGATCCCGTGTTGGGCAAGGACCCGCAACCGGCGCATATGCGCGATTACGTCAACACGGTCAGCGACAACGGCGGCGTGCACATCAATTCGGGAATCCCCAATTACGCGTTCTATCTCACCGCCGTCGAACTCGGCGGTTTCGCATGGGAAAAAGCCGGGCAGATCTGGTATGTGACGCTGCGTGACAAACTTGGCGAGAACTCGAACTTTCAGCAATGCGCAGACCTCACCTATCAGACGGCGGGAGAGTTGTTCGGCGCTGGGAGCCTCGAACAAAAGGCGGTCAAGAACGGCTGGGCGGGAGTCGGGTTAACCGTTGGCGGCAGCGGAGGCACGACCGAACCCGGTTGCCTGGAGGCGACGCTGCGATTCATCGGCGCCGCGCCTGCCAGATAACGCCAGGTTCGGCGCGGGACTCCTGTCCCCGCCGAAATGTGACCGCAGGTCTCACTGCTTTGATGGTTCGTTCCTTTTACGCGAAACAAACGAGAACTTCGGTCAATCAATGGATGGGGTCTGTGACCCCATCCAAACAAGGCAAGGAGTTTCAAATGGAAGTGGAACGAATCAGATTCGAACGCACGGGCGGGTTTGCCAACATGCATCTCGCGGCGGACCTCGATATGCACGACCTCTCCGAGGAGCAGGCAGATACGCTCAAAGAATTACTCGACGATTTGGAATTCGCCGAACTGCCGGCAAAATTGAAAAGCGATTCTGCTATGACCGACGATTTCACCTACACCATCACCGTCGAAGCAGGCAAATGGCAGCATACCGTAGTCACCAATGATTCGCCCGACGATGAAAAAATGCAAGAACTACTCGAACTGCTCAACCGGCTGGCAAGAAAGCAGTTGAAAAAGAATTAGAAAATAAACCCTCCGGGTTAACTCGGAGGGTTTATTCTTTACACACGCGGTCCTGCTTCAAGGACTCGCTTTGGTGTTTGGTCCGCAAAATTCTTGAAATTATCTATGAACTTCTGGGCAAGGGCTTTATATTTGAGTTCGTAGTCAGTCTTGTCCTTCCAAGCGAAGGATGGGTCGAGCACATCGTCAGGAACACCGGGGCAGGTGATGGGAACTTCGAAGCCGAACACCGGATCAACCTTGTACTCCACTGAATCGAGCTTGCCCGTCAACGCCGCGTTCAACAGCGCGCGCGTGTGCTTGATCGAAATGCGGCTGCCGACGCCGTACGGTCCGCCGACCCAGCCGGTGTTTACCAGCCAGCACTTCACATCGTGCTTTTCAATTTTCTTTCGTAATAACTCGGCATACTTCGAGGGATGATGCACCATGAACGGACCGCCAAAGCACGCGGAAAACGTTGCGACAGGCTCCTTACCCATGCCCGCTTCGGTCCCCGCCAGTTTGGCGGTATACCCGGAAATGAACTGGTACAACGCCTGATCCACCGACAGGCGCGCGATCGGCGGCATGACGCCGGTTGCGTCCGCGGTGAGGAAGACGATATTCTTCGGGTGGCCGGCTTTCTTCTCAGGTACCGAATTGGGGATGAACGTCAGCGGATAGGAGGAGCGCGTATTCTCGGTGATCGAATCGTCGTTGAGATTAATTTGACGGGAAGCCGAATCAAACGGCACGTTCTCGAGAATCGTTCCGAACATGCGTGTCGTCGCGTAAATTTGCGGTTCCGCCGACTGCGAGAGTCCGATCACCTTGGCATAACATCCACCTTCGAAGTTGAAGATGCCCTCGTCGCTCCAGCCGTGTTCGTCGTCGCCGATAAGTCGGCGCGTCGGGTCGGCGGAAAGTGTCGTTTTGCCTGTACCGCTTAAACCAAAGAACAACGCGACATCGTTGGGATCGTTGGGATCCACGTTTGCAGAGCAGTGCATAGACATCACGCCTTGAAGCGGAAGCAGGTAATTCAACAGGGTAAAGATCGACTTCTTCATCTCGCCCGCGTATTGCGTGTTACCGATGATCGCCAATTTGCGTTCAAGATTTAGAAGGATGAATGTTTCCGTCCGCGTCCCATCGCGTGCGGGCTCCGCCTTGAAGCTTGGCACATCAACGATGGTGAAACCCGGCATGAAATTCCTCATCTCGTCTTCGGATTCAGGCAGGATGAACATGTTGCGGATGAACATGCTATGCCACGCTTCTTCGGTGATGAACCGGACGTTCAATCGGTATTTCGGGTCTGAACCGGCGTACACATCCTGCACGAACACATCGCGACTCGTGAGATACCCGGTCATGCGGTTGTATAACTCGTCGAATTTCGCGCCATCGAACGGACGGTTGTACGAGCCCCACCAGATGTTGTTCTCTGAATCAATATGCTTCACCACAAATTTATCGTTTGGCGACCTGCCCGTATGCTTGCCGGTGTGAGCCACGAACGGTCCACCCTCGGTGGTGGCGCCCTCCCCGCGGAATACGGCTTCTTCATACAAACCTTCCGTCGGAAGGTTCCAATACGCAACCCTTAAACCAGAGATACCATGGTTCGAAAGATCATAGTTTGCGCGGCGTACCTGCGCGGCATTTTCCGTGGGAGTTTTACCGTTTTTCGCCATATTCATTGATCACCTCGAGAGATTGGATGTACGGACACCGGCGTATTGTTGAGTGCGATACCTCGCCATTATATTAACACAGACCGGTTACGGAGGGATTGAGATTCATCCTGTCAGGTTACTGACAGATGACCGTACCTGGCTCCGGGTCGACGGATTGTGCCCAAATTCGGTCAAATTCCTGCAGGTAAAGCCGGGCGATCCCGGCGTGATCGAGCACGATCACATTCTCGTCGTTACTCTCCTCGGCGCTGGTGGAATAATTCAACGAGCCCGTGATCACATAACGCTGGTCAACGATGATCACTTTATTGTGCATGAAACTCGGATTCCCGTCCCGCCGCACCCCGATCCCTGCGCAAAAAAGTGTATCGAATTCTGCGGCGTCTGTATCGCTGCCCACCCGCTCAAACACGCCGGCAACGCCAACTCCGTTCTGGGCGCGCTGGATCATCGCGCTGGCGAGCGGGAAATCGGTATAACTGAAGGCAAGGAAACGGATCTCGAGCTGTGCCGCATTGACGATCGGGATGATCGCCTGCTCGAGCGCGCCGTCTTCCGGCGTGAAGACGACCCACACGGGCGTTCCTTCGACCGTGCCAGCCTGTTCCGCCAACTGCGATGGGGATCGCGGACCGAACTGTCCATCCCACATCTCCTGAAATTCCTTTTCGTACATGGCGGCGACGGCCGGTGAATGAATCACGAGCACATTGTTCTCTTGTTTGAATACCGCGTTGTTGGTCAGGTTGGTCGAACCCGTCCACACGGTCTGATAATCGAAAATTATGAACTTGTTGTGCATCAACGCGGAGCGATCGTCCGCGCGGACTTCGATTCCCGCGTTCTGCAACCTGCCGAACTGACCGCGGCCCGGTTCCGCGTCTGCCTCGAGGCCGTGTTCATCGTCCGTCACCCAGCGCACATCCACGCCGCGCTGCCGCGCCGCGATCAATGCATCAGCGACCGGGTCCAGATTGAATTCAAATGCCGCGATGTGAATGCTGTTCTGAGCGGCGTTGATCTTTTCGATCAATCTACCCACGACCGAGATCTGCCATTGCGAGGGGTCATTGATGGTGAAACGATCTGTAAAATAAACCTCCCACCACCCGCCGCCTTGAGGCTCAAGCGTTGGCGCGATCACAGGGGTTTCGATGGGTAGGGTCTGAGTAGTAGAGGGGTCGATCAGCGATGTCGGCGTGGCGGATAACGGAGTCTCGGCACCGGTTCCAAGTCCGGTAATCGCGGCGATCACGCTAAGCACACAAACGACGATCAGACCGGCGATCGTTCCCAGTGCGTTCGTACGCGAGATCCTCCGCCGCCTCGACATCGTCTGATTATCCCGATGCACTCAGGAAATCTTTTAGCCCTAGGATTGCTTGCACCTGCGACTGACGAACCACGGTCAATTGTTTTTCAAGGTCGCTCCCGGTGGGGATTCTGATTTTTACGAGATCCATGGTCTGTACTTGCTCCAACAACTTGTTTTTCAAAATCGTTCGGCCATCTGAATCGGCATAGTTCCCAGCCGCCCAGTTCCCAACCGCACGCATGAATTGCCTCACGGCTTTGAGCCGCGACTCCATGTTCACCTGCGCCGACAGGTCATCCATTCCTTCCGTGCTCTGCGCGATTCCTCCCGCAAGCTCAATGCCCCATTTCAACAGTGTGGTTGCTGCCTCGGTGTCGAGCATATCGAGCAGGGACTCATTTCCAGTGATGGATTTCTTCGCATCTGAAATTCGAGATTCTAGGTTTGTCATGATTATGAACAGTATAGCAAATTAACCCGAAGGCGGGTTTTGTAAAGCAGCGCGCCATCCGGTTCCAAAAGATGGTTGAGCTAACCGTCCAACGTGGCAAAGTCTTCCGGCTTTCCCAACGGATAACGGCCTGCAGACGAATCGATCCGCTTGACGAGACCGAGCAACACATCCCCACTTCCCGCCTCGACGTACGCTTGAGTGCCCATCGCGCGCATCATCTCCACCGACTCGGTCCAGCGCACGCGCGACTGCATCTGCGCTTTGATGTCTGCGCGCAATTCATCTGCAGATTTCATCGGCTTCGCATGGACATTGCCAATCACGGGGATCAAGGGGTCGTTCATGACGCACGCATCGACTGCCGCATTCCATTCGCTTTGAATCGAGTCCATCAACGGAGAATGCGCCGCGATACTCACTGCCAGCGCGACTGCACGCTTTGCGCCCGCTGCTTTGGCAGAGGCCATGGCGCGCTCGAGCGCGGGCTTGTGACCGGAGATCACCACCTGACCAGGACAATTATCGTTGGCGACTTGTACGATTTCGTCAGGAGTGCTTGCCTCGACACAGACTCGTTCGAGGGTTGGAATGTCCACACCGAGAATTGCCGCCATGCCGCCGGGATTCAGTTCCCCGGCGCGCTTCATCAGTTCGCCGCGGGTGCGGACGAGTTTGAGTCCGTCCGCGAACGGTAACGCGCCAGACGCGGTAAGCGCAGATAACTCGCCGAGGGAATGCCCCGCAAGGAAGGCAGGCTTTACGTCGGGATAAAGATGCGCAAAAACGTTCCAGGCCGCCACCGAATGAAGGTATAACGCGGGTTGCGTGTTCACCGTTTCGTTGAGTTCTATATCCGGTCCGGCCCACAGGAGCTGTGAAAAAGAGCGGCCGAAAAGCGCATCGGCTTCGTCGAATAGTTGTCTGGCAACCGGATAGTGCGCGGCGAGGTCCTTGCCCATGCCGACCGTTTGCGAGCCCTGGCCTGGAAAGAGGAACGCGGTGATCTGGGAAGAAATTTTCATATTTCTTAAAACACAAACGGGTCGTGTTCGTCACGACCCGCCCTTGAGCAAGTTAGTCTCGCCCTACTCTGATTTCTTCTTCTCTTTCTTCACTTCAACCACTTCGCGACCTTCGTAAAATCCGCAATTTGGGCACACCGTGTGCGGAAGGCGCATGGAACCGCAGTTCGAGCAGGCGATGAGGTTGCGAGGCTGCAAGGCATCGTGTGCGCGGCGGTTGTTCCGGCGGCTCTTCGAGTGCTTGCGTTTTGGATGTGGAGGCATTGGTCTTACTCCTTGATGAATTGAGTAGTGCCGACTAAAGTCGGCACTACGGTTCTGACGACAGCGCGGAGATTATAGCGGGTGCATGTTGGCTCGTCAAGGACGGGTTAGGTAGATCAGCGAGACCAAAGCGGGGTACTCGCGCTCAGAATGGGCAATACCTCTGCTTGACCCACTGGCAGCGGAGGGGAGTAACTCCATAGTAAAATCAAGCCATGGAGTTGCAGATCGCAGTTGCAAAGATAAACAAATACGCCACCTCTGAAAGCGGCGACACGCTCGAAGTGGTCGAACGCCCAAACGGAGGACTCTCAGTCGTTCTCGCGGACGGTCAAACCTCCGGGCGCGGCGCTAAAGCGGTGTCGCAAATGGTGGTAAGAAAAGTGATCGGCTTGCTGGCCGAGGGCGTACGTGATGGAGCCGCCGCGCGCGCCGCCTCGGACGCGTTGTTCACAGACAAACAGGGGAAAGTCATCAGCACGTTGAACATCGCCTCCCTGGACCTCCACAGCCGCACCGTCGTTCTGACTCGCAATAATCCCGCACCCGTTTACGTTTGCCGAGATGAGCAAGTGGATAGGATCGATTCGGAAAGCATCCCGCTTGGCACCTCACGTGATGTGCGCCCGCTCATTACGGAACTTCCGATCGAGCCCGGTTTAACCATCGTCATCCACACCGACGGTTTGACTCACGCCGGCCAACGCCGCGGCCAACCGATGGATGTGGGCGAAACCATTCGCTCCGTGCTGGAGGACCAGGACCCCGGCGCACAGTTGCTCGCAGATTCGCTCCTCGCACAAGCGGTGAGCCTCGACGATAACCGTCCAGCAGATGACATCAGTGTGGTTGTGTTCAAATTTTCGCCGCGCGACGGCGATGCTGTCCGTCGTATGACAGTTCGCCTGCCGATCGAGCGCTCCAGCGAGTTATGAAATCCACCCTCCAGAACTGGATGGCAACCTGGCGCGACACGGTCATTCTGATCAATGAATTCCGTACGCCGGTTGCCTTACTTGCCATTACGGTGTTGCTTGCGGCATACGCCTATTCGTCAATTGCCGCCAGCGTTGGCGAACCCGTAGACGGACTTACGGAGGCGGTTTACATTGCCCTGACCTCCGCCTTCTTTCAATTCAACGGCGATTTTCCAAACAGTATTTACTTGCAGCTCTTTCATATTTTCATGCCGATCGTCGGCATCAGCGCGCTTGCCCTCGGGTTGGCAGACTTTGGAAGCCTGTTCTTCAACCGACGGGCGCGCAACAAGGAGTGGGAGATGGCTGTCGCATCCACCATGAAAAAACATACCATCGTCGTAGGGTTGGGGCATCTGGGTTTTCGCATCATTCAAAAAATGCGCGATATGAACAGGCAGATGGTCGTGGTTGAGCTCGACCCGGCGACCGATCTGATCAGCGCGGTGCAGAAAATGAAAATACCAGTGATTCAAGCCGACGCCACCCGCCCCGCCACGCTGGAAGCAGCGAACATAAAAACCGCACACACGATCATTCTTGCGAGTCAGAACGACGCGATGAACTTGCAGATCGCGCTGAAAGCGCGCACGCTCAACCCGACGATTCAGGTGGTTATCCGCATCTTCGATCAGGATTTCGCGCAGGCGTTGCGCGAGCAATTCGGTTTCATCGCATTGAGCGCCACCGAAATGGCGGCACCAGTCTTTGCGGCCGCCGCGGCAGGGGCCGACGTCACGAATCCCATCTCCATCGAGGGCCAACAGCTCAGCCTTGCCCGCTTTACCATCTCGCCTTCCTCGCGGCTTGCGAACAAAACGGTTGGTTATGTGGAGGATAACTACAAACTTAATGTCATCCTTCACCGGCACGACCATCAGTCCGAGATCCACCCCAAGGATTCGAAACTGTTGAACGCAGGCGACACGCTTGCCGTTCTCGGTGGACCGGAGCAATTGAGAAAGTTAATGCAACACAGCCAGTAACGATGGAGCCTCCAAGTACAAAGAGACTGATCGGCATCGTGGGTCCCTGCGGGTCTGGGAAATCCACGCTGATGGCGGGTCTCGAACAACGCGGCTACACCTGCCGGCACATCGCCCAGGAACATTCCTACGTGCAAGCCATGTGGCAGATCATCACCAAGCCGGATGTGTTGATCTATCTTCACTCCTCCTTTGAAAACAGCACCGCACGCAGGAAACTCGACTGGCAGGAAAAGGACCACAATGAACAACTTCGCCGACTCGCTCACGCACGCCAGCACGCCAATCTCATCATCGAAACTGACCTCTTGACCGCGGACGAAGTGCTCGCGAAGGCATTGGGCTTCCTCACCAAACTCGACACATGAAACCTCTTCTCGCTTCATTTCTGACCTTCAGCCTGGTAACACTTTCTTGTAACGTCCTCTCGACTGCGGCGACTCCCCCTCCCGCAAACATGCCCAACATCCTCGAAACAGCATGGGATGATCTCTCCATCTTCATCGATGGCCTCGTCCCTGCGGCTCAGCCCGCCCTGGATCAACTCGGCGGTGCGAGCGTATATCACATCGAAATGACTATCGACGACGATTTCTTCAATGTAACAGGAACGCAGGATGTCCGCTACACCAACACCGAAGAAGTCCCACTGGATGAAATCCACTTCCGTTTATTTCCCAACATCCTCGGCGGAAAGATGCAAATCTCGAACCTGCGGGTGGGCGAGTTGGCAACCTGGCCCCGATACGAACTCAACAACAGCCTGATGATCGTTCCTCTCACCCAGCCGTTGGAGCCGGGCGAAAACGTCATCATCCACATGGATTTCGCCGTCACCGTCCCGCAATCGATCGACCTGAATTACGGCGTCCTGGCATACGCCGATGACGTTCTCGCTTTGGCTCACGCGTACCCAATGATCGCTGTCTACAACGATGAAGGCTGGAACGCGGAGATCCCCCCGCAATCCGGCGATGTTGCTTTTGCAGACGCGTCGTTCTACCTTGTGCGTGTCACTGCGCCAAAGGGTGTCACAGTTGTCACTTCCGGGCGGACGACCACCTCAGAGGCGGCAGGGCAGGTTCAAATCCTGAATGTGGCGAGCGGTCCTGCGCGCGATTTCTACCTTGCGGCAAGTTCCAAATATGAGGCAGCTACTCTAACGATCGGCGAAGTCACAATTCGCAGTTTCGCCCCAAAAGGATTGAAGGATGGATCGCAAGCAGCCCTGGAAATCGCGTCACGCGCGCTGGAAGTATTCAGCGCGCGCTACGCACCTTATCCGTACAGCGAGCTCGATATCGTCGCTACACCGACACTGGCGCTTGGGATCGAATATCCCGGCATTATCGCGATCACTTCGTGGATCTATGAAGGCAGCAGAGCCAACCCTTATTTTGAATCAACTCTTGTGCATGAGGTCGGGCATCAGTGGTTTTACAACCTCGTAGGAGGCGACCAATTAGACGAACCATGGCTGGACGAATCGCTGACCCAATTCGTCACCCTGCAATATTTTACTGATGAATACGGCGGCCAATATGCGGAGGACTTTCGCGCATCACTTAGGGACCGCTGGGCTTCCATCGGTAGTTCAGATATTCCGATCGGCCTGCCCGTCGCAGACTATACAGGTGTGGAATACAGTGGGATCGTTTACGGGCGCGGACCTCTCTTCTTCGTTGAATTGAAAGATAGAATGGGAGCCGAGGCCTTCGATGCGTTTATGAGGGAATACACTAATTCGCTTTCATGGAGCATCACCACTACCGAGACCCTTCACGCACTCGCGGAAATAAAGTGCATCTGCGAATTGGACGATCTGTTCGACAAATGGGTGTACCCCTGAGCTGTTCGTAGTATAATGTCCGCCGCGTGGCGTTAAATGGTTGAACAGAGCGGTACAATTCCGCTTTTATAGAAACCAAGCGCCACATTTTCTTGGATGGAGTCCAGCCCCGCATGATTCGTAATCTCACCAACCGCATCATCCTGATCGTGTTTGTTCTCGCTGTTGCTTTATGGATCGACCTGAACGATAGAATCGCAATTCCAAATCCGTTCAACCCCAGCACCGATCTGTTCGTGCGGGACGTAAAACCCCGCCTCGGTCTCGACTTGCAGGGCGGTCTGCAGGTGTTGCTTGAAGCCGACCTTCCCGCCGGAACCGAGGTGACGCGCGAATCGATGGACACAGCACGCGATATCGTGGAAAACCGCACCAACGCCCTCGGAGTAAGTGAAAACTTGATTCAGGTCGCGGGAGAACGTCGGATCGTGGGCGAATTCCCTGGTGCGGATGATTCTGACGCCATTCTCGATATCATCCAACAGACCGGCTTGCTGGAATTCGTGGACACAGGTGATTTCAGCCCCGAGGAAGGTTCGATCCTGCAAACGGATTATCTGCCCGGCGCCAGCACACCTTCCGAAATACCCGGTGAAGGCGTGGTCTTTCATACCGTCATGACCGGCAAGGAAGTCACGAGCGTAAACGTTGGCTCCGATCCAACGACCGGCGAGATCGGGATCGATTTCACCTTGACGAGCGAAGGCGCGCAAATTTTCGGAGAGCATACGGCTGCCAATATCGGCAAGACTCTCACGATCGTGTTGGATAAAGTTGTGATCTCGGCTCCGCGCATCGATGCAGCTATCACCGGCGGACAGGGAACGATCAGCGGCAGTTTCACCACTGAAACTGCAAACGCCCTGGCTGTGCAACTGCGCTACGGTTCATTGCCAATACCGCTCAAAGTAGTCGAAACCCGCATTATTGGTCCCACGCTGGGGGAAGATTCTCTTCAAAAAAGCATTACAGCCGGATTGGTTGGCTTTTTTATCGTAGTGCTCTTCATGGCGATCTATTATCGCCTGCCAGGACTAGCCGCGGACGTATCCATTCTTTTGTATGCGATCATTCTTTTCGCAGTGTTCAAGTGGATCGGGGTCACACTCACTCTGCCGGGTATCGCCGGCATCATGCTGAGCACCGGCTCCGCGTTGGACGCCAACATCTTGATCTTCGAACGCTTGAAGGAGGAATTGCGCGCCGGCAGGACGTTGAGGCAGGCATTCGATCAGGCATGGAGCCGGGCTTGGCCCTCCATTCGCGACTCGAACATCGCCGCCCTCATCACAGCCGTGATCCTGTTCTGGTTCGGGAGCACATTTGGCGCTACCATCGTGAAGGGGTTTTCACTGACGCTGGCTCTCGGCGTACTCATCAGTCTTTTTTCGTCACTTTACATCACCCAAGCCCTGCTGGCTCTTGCCATCGACGTGTTCAAGCCGAAGAACTTTGAACGCTGGATCGGCATCTAGGAACCAATCATGAACATTCTTGGAAAACGCTACTACTTCTTCGGGTTATCCCTCTTAATCATCCTGCCAGGCTTGATCATCCTGCTCACCGGCGGCCTGCCACTTTCGATCGACTTCAAAGGCGGAAGCCTGCTCGAAATAATGTTCAACAGCCAGACCCCCACCAACAGCGACATACTGGCCGTGTACGATGATTCGAACATTAAAGATGTGCAGGTCCAAACCAGCAGTACCGGCAGTTTCATCATCCGTTCCGAATTTCTTTCCAACGAAGCGCGCGATACGGTCTTAACCGCCCTCACCGACGGATACGGCGAAGTTGAGGTGGTCCGTTTCGATAGTGTGGGACCCAGTATCGGCAAACAGGTAACTTCGCGGGCGAGTTTGGCTGTTGTAGTCTCCTCCCTGCTCGTCGTGCTATTCATCGCCTGGTCATTCCGCGGTGTGCAGAACGCGCTGCGCTACGGCATCTGCGCCATCCTGGCGATGATCCACGATGTGGCGATCATCTTTGCCATCACGGCATATGGGAGCAAACTGCTCGGTTGGGAGATCGACGCGCTATTCCTTACCGCGTTACTAACGGTGATCGGCTTCTCGATGCAGGATACCATTGTCGTATTCGACCGGATCCGGGAGAATGCCAGCATTTACCGCCGGCTTAATTTCGAGAACCTCGTCAATCACTCCATCATACAAACCCTGCAACGATCCATCAACACCCAACTGATGACCGTCGAGTTCCTTCTCCTTGCGCTGATCATGTTCGGAGGTGTAACCCTGCAGGAATTCGCCTCCATCCTCCTGATCGGATTACTGAGCGGAACCTACTCCTCGATCTTCATCGCTGCACCCATTCTCGTCCTGTGGGAGAACCGGGAATGGGAAAACTGGTTTGGACGCAAAGCCACCGCTTAATACAAAAAAGGACACATCGGTGTCCTTTTTTTACCTCCGCCACCAATGTAAAACGAGACGGATAACGAGAGAGTGAAAAGACTCCCTCCGTTGTACGAACATCCGGGGGGGATATTCCAACTCATACGCTTTCAAACGTAAGAGCAGTCGAATAACATCCTGATTTGATTTGGTCCGATACATCACCCGCGCCCGTGCCTGTGCAATTATCATCCTATAATTTGATGCACGTACAGGACGGCGACTCTTCTCGTTAGTTACAAAACAGACCCCGGTCGGTGGGTTACAACCGGGGTCTGCGATTCACGCTTCAGGTGCTGGGGAAACTGGTCAAACGGACATCAACGGCCTCAGCCAGTTAGTTCCACGGCCAGCGCGTCATAATAGGTGCCGGCACCGAAACCATCGATCAGGATGTGATCGAGCGGCTTCATGCCCGGAAGTGCGCGCAGGAAGGCAATCATGTTCGAAGCTGCGCTGACATTCCCAAAGTCGCTTAATAGCCACGGCATCGGCAGAACGATCCCATCGTTTTGCAAGTGCTTTTCCTTGAGTTTGTTGATCTTATAATTGGCATGATGGACGATGGCAACTGCAAGCGATTTGCCGGCCATCCCCAATTCCTCCAGCCGCGCCTGATAGGAGGCGTATACCTCGCGCACAACCTGCACACCCGTGCGCACGAACAATTTGACCATGCCCATCGGGCCAGCCATCACTACCGACGAGCCATCATGTGGTTCATGCATCAAGCCGGCCACGCGGATATTGTTCTCGGACGGCTCTGTCACGTCCACATTGTAGCCGTCTGCTTTTAGCTTGGAGTGCGGGTAGTACATCTGCACTTGCAGCACACCATCTTCATCGAACACTTCATGCGATTTGCCGGCGATGAACTTCATCGTTTTGCCGGGGATGACTCCCATCACGCCCGCGGCATTCCCGAACAACTGCAGGGCATTTGCATCATGCGATGAACCGACGAATCGACTTAAGCCTTCGATCCCTCCCACGAGTACTTTCTTTCCATATAACGACTGGGCGATGTTTTGACTCAACTGCAGGTTCTCCGGCAATTCAGGATTCAACGCCAGATGCAATGAACTGGTGGAGCCATCGCATGCCTTATGCGTCGCAACTTTAAGCGCGCTCTCCCGGATCCCGGCAGCCCTTGAGATCTGATTAAGGTATTCCGGTGAAAGTGGCGCGCTCATGCCGATCAATACGCCTTCCACCTCGGATGCCTCCCAATTGCAGGCTTTAATGGCTTCCCGGAGAAATGTTGCTCCCACTTCAACCTCGAGCCGGGAATGTTCCTCAGCCGTCAGGTCAAGCGGGATATGATGTCGGCTGCGAAATCCCAACTCGGACAGATTCAGTTTTTCGTCGGCGGGGAGCGGATGACCTAGCCTCTCCTCGATGAAAAAGTGAAGATTGTCGTTGTCAAAGCTCTCTCCCCAAGTTCCATAAACGCCGCCAATTCCAACCTGGGCGTTGCTTACTTTTTCGAAACCAAAGGGTATGCCCGCGCCAACCTGAATCACACCTTGCGTCACGTTGGGGCGGTCGTAAAAGGATTCGGGCTTCGGGTCCGTCGATTCGTTTGACATCTTGATTCTCCTAACTAATATGATGCGCTAACCCCTGTTGTACCTGAAAGTTTCGCAATTTAGATTAATTCTTTCCAAGAAAGCAAATCAGGGTTCAGAGAACGAATCATATTAGCCTACTTTTCCGAGTATTTCATCTTTTGAACTTGAGGGACGAGTACAACATACGGGGTGTGAGAATCGAAAAAATAAAGACCCTCACACGAGAGTCTTTACTGCTGGGGGCAAAGGATTCGAACCTCTACTAGCTGATCCAGAGTCAGCCGTCCTGCCATTAGACGAGCCCCCACTATACCAGCGGGCGGTATTGTAGCATGGCAGGATTTATAGGGCAAGCATTATTTATTCGCTATTTGCGTGCGCCGCGGCGGGTATTATCCTCGACATCCAGCAGGATGAGCAGCACCTTGGATACAGCCTGCAGGCCGAAGAAATAGAAGACGCCCGGGAGCAATTGCGTCAGGAACGGCGAGAACATATTTAATCCCATTAAGAACGACATGCCCTTGTCGCCCATCATGCCATTGGCATACTGAGACATGAAAAGCAACACCGAGAACAACCACGTCAACACATACAGCGTAAGCGTGATCCACGACAACAGGTCAGCCCAGCGCGACAGTTTGAGAACGGAGTCGCGGTCGAAATAAGCCCCAAGGAATTTCTCCTGCGTTTCATTAGATTCGTTCATATCAGCCTCCAAATGGAATTATACTTTGCCGTTTGTTATAATTGGCAGGATTAATGACGATCAAACCGCGCAATTGTTCCCGAGGATCCAAATGATAGAAGAGACAAAGCCAACTGACTTTATCCGCGAAGCCGTCGCGGAGGACTTGAAAACAGGACGCTTCACCTATGTCCGCACCCGCCTGCCGCCCGAACCGAATGGCTACCTCCATATTGGACACGTGAAGGCGTTCATGATCGACTACCTCATCGCCAGGGAAAACCAGGGCGAGCTCATCCTGCGCTTCGACGACACCAACCCAACGAAGGAAGAAATCGAATTCGTGGAGGCCATCAAAGACGATGCGCGGTGGCTTGGCATCGAATGGGTGAAGGAAACGTACGCGTCGGATTATTTTGACCTGCTATACGAATGGGCACAGAAACTCGTAATGTCTGGCAAAGCTTACGTGGACGATCAGACCCCCGAAGAAGTGAGCGCAAACCGCGGCACGCTGACCGAGCCCGGAAAGAATTCTCCGTTCCGCGACCGTGACGTGGAAGAAAACATGGACTTGCTCGAACGTATGAAAAACGGGGAGTTCCCCGACGGCACGCGGATTCTCCGTGCGAAGATCGATATGGCCCACCCGAACATCAATATGCGCGACCCAGCCATGTACCGAATCCTTCACACTCCGCATCATCGTACAGGCGACAAGTGGAAAATTTATCCACTGTACGATTGGTCGCACGGACAGAACGACTCGATGGAAGGCATCACACATTCATTGTGTTCGCTGGAGTATGAAGACCATCGTCCGTTGTATGAGTGGTTCCTCGAACAGCTCGATGTGTTTAAGCCTCGGCAGATCGAGTTCGCCCGGCTCAACATGAATTACACCGTTATGAGCAAACGCAAACTGCGCAGGCTGGTCGAAGAGGGAGTCGTTCAAGGGTGGGACGATCCGCGGATGCCCACGCTGAGGGCCATGCGGCGGCGCGGATACACAGCGGAAGCGATCCTTGATTTCATCCGCCGCATCGGTGTGGCGAAGAACTACAGCGTCACCGACGTGTCATTGCTCGAAGCCTGTGTGCGCGAAAACTTGAACAAGATATCCCTTCGCAGAATGGCTGTCATTCGGCCGCTCAAGGTGGTGATCGACAATTACCCTGAAGACCTGATCGAAGAGATGGACGCGGTCAACAACCCGGAGGATCAGAACGCAGGCGCACGGAAAGTTCCATTTTCTAAAGTGCTCTACATCGAGCAGGATGACTACCGCGAGACGCCGCCACCGAAATATTATCGCTTGTTTCCAGGCAACGAAGTACGGTTGCGATACGCATATTTCATCAAGTGTACGCATGTTGTAAAAAATGACAATGGCGAGGTGATCGAAGTCCACGCCACGTACGACCCATCCACACGCGGTGGCGATGCGCCTGATGGTCGAAAGGTGAAGTCCACCATCCACTGGGTATCAGCCGTCCATGCGAAAGAAGCGGAAGTCCGCATGTACGACCGACTCTTCTCGAAAGAGAATCCCG
>CAZFDL010000026.1:20937-23218 GCA_964517905.1 uncultured Anaerolinea sp. | reverse complement strand
TCCCCTTATGCCCAAATTGCAATGGAATCCTCAAACCGGATGTGATATTGTTCGGAGAACAGCTCCCGCAAGCGGCGTGGATTGAAGCACAACGCGAAACGCGTCAGGCGGACCTGATGCTTGTCGCCGGCTCCTCGTTGGAGGTTCTACCTGTGGCAGGGCTTCCGATGCAAGCCGTCGACCGCGGCGTGCATCTCATCGTGATCAACAACACGCCCACCTATATTAACGTCCGCGCAGATGTGGTCCTCATGCAGGATGTGGCAACCATCCTACCGGAGATCATCAAACGAGCAATTCATGGCTGAGATCAAAACCCAAACCCTCGGAAGTTACCTGCGCCTGATCGAAATCTCACGCGATCTCGCCTCCACCCTTGACCTCGACACCCTGCTGGACGATATCGTGCGCGCCGCCGCGGATATCACCTACGCCGAAGCCGCTTCGATCCTCTTGTATGACGATACCTCGCGGCAGTTGTACTTCCAGGTTGCCACTAACATCGACGAACCCACCATGCGCGGGCTGGTCATTCCCCTCGAAAAGAGCATCGCAGGCTGGATCGTGACCAACCGTAAGTCCGTGCGGATCGAAGACGCTCATCAGGATGAGCGATTCTTCAGCGAAGTGGAACAGACGATCGGCTACTCGACCAAGTCCCTGTTGGGGATTCCGCTGGTTACAAAAAACAAAGTGGTGGGGGTTCTTGAAGTCGTGAACAAGAAACGGGGCAAGTTCACCGATCCTGATGAATCCATGCTCACGGTGCTCGGCGCGCAGGCTGCGGTGGCGATCGAGAACGCGCGATTGTTCCAACAATCGGATTTGATCCAGGAATTCGTACACGAACTGCGCACCCCGTTGGCTTCACTAAGTACTGCCACGTATTTGCTGCTCCGACCAGAGATGTCGCGCGAGCAACGCGACCAGATCGTCAATAACATTCACAATGAGACACTGCGATTGAACTCGCTTGCCTCCTCGTTCCTTGATCTGGCGCGATTAGAGTCGGGCCGAGTGCAATTCCGCAAGACACGCTTTAGCGCCGCGGACCTGCTCTACGAAGTGCGCGACGTGATGATGACGAAAGCGCAGGAAACGAACGTACAGATCCGCGTGGATGTGCCCAACGATATGCCTCTCATGGAAGCCGACCGCGACAAGGCCAAACAAGTCCTGCTCAATCTCGTCAGCAACGCCATCAAATACAATCGCCCCAACGGCTCCGTCATCATTACGGGCAATTTTTCGGAAACCGAGCTCTCGCTGGGCGTGCAGGATACAGGTGTGGGCATCCCGGAAGAATCCATTCCGCATCTATTCGAAAAATTCTATCGGGTACGCGAACACGAGAACAAAGCCACCGGCACTGGGCTGGGGCTTTCGATCTGCAAGCAGATCGTTCAGGGACACAACGGACGGATCGAAGTAAAAAGCAAGATGGGCGTCGGCACTTCCTTCCATGTATACCTCCCTCGCGCCCAAAAACCCCAACCCCACGAATAAACGGTCAGGGCTTCAGCAACACTTTGAGCGTGCCCGCCTGCGCGGCGCGCTCGAACGCTCTTAACGCATCCCCTAGCGGAAATTCATCGTCAATCAAGACGGTCGGGTCCACTTGATTGGATTCCATCAAACGCAAGGCGGGCTCGAAAGGACCACAGCGCGAGCCGATGATGCGGACTTCATCCACGACGATGGATGAAAAGTTGACATTCATCTCGCCTTGATAGGTGGACTTCAACACCAGCGTCCCACGCGGACGGACCGCCTGCCTAGCCAGAATGAAGCCGCCCGGCGACCCGGTCGCCTCCACCACCACATCCCACCTCCAGCGTTGGACCGCTTCTTCGGCGATGGTTCGAATCCCTCGCACATTCAATAATTCTTTCTGACGAGCGTGTCGCGCGACAACCCGCAAATCGCAGCCCGTGAGAGCCAGTGTCTGGGCGATGAGTTGCCCGAGCCGCCCTGCACCGACCAGCAAGACCCGATCATTTGGATTGATGTTAATCTGCTCTCGAATTTCGAGCGCGGCGGCGAGGGGTTCGGTGAACACAGCCATCTCGTCCGAGACGGAAGCGGGCACGCGATGTAAATTCGTAATTGGTAATTGTGTAAATTCCGCAAAGGTTCCATCGCGGTTGACAATTCCCAGCACGGTGCGATTTTCGCAATGTGTCGGGCGTCCGTTCTGGCATTGTTCGCATTGGTTGCAAACCGCATTGATCTCGCCTACTACGCGGTCACCCACCCTCACCCCCTCTCCCGCAGGGAGAGG
>CAZFDL010000026.1:0-20837 GCA_964517905.1 uncultured Anaerolinea sp. | reverse complement strand
TCGAAAAATAATACTTTGAAATACAACTCTCTTATGCTACACTATGCAAGGAGGGTATCATGGCAAGGTCAAAGAAGTCCGACGCACCGCTGATTCAGGGCGGAATAAACATCAAAGGCAACGTCACAATCAGGGGCAGCAAGGTTGCCGGAAGAGATAACGTTGAAAAAAATGTCGCCAACGTGAATATCTCTTTCGCTCCTGTATATCATGCCCTGAAAGAAAACACAACCGTTTCGCCGAAGACGAAGAAAAAAGTCGAGGCGGATGTGAAGCAGATCGAGAAGGAAGTCAAAAAAGGTGATGCGGCAAAGCTCCCCTTCATTCAGCAAAGACTGGAAAACATTGAGAAGATGGCGCCAGACATCGCCGATGTGGTGATCGCCACCATGCAAAACCCGGTGGCGGGGATCAGTATCGCATTGAGAAAAGTGCTCGCCAAAATGCAAACAGCGAAAGCGAAGTGAGGCAGGGTATGGCTTCAAAGAAACCAGCCGGTAAAAAGGAAGGCGGGTTGGATGTGCAATCCGAACGCACAGAGTTTGACGGACCCGTTGCAGGTCGTGATAACGTCACGACCAATACCGGCGTATCCGGGACGGAAGTCAGCCAGATCATCGAAACATTGCTAAAACACTTCCCGGAACGGTACCTGAAAAACCCACTCGAACTGGACAAAACCCTGAGCGAGTTTCGGCTGTATCATGAACAATTACATGAATACAAGGAATTGCACAATGCGATCAATGAAATTCTGGTCGCCTTCGAGCCGTTCAGGGCCGAGATCGACCGGTCGAATTCCCGGCGCTTGATACCCAAGTTAAGTTTTTTGAAGGACCTTTGGCGTCCTGTATTCATGACCGTCGTTGCCCTGCTGAACTGGTCGCAAAAAATAAATCATATCGGAAAACCCTTTAAAATTTTGGAGGATAAAAGCAGATCGGGTGAGGATTGGGCAATCCAATTCAGCGGCCTTCAAAACAGGGTCAACGAGCATCTTGGCATGACCGATTCATCCGGCGCAGGTGGAACACCGAAGAAGGAAGTTGAGTACCCGAGCCCGATGCAGATAGTGGCGTATCAACGATTGGGGACGGAGGTTCCCTGGTGGGAAGCGCTCTTGGAATTAACCAGTGAGTTCCAGCACACCTCCTCCCATCACATGAATTCAGCGGACAAACAATTGAGACAGACCGCGCAGGAATTGTTCAATCTCTCCAACAAGGCGTTGTCGAATTACTAATCGAGGAAGACATGGCAGAACAGAATTTCAAATTCTTGCAAGCCCAACATGAATCCTTGCTCCAAAAACAGCAGGGTGTGACAAAAAATAGTCAACAGGAATTCACGAAGGAAGTTCGCGACTTCATCGAGCAGGCGAAACGAGGAGGAGGCAATATCCCGTCCACGCGTGAGCGGGATCAGGTCCGCGCAAACCTTCGGTATTGGGCGAATTACATCTACGGCATCGAGGGAGTTTTCCCAGATACAGAACTGGCGCCGTCCACTGTCTCAGAAAAGCGACCCGTTGGAAATACGATTGCCTTCGTTCTTTTTATTGTTCTCGTTTTGTTCGGCGGGATACAAGTATTTCGGTCCGCATTCAACCCAACACCCCCGGCGACAGAGCCGCCTGTCTCAAACGAGACCGAAACACCGCTACCCCCGGCGACGGAACCACCTGTAACTACGCCAGATATGGCAACTCCCACTTCGGTATTCGACACAGTAACTTTGGTGGCATTGACCAGCCCTGAAAACGGTGCGAACGTACTGCCGAACATCCAATTCGCAGGAGTGGCCGCTAATCTAAAAGCCGAAGATTCTATCCACCTGCTCATTGCCAGGGGTGATTCTTACTTCCCTATCGAAGGGAGGATAACACCAGAGCAACTATCTGCAACAGGAGAATGGACACTGGAAGCACTTCTCTACAGGGACGAAAAGGAATTAGTACAGCCCGAGAATCTAATTATTGTCCCCGCAGTTTGTTTCGACCAGCAATGTCGTGATACCTTAAACGCCTCGACACAAACAGGCATTACTAGTAAAGGCCTGCCTCCTCAACAATCATTCAGACTATTTTTTGATTCCTCGCGGGTGTTGTATCGAAATGCGTATCAAGCCGTGGTGGGAACCCGATTGCTCTATTCGCTATTCAGCGGATCGTCGTACGATCTTTATTATGCCCTACCCGATGGAACATCCGTAAAGCAGATCACAGACACGCAACAAATAAACGAAATATATCCTCAACTTTCGGCGGATGGAAAGAGCATTATTTACATCCAACTCATTCGGACAGCCGTAGACGATTATTATTCGATACGAATCATGGATAGCAACGGAGAAAACGACCGCGAGGTTATCTCCCGAACCACAAATGTATTGGAGAAGCCTCTATGGTCACTCAATCCTTCCGTATTCACGTACACAGTGATCGAAAGTCGTGGGTCTTCTACACCTTATTCAAGCATTCATTTGTACAACATGGAAACAAATGAAGATCGAAGTTTGACCGGGGAGCCCTATCCGTTTGTACATCGGCATTCCTCCTGGCTTCCAGGGAAGAATGTCCTTGTATTTGATGCTGCGATCAGCGACAGAACCAGATTGATCCAGGTGGAACCCGAAACCCTTACCCTCTCTCGGTTTTATGACCCTGAGATATACATAACCCAACCAGATATTCACTTGACAGAAGGTGGGTATTTGATGGCATTTATATCGATAGGGCCTGAACCAAATTACTTTCATGATATTTATGCGTCAATTGATCCAGATGGTGAACTACCATTTGAGGGAACGGCAGTTCGATTAATTAGATCCACCGGCGAACTGCTCGATTTTCCAATGCTATACCCGGATGGGAGCTCTTTATACTTTTTCAAACACGGGTCGATCTACCGAGTTGAATACCAGATCACAGACGATGGTTTGATTGCTTTGAAACCAGATTCAAGCCCAAGCGGAGAACTTATAATTGAAACCCCGGAAGTGGGAGACAGGAAAGAGCCTTTGTATCTCGAAATCGATTACGTGGAAGCCTTCTTCCCCATCGTGCTCACTCCATAACGACCGGTCACTCCTCTGCCACCGCCCACTGATCGCGCCCGTTGTTTTTCGCCTGATACAACGCCATATCTGAGCGATGGAGCAACTGCTCCCAGTTCTCACGCCCGATCCGGTATTGCGCTATCCCCATGCTGATGGTTACCGATAAAAGATGACTGTTTGATTCGATTTGTAACGTCCGCATGTGGTGGCATAAGCGCGTTGCCTGCTCGACCGCGGCTTTTACCTCGCTGTTCGGCAGCACGATCAAAAACTCCTCGCCGCCATAGCGGCCGATCGTATCCGGGTGGCGGATCTGTTCCCTCAGCCGGGCGGCAATGGTGCGAAGCACATCATCCCCCACGGCGTGCCCGAATGAATCGTTGATATTTTTGAAATGGTCAATATCCACAATGGAAACAGTGAGCGGCGTGCCGTAGCGCGCCGAACGGATGACCTCCTCCTGCAAGTCCACAATGATCTTGCGGCGGTTTGGGAGGAACGTCAACACGTCGGTATACGTGATCTCGTGTGCCTGCGCCAGCACAGCCTTTAGTTCAATATCCTTGATCTCGAGCGCGCGCTTCGCCTTGCTCAACTCCACTTCCAATTGACGGGAGGTCTCCAGAAGTTGATTGTATTTCTCGGAAAGGTCTTCTTCGTTATCTGGCACCGCGCCTCCCAAATTGACGTTCGAGCAGGTCAACAGAAAGATGGATCATCGTCGGTCTGCCATGCGGACAGGTCCTTGGCGAGTCGCACGCTTCAAGGTCGGTGAGCAGTGCGCGCTGTTCCTCAGCGGATAGCGACATCCCCGCTCGCACCGCCATGCGTTTGCATACGCGTGCGGCGAGTTTTTTCTCCACTTCATCCTGCAAGGGCGCTTCGTCCTCCTCGAAATCCTCCACCAACGCGCGCAACGCCGCAGACGGGTCGCTCCCCGCGAACAAGGCTGGCATTGCGCGGACCTGGAACGTGTTGGGTCCGAACTCTTCCACGTCGAAGCCAAAGTTTTTCAACACAGGGATTTGAACAAGCAACAATTGGGTTGTTTGAGGCGGGAGAGTCACTACGGCGGGTGTCAGCAAAGATTGTGACGCTATCCTTTTCATCCCGTGTTGCGCCATCAGCTTCTCGAACAATACACGTTCGTGAGCGGCGTGCTGGTCGATGAGATACAGTCCGTCGGGTCCCTCCGCCACGAGATACGTCGCGCCGATCTGACCGATGAGGCGGAGGAGGGGGATGCGATTCACGATTTCAGATTGAAGATTTACGATTGGAGATTTGAGATTGGAGGCTGCAGATTGGGCGTCGGTCTCTAGACTCAAATCTCCGCCTACTGTTGCCCGATCACTTTTAACGGATAGCTCCTCATCATGAGCAATGCTCCAATCCATTCCAACGGTCTTCGATTCAGATTGTATCCCCCGCCCGCCCCACAGACTCGGAGCCACGTTCGGGACCGGCGAATACGCCAGCAACGCCTTCCGCACCGATCTCTGCACGAAACTGAACGCCTTATCTTGATTCCTGAATCGCACTTCCGCTTTGGCGGGATGCACGTTCACATCCACTTCTTGAGGATCGATCTCAAGAAACAGTGCGGTGAGCGGATAACGCCCCACCATCAACAGGGTGTGATAAGCCTGCAACAACGCGGTCGATAACGCCACGTCGTGCACCCAGCGACCATTAATAAAGAAAGTGATCTCTTTGCGATTGGAGCGCGTGAGCGAGGTGGGACTGATGAAACCTGTCAATCGGTAGGGAACCAGCCCTGAACCTGTCGAAGGGTCCTCTTCTGCCGTTACCTCGAGCATCTGCTTCGCCACGTCCACGCCGTACAACGCCGCGAGGATTGCGCGGCGATCCCCATCTCCTGTGGTTTGCAAGGCAATATTTTTTCCTTCGGATAACTTGAACCGTCTCTCAGGGTATGCCAGCGCGTAACGCGTCACAAGCAAATCGATCGCGCGGCGTTCGGTCACATCGGTTTTGAGGAATTTCAAACGCGCAGGGACGTTGTAGAACAGATCCTCCACACGGACGGTAGTACCAACCGTAGCGCCGACTTTCGTCGGCTTATTACTCTTGCCGCCCTCCACGTTCAAACGCACGCCTTCTTTTTCGTCTTTCACGCGCGAGGTGATCGTCATGCGCGAGACGGATCCGATGGAAGCCAGTGCCTCGCCGCGGAATCCCAGTGTCACGATGGAAAAAAGGTCCTCGGAGCGAACCAGCTTCGAGGTCGCGTGACGCGAGACGGCCAACTCCAGCTCGTCGGGGGGAATCCCAAGCCCGTCATCCGCAATTTCGATCAACTTTTTCCCGGCGTCTTCCACCATGATCGAGATCGTTTTAGCGCCTGCATCGAGCGAATTTTCCAACAGCTCTTTGACCACCGAGGCCGGGCGTTCGATCACTTCGCCTGCGGCGATCTGCGACGCAACGTCCGATGAAAGCAGGCGGATGGGCATGGCGCGATTATAACCTTTATAATTCACACCCATGAAACGGTTGAACTTTACGATATCCTTTCTTGCCGCGCTTCTTTCTTCCTGCGCGCCGGCGACCCAGCCTGGCGCGACGATTCCGCCTGTCACATTTACACAATCTCCCACGCAGACCGCGCCGCCTCCAACCGCCACCTTCCTACCGGCGGTTTCCCCAACGCCTGATCTGTACTACCTGTACACGAATGATTACCTGCGTTCGAGGCTGTATGGCGGCGGGCAGGTCGAATTTCTTGAAGTGCTCGGTCAGAACGTCTTCTTCACGAAATATCTCATCCGCTACCCCAGCGATGGGTTGAACATTTATGGTTTCGCCAACATCCCAAACGATGCGGGTCCGCACCCGGTCATCATCGCATTGCACGGATACATCGACCCAGCCGTCTACTACACCCTGGACTACACCACACACTACGCGGACGCGCTGGCGAACGCGGGATATATCGTTTTGCACCCAAACCTGCGCGGCTATCCGCCATCGGACGAGGGCGAGAATCTTTTCCGCGTGGGTATGGCGATCGACGTGTTGAACCTGATCGAGCTCGTCAAAACGCAAAGCGGCGGGGACGATCCACTGCGAAGTGCCGACCCGACCCTCATTGGCTTGTGGGGCCACAGCATGGGCGGCGGGATCAGCACGCGCGTCCTTACGGTCAGCCAAGACGTGGATGCCGCAGTGTTATACGGCTCGATGAGCGGGGATGAGCAAAAGAATTATGAAGCCATCCGCGTGTGGTCGGGAAGCGCGCGCGGGCTGGACGAACTGGAGATCCCAACCGGTGAGTTGACGCGTATTTCGTCGATGTATTTTTTCGATCGGATCACCGCCGCCGTCAGCATCCACCACGGCATGGCGGATACACTTGTTCCGCTCGAATGGTCCGTGCTCACCTGCGATCAACTGCGCGCACTCGGCAAGAACGTGGATTGTATCTACTACGAAAACCTGCCCCATACCTTTTACGGCGCGGGCGATGAAGAGTTCATCCGCAACACCATCCAATTCTTCAACCGCCATCTCCCCGCACCATAACGTATAATCGCCCGATGCGTTTTTCAACCCTCTTCTTCGATCTCGACGATACGCTCTATCCGAACTCGACCGGATTGTGGCAGGCGATCAAAGGGCGCATCAATTTGTACATGGTCGAGCGGCTCCAGATTCCCGAAAAGGACGCGCCTGCGTTGCGCGAGCAATATTTCAAGATGTACGGCACGACCCTGCGCGGTTTGCAGGCGCGTCACAACGTCAATGCGGAGGATTTCCTCGCCTTTGTGCATGACCTGCCCTTGAAGGGTTACCTCATCCCCGACCCGATCCAACGGGACGTGATCGCTTCACTCCCGCACCGGAAGTTTGTCTTTACCAACGCGGACTCTGCCCACGCCCGACGCGTCCTCGCCGCGCTCGATCTAAGCGACCTCTTCGAGTCCATCGTGGATATTCACGCGGTCGCCCCGTATTGCAAACCCATGCCCGAGTCGTTCGCCATCGCACAGGAACTGGCAAACGAACCCGACCCGCGCAAATGCGTAATGATCGACGACCTGCCGCGCACCACGCGCGCCGCACGGGAAGTGGGCATGGCGAGCATTCTATTCGGAACCGAAGAACCTTGTCCCGAAGCAAGCGGCGTGTTCAACGATTGGACTCACCTGCCGATCCTGTTGGGTTGAATCTTCCTTTCCCTGAAGGAGAGGGAGGAGTGATAAATCCAATACTCCACATATGCCGCTCCTACGGATTCATTACTCCCAATTCAGCAAATATTAATCCCAGCATAGTATCGTTCAGCCCAATATTGAATGGAGGCTGTTGTGAATAAAACCATCAGAATTGTGCTTGGCTCGCTCGTGGGGCTGCTCCTGCTTACGGGCGTGTTTTCCGCGGGAATCCTCGTTGGCAACTTGATTCCCGCCACCGAAGAACTTCCTCTCATCCGTGACTTGATTCCCCCGGAAGTCACTGTCGAACCGGAGCAGCAGGCAACAACACCTCAGGAATATCAGGAGCTCTTTGTTCCGTTTTGGGAGGCATGGAATATCGTCCACAATGAATTTGTGGACCAGCCTCTGGATGATGTCGCGCTCATGCGCGGCGCGATCCGCGGCATGATGGATGCCGTCGGCGACAAACAAACCTTCTACATGGACCCGGTCGTCTTCGAAACTGAAACGTCCGCGCTCTCCGGCGAATACGAAGGCATCGGCGCGTATGTGGACACGGACGGCGAATACCTCACCATCATCAGTCCCATTGAAGGGTCGCCCGCGGAAGCCGCGGGGCTAAAGCCCTCTGATCAGATCATTGCCATTGACGGCGTGGACATGACCGGCACGACACCCGAACAGGCTCGTCAAAAAGTGCTTGGCCCAGCCGGCACTACGGTGACATTGACGGTGAGGCGCGAAGGCGAAGAAAATCCGCTCGAGTTCATTATCACGCGCGCAAAGATCAGCATCCCCAGTGTTACCGGTGAGATGCTTGAAAACAATGTTGCCTACGTGGACATCAACCAGTTCGGCGAGAAGACAACCGACGAACTCAGCGCCGTATTGGATGAATTGCTCGCCCAGAATCCGCAGGGAATCATTATCGACCTGCGCAACAACCCCGGCGGATATTTGCACACCTCCGTCGAAGTCGCATCGGAGTTCATCGATGAAGGCGTGATTCTTTTCGAGCAATATGGCGATGGCACCCGCGACACCTACACCGCTTTGGGCAATGGGCGCGCAACCGGCTTGCCGATCGTTGTATTGGTCAATGAAGGTTCCGCTTCCGCCTCTGAGATTCTGGCGGGCGCCCTGCAGGATTATGAACGCGCCACCCTCGTCGGCGTGCAATCCTATGGAAAGGGTTCGGTTCAGCAATGGGTGCCGCTTTCCGATGACCAGGGCGCCGCGCGCGTGACCATTGCACGCTGGCTCACGCCGGATGAACGCCTCATTGACGGCATCGGCTTGACACCGGACTTTATCGTGGAGATCACGGAAGAGGACTTCGCCAACGAACTCGACCCCCAGCTGGATAAGGCAATCGAAGTATTATTGGGTTTGATCGCTAAAAAATAACCCTGCGACATCCCCGCCGCCCTGACGGCGGCTCGAGCCACGAAGGAGACCACCATGTTTTTCGACCCCACATATCTGTTCTGTGTAGCCGTCCCATCCCTCATTCTCATGGGAATTACCTCATGGTATGTGCGGCACGCCTACAATCGATGGAGCCGCGTCCGTGCAAGCAGCGGCTTAACCGGCGCAGACGCCGCGCGCCAGCTCATCTCACGCGCGGTCTACATCGGCGAGGCCGGCAGTACCGACCTGCGGAACGTCCGTGTGCTTGGCGTGGGAGGCAACCTCACCGATCACTACAACCCGCAAGACAAAACGCTATACCTTTCGCCCGGCGTGGCGAACAGCCCCTCGGTAGCCGCGGTGGCGATCGCCGCGCACGAACTAGGTCACGCAATGCAGGATGCGGAGGGCTACATCCCGCTTCGCTTCCGCTCGGCGCTTGTTCCCATGGTCAACATCGGCTCGAACCTGGGCTGGATCCTGATCCTCGCCGGGTTGATCTTCCGCTTCACCGAACTCGCCTGGCTGGGCGTCTTCTTCTTTGCGGGCGGCGCGGTCTTCGCGCTGGCCACCCTCCCCGTGGAATTCAACGCCTCGGCACGCGCAAAACAACTGGTGGCGGAAGCGGGCATCGTCCGCACCGACGAGGAGATTCGCGGCGTCAACCAGGTGTTGAACGCTGCCGCGTTGACGTACGTCGCCGGTTTGGTCACAGCCGTCCTGCAATTGCTGTATTACGTGTTCCTCGTCATCGGTCTGGGCAGGCGCGACGATTAAAACATCCAGATCAAAAATCGAAACCCCGACAAACACCCGCGATGCCGTCGCGGGTGTTTGTGTATAATCTTTGCATGAGAAAGTTCGTTCTCATTCTGATCGTTTTTCTTGCGGCAGGATTTGTTTATCTAAGTTTCGGCGAGCTTGAAAGCATCGTCGAAACCCTGCAACGCGGAAATATCTGGTTCATCCTGCTCGCCCTTTGTATCGAATGCGGATGGTTCATCCTCGCGGGAGCGATGATCCATGCGTTGTATCGCGTCGTGGGCTTGTACGAACCGCTGAAGAAAATGGCGCTCCTCTTCGCGGCAGGGACATTCGTCGGCACAGTGATGCCCAGCGCCGGCATGGGCGCGGTGGCGGTCTTCATCAGCGATGCGCGCCGCAACGGGCAATCCACCGGCAAGGTGACCGTTGCCAGCATGCTGTACATCATTACGGATTATGTTGCCTTCCTGTGTGTCCTCGCGCTGGGCCTGATCGTGTTATTTCGACGCGACGATCTCGACGCGACCGAAATTCTGGCATCTGCGATCATGTTGTTCATTGCGGCGACGCTCGCCTTTCTTCTCTACGTCGGCTCAAAGTCGGAAGTGCGGCTGGGGAACGCGCTGGCGCGCATCGCCCGATTCTTCAACCGCCTGGCTCGTCCGTTCATCCGCCGCGACTATCTCAGTGAAGAAAAAATGCACAAGTACGCCCATGATATGGCCGACGACCTGCGCGCGCTGCCTCAACGCTCGCGCAGTTTGATCAAACCATTCCTGTTCGCATTTGCGAATAAAACCCTCCTCATGTGCGTCCTGATGGTGCTCTTTATCGCGTTCCGAATCCCATTCTCGGCAGGTACCATCATCGGCGGATTCTCCATCACCTATCTGTTTACAGTGATCTCACCCACCCCGTCTGGCATTGGCATCGTGGAAGGCGCAATGCCCCTGGCGCTTTCGTCGCTCAACGTACCGTGGAGTCAGGCGGTCATCGTTACCCTTGCATACCGGGGCATCACATTTTGGTTTCCGCTCGGTGTCGGCGCGTGGGCATTGCGCGTCCTGAACATGGAGCCGGGTACGACAAGCGCATCGCCTTCATAGAAAAATGTCCATTTCCACGCTTTTGGATTTCTGGCAAAGCGACCCCGCCACCGCCCCCAACATCTTCGCCTGGCGGAGCATCCCTCCGCGCCCCGCACAGACGCATCCATTTCCGGACCGCCTGCCTCCTGCGCTTTCTCAAGCCTTGATCGCATCGGGGATCCATTCACTCTATTCGCATCAACTCGAAGCATGGATGACGATCCGGCAGGATCAAAACATCATCCTTTCCACCGGCACCGCCTCGGGCAAGACGCTTGCCTACAATCTGCCGGTCTTTGCAGAACTCATTTCAGACCCAAACGCGCGCGCTTTGTATCTTTTCCCCACCAAAGCTCTCACACAGGATCAATTCACCAATCTCCGATCGCTGATCTCCAGTCTTCAATTACCAATTGGCCAGTTACCGAGCCCTGCGATCTACGATGGAGATACTCCTCAGAAAGACCGCCCCCCCATCCGCAAGAACGCGCGCATCCTACTCACCAATCCAGACATGCTCCATACCGGCATCCTGCCGCATCACACCAACTGGCTTGAGTTTTTCACGAACCTCAGATTTGTGGTGGTCGATGAAGCGCACACCTATCGCGGCGTTTTCGGTTCGCATGTGGCCAACGTGGTTCGACGATTGAAGCGCGTCGCTAACTTTTACGGCGCACAACCGCGCTTCATCCTTGCCTCCGCCACAATCGGCAACCCCAAAGAACTCGCTGAAAAACTTATCGAAGAGCCCGCGACGCTCATAGACAATGACGGCTCCGCCCGCGGACCGCGTCACTTCCTCATCTACAACCCGCCCATCGTGGATAGATCGTTGGGCTTGCGGAAATCCTCCCTGCTCGAAAGCGTGAGGTTGACCCAGGACCTTTTGAGGAACGATATTCAGACTGTTGTCTTTGCAAGATCAAGGCGAAGTGTCGAGATCATATTGACATATCTTCAAGACGAGGAAAGAGGAAAGACCAAAGAAGGTGATCTCTTGCCTCTTTCTTCCTTCATTCGGGGCTACAGGAGCGGATATTTGCCTGCACAACGCAGAGAGATCGAACAGGGACTCCGCGATGGAAGCGTAAAGACCGTAGTTGCCACGAACGCCTTGGAACTCGGGATTGACATCGGTGGTTTGGGCGCGGCGGTCCTCGTCGGCTACCCGGGCACGGTCGCTTCCGCGAGGCAACAGGCCGGCCGCGCCGGCCGCGGCTTGGAAGCCGCCCTGAGCGTGATGGTCGCGTCTGCCAACCCCATTGACCAGTTCCTCGCGCATCATCCGGAATATTTTTTCGAGCGGTCACCGGAACAGGCGCTGGTGAATCCTGACCATCTATTGATCCTATTGGAGCATTTGCGTTGCGCCATGTTCGAGTTGCCGTTTCAAAAAGGCCAGGGCTTTGGCGCGATCTCCGCGCAAATGATCGAGGAGTATCTGCATTTTCTCGTGGAGAATCGCGAAGCCCATTTCTCGAACGAAAAATATTATTGGATGGCAGATCAATATCCCGCCGCCAATATTTCCCTGCGTTCCGCGTCGCCGCAAAGCTTCGTTCTACAGACGATCGTCGACGACAGACCGCAGATCATCGGACTCGTCGACGGCGAAAGCGCGGCGTGGATGGCGCACCCGGGCGCGATCTACCTGCACGAAGCACAGCAGTATTTCGTCGAAGATCTGGATCTCGAAAAACACATCGCACGTTTGAAACCCATCGAGAGCGATTACTACACCGAACCCCTGCAACAAACGGACGTGGAGTTGTTATCCATTTCCGCAGAATCCCCGGGGGAGGGAGCGACCAAGTCGTGGGGCGACCTGCGGATCACCACACACGTTTCCGGCTTTCGAAAGAAACGCTGGTACACGCATGAGAACCTTGGCGATGAGCCGCTGGATTTGCCCCCTTCTCAATTACAGACCACCGGTTACTGGCTTTCTCTTTCAGCGGAAACGGTGGCGAGTCTGCGCGACGCGGGAGCATGGACCAACGACCCGAACGACTATGGACCCGATTGGCGAAAGATTCGCGAACGCGTCCGCACGCGCGACAAATACACCTGTCAGGTCTGCGGCGTAGTGGAATCCAGCCGCCAGCACGATGTCCATCACAAGGTCCCGTTCCGTGCGTTCACTTCCCGCGAGGAAGCGCATCGGCTCGAAAACCTCACCACGCTTTGCCCCTCCTGCCATCGCAATGTGGAGCAGAATGTCCGAATACGAAGCGGGCTGGCCGGGTTATCGTACGTCCTCGGCAATCTCGCGCCGTTATTCCTGATGTGCGAATCAGGCGACCTGGGCAGGCACATCGAGCCGGTGGAGACTCAAACCTTCGGCGGACCGACAGTTGTGATCTACGATTCGGTCCCGGCGGGGATCGGTTTCAGCCAGAAGTTGTTCGAACTGCACGCTGAGCTGATCGCCCGCGCGCTCGAACTGGTGAGCGCCTGTCCGTGTGCAGACGGTTGCCCCTCGTGCGTCGGACCCGGTGGTGAAAATGGCGGCGGGGGAAAACAGGAGTCCCTTGAACTATTGAAGCGTTTGGTCAGTGGAACTTAAAACTAACTGAACTCGTTAAGTGGGAAAAGGAGGATGCGATGTTCACGAAGGTTTTTAATTTCATGGTCACCGGGCTGACTGTGTTCAGCCTTATCGCAGCGTGTTCGACAAGCGCGCAGATTCCCGCGCCAACGCCTACCGATACACCCTCCAGTCAACCGCCGGTAAGCAGTCAGGTCACCCTGACCTCCATTTCTTTCAAGGAGGACGGGTCGTCACCGCGTTATACGATTACGGTTCAAACTCCGCGGCTGGCAGGCAGCGAAGATAAACGGGTAATCGAATTCAACCAGAAGGTGAACGACATGATCCAGGGCGAGATCAACTACTTCCGTGATAACGTCCTCTCGCATATGCCGCCCGCTCCTGTCACTTCCGGCAGTTTTTTCGATGCCAGATACACCCTCGTTTATCAACGCGGCGATCTGTGGTCGCTCAAACTAAACTTTTTCGGCTACGCCGACGGCGCGGCTCACCCCTTCCATTACAGCCGGACCTTGAACTATGACCTTGAACAGGGACGAAAACTTTCGCTGGGTGACTTGTTCGCCGAGGATGCCAAGTACCTCAAGGCAATTTCGAGTTTTTGCATCGCCGAACTTAGCAGACGCGACATCGGCTTCTACGGCGGGTTCGAACGCGGCGCTGAACCGACCACTGAAAACTACCGTAACTGGAACATCACCAATGAAGGTCTGTTGATCACCTTCGATGAATATCAGGTTGCGCCATACGCTGCTGGAGCACAGGCTGTGACGATCCCGTACGGCGAATTGCGTCCCCTGATCAACCAGCAGGGTCCCCTCGTCGCGGTCTTGCGTTAGGCTTGTTCGCGCTACGCAGATGAGTGGTGCAGGCTGCTCCCCCGCCGAACCCGGACAAAATCGCATATAATCGCTTCAGCGCAAGAATTCGGGAATGGGCGAGAGATGCAATGTTGCTTGAAGCCACCATCCTGGTCAGACTCATTACCATCGCGACGACACTCTGGATGTCGTTCTATCTCTTCGCACGGGGATTTGCAAGCAAAGTAACTCTGCGCGCGGTGATCATCTTACTCGCGCTAACCATTGAATCCTCCATTGCCTACTCGAATCTTTTCCGTCCCATCGCCGGGTCGGCCGTGTGGCGCTCTGAACTGCTGGTGATCGGCTTGACGTTCTGGTACAGCCTGATATGCCGACTTGTACCGGAACGAAGCCGGCAGCGAACGCGCTGGATCGAGAACGGTATGTATGCTTTTGCCGCGCTCACACTGATCGTGCTCGTTCGGAGCGATGAATTTCACGTAACAGGAAGTCCATTGTACGGGGCGCAATTGCCGGTGGGTCCGACCAGCATCGTTTATGGCTTGTTTCAATTGCTGATCGTAGGTTTGATCCTGTTCAACCTGCTCGCGGGCGACAGGATCGGGCTGACCTCGCGCGGAAAGTTTTTCATGATCGCTGCCCTGTTCCCCACACTTTCCGTGCTATACGGTATTGTGGATTTTTTCGCAGACTTCCGCCTACCTCATGTTATTCCAACGATCTTCAATTTCACATGGTTGTTGTTCGTGGGGTTGTCTGTGGCGCGCCATCAAACCCTCACCGAAAGACGCACCACCTATCAAGATTTGCCCCTTTCCACACTCGTTGTGATGGGTTTTGCGGGAGTGTTCTTGTTTATCGCGTCGCGTTGGGGTGTGCCCGTGGAGTCATTCTCCTTCGTGCTCGCATTGGTTGTGCTGACGCTTGGCATGTATGACCTGACGCGCGAATTTCTCGAACGCCTGCGCATGCGCCACGAGAGCCAGTTCCGAAGGCAATTGCACGATCTGGAAAAAGACCTCACCGGCGAGCAGGCGCTCAAAGCCCGATTGCAGGAAGGCATTGACCTGTTATGCAAAACATTGCGCGCCCCGGGCGGGTTTGCCGCCGTCCGCACTGGTGATACTTTCACCGTACTTGCGAGCCATGCCTCCCTCGCCGTGGATAGCAGTATTCCCGCATCCCATCTGGACTGTGAAGATGTTTCGCGTCCCTCGGCGGATGAACTCCCCGGCGTCGCATGGATCGCTCCCTCCTTCGAGGGACAACAACAGGTGGCGGCAGTGGGTATCGGGGAATCAGAAACAAAATTGGAGTATTCTACCGGCGACCTCGATCTGCTGGCGGAAGCGGCAGATCATCTCGGCACGTTGTTCTCTCTGAGCAACCTGCGCTCACAACAAAATGATGCGATTCGACGCTCGCTGGAAAAATCACAAGTGAACGCGAACGAAATGGATGTGCTGGCCGAGGAGATGCGTGAGACGATGGAATCGAATCTCAGCGATGAATTCGTGAAGCATGTGGAGGATGCATTGCGAAACTTGCCGGATACGATCAAACTTGGTCAGAGTCCGCTGGCGGAGAAGATGTCCATCATGGGGTCATCACACATCGAGCGCGGCAAGCGATTACAGCAAATTCTTACCGGCATCATCGATACCCTAAAGCCTGCCGAAAGGCGTCCGCCGGAGCCCCTGCCGCGCATGTGGTATAACCACGCGGTGCTTCACGATGCGTATGTGGAGGGTGTGCCGAACCGCGAGATCATGTCGCGGTTATACATCTCAGAGGGCACCTTCAACCGCACGCGCCGCCATGCGATCCGCGGGCTGGCGCGGCTTCTGATGGAAAAAACGTGAGTTGAAGGAATGAAATTCCTGCCGCCGCGTTCTCAACCTCTCTTCAGAAGAACGACGCCGAAAGATTTTGACAGCGGTCTCCGGTGTTATTGCATCTACAAACGCGATCGATGAAATTTGACGAAGGAGATCGTCTTGCCGAATCCCGAACCCCCAACGTACCAGACTTATTTTGTTGACCTGCCGCTCTCGCGTTTGAACATTTTGGAAACCGGCGAGGGAGAACCGCTGATCATGGTGCCAGCGACTATCTCTGAATGGGAGGACTGGCTCACGCTCGCACAGTTCATGGGACAGTGGTTCAAGGTCTACTTCTTCGAACTGCCGGGACATGGACTATCCACGCCGTTCAACGGGAAATTTTCCAGTTACCAGGTAGCGGAACTGGTGGAACAGCTTGCTGACAAATTGGGATTCGAACGATTCAACCTGATGGGGTTCTCGTTCGGCGGCATCCTGGCCATGCGCGCCTTCAAACGACTCTCACACCGCATCAGCCGTCTCGTGTTGATCGCGCCCTGTTTGGGTAAGAGCGCGCTTCCCTATTCGCCCGCGCGACTGAACGTGCTGCATCGACTCGTGCGGCAGTTCGAGCGCCCGAAGGTGCAATCGGGATTTGTAAGATTTGTCCGCAATCCGCACACGATCTCGCTGGCCATCTCTGTTGTACGGATCGTTGGCAGACTCGAACGCACCATACCATTAAGGCGGAAACTGCCCCGCGTAACTGTCAACACGGTTTCTGTACTCACCGCACAGGTCAACGAAATCCTGACCACCGAATTCGATGTGGGAAAGACTAAACATCAAACGCCGTGCTACTTTGCCATGTCCATTTACGATCCGCTCCTGCGGTTTGACACCACGCTCGCAATTGCCGAAGATCACTTCGACAATTTGAACACTGTCCGCCTGACGTTTCCTTTTCATCAACCACCCAGACCGTTCACGTTCGAAGAACTTAACGATGGGTTCTACAGAACAGTGGATTCATTCATGCGCGTGCACGCCTGAAGGTACAGATGTCAGCGCGAAAACTTCTGCTCATTCTCATCGGTCTCATCCTGCTGATCACCTTGTGGATCTTCCGCGAACCCCTGGGAGTATGGTTACGCTGGTTCAGCGATCTCGATGCCGTGATCGATACCATTCGCGGGTATGGTTTGTGGGGACCGGCGATTCTCTTCCTCCTCTTCATCCTCCAAGCCTTCCTTGCGTTCATTCCAGGACAGGCGCTCATGATCGGCAGTGGGATCCTCTACGGCTTCGCCGGCGGATTCCTCCTGACGTGGGCGAGTCTCGTCCTCGGCGGGCAGATCGCGTTCTGGCTATCGCGAAAATTCGGGCGCCCATTCGCTGAAAAGTGGATCGCCCCCGGCGTCCTCGACCGCTGGGATAAAAGCGCGGCGGGGCAGGGCATGGCATTTTATGTCATTTCTCTCGTTATGCCCTTCGTTCCCAACGACGCCATGTGTTACGTTGCCGGCTTGGGAAGCATGTCCTTCAAACGCTTTCTGCTCGCAAACATGCTGGGGCGCGGCATTGCCAGCCTGTTGACCGCCACGGTCGGCGCAAATTTAATCGAGATCCCAGCTTTGATTTGGGTATTCTTAGTCGGTTTCGTATTACTGGGAATCGCAGGTTGGGTTTTTGCCAGACGAATGCAAAAAACTGAATCCGCGGATTAACTTCGAACCTCATACGGAACGCCGCGCACTTCCCACTCTTTTCCATTCGTCTCTCCTCGAACGAAAACAGGCAACAATTTCGCCGGCACGCCCGAGTTGGGAATCCAAATCCTTCCCTTTTTCGGAAGAATGAACAAGCCGTTGTCGTCGCCGACCGGAGTGAAGTTTTCGTTCGGCTGTTGATGAAAAACAGACAAGCCTAGTCGTTCGCAAATTTCTCCGGCAAAGGAATTCACATCCTCCGAAGGCAAACCTATCTCACTGACATTCAAGATTTGACTGCTGTTGAATTCGCCTTCGAAAGGATTCTTCAAACTCCTCCGCGCGATGAATTCGAGCACATTCCCCGCCGCATCCTTGAAATAGACCGAGTGCGAGTTCCAGTTTGCTGAATCGAAATCATCCTTGCCGTTTTCATCACAAAGCAGTGGCACGCGCTCTGCGATCCACGCTTTTGCGGCGAGGAGTTGATTCGCTGGGATGTTGAACGCAAAGTGATACGCACCGTCGAAATTGGGTGGTGCTTGAGTGAAAACTAGAGTTGTCATCCCTGCCTGCACTTCCAACATGTTGGCAGATAACTTCGCTGGCAGTTCAAGCACGTTGGAATAATAGTCCGCTTGCGCTTGCAAATCCTTCGTTTGAAGTTCAAAATAGGTTATGTTCATTGCTTACTCATTGTAACGATATGGATTCGGCAATCGCCACGACCTACTCGACCACTCACTGATAACTGATCACTGCCTACTGATCTTCCCTCATCCACTTCTTCACCGCCGCGTGCGGATGCTCGTAATTCGCCAGCGCGTCCAAGAGTCTCACAGGGTCAGAGTCGCACGAGATCGAATCGCGATGTTCCTTGAAAACGAAACCTTCCGCAACCGCGTGATCCATGGCCGCAAGCAGGGGCGCGTAATAGTTCTTCACATTCAACAAGCCAACCGGTTTTTGGTGCGCACCGGTCTGTGCCCAGGTGATGGTCTCGAACAACTCATCGAACGTGCCGAAGCCGCCGGGCAGGGCAATGTAACCGTCCGCCAGTTCGTGCATGCGCGCTTTGCGCGCGTGCATGTCGGGTGGAACATCCATGCGGGTCAAGCCGTCATGGGCAAGGGCAGTCGTGTTCATCGAAGGGATGATGACACCGATCACCTCGCCTCCTGCAGAAAGCGCACCGTCGGCGACGGCTCCCATTAAGCCGGTCTTCCCGCCGCCAAAGATGAGGCGAATTCCACTCTGGGCGAGGAGAATGCCGAGGGCACGCGCGGCAGATGGATAGTCGGAATGAACCGAATCGGACGATCCGCAAAACACACAGATTGAACGCATAAAATCCATCCTTTGTACCTGGTAAGGAATTTCAATCTTGCAATGCATTGTATCAGCGTTGTAAACAAACTCTAATCTTTTTCCTACAACGCCTGATTGGTCTTTTTGGTAGAATACATCCAAGTTCAGGAGAAAAAAAACATCATGGCTGGAATGGAGCGTTTTACACAGCGAGCAAGACGGGTTTTGAGCCTTGCACATCAGGAGGCTGAGCAATCCCGCAACAATAATATCGGCACTGAGCATTTATTGTTAGGTTTAATGGATGAAGAGGGCGGTGTTGCAGGGCGCGTCTTGCGTGAACTCGGTATGACATCTGACCGTGTGCGTGAAGTGATTCGCCGCGTCTCCACCAGTTCGGTCGGGTTCGACCCCAGCCGGGTGGAACTCGCCGCCGATACACAACAAGTGCTCGAGTTGGCGGTGGATGAAGCGCGCCGCCTCGGTCATCATTACATTGGAACGGAACATATTTTGCTCGGCTTGGTACGCGTGGATGGCACCGCGCTGGAAGTGCTTCGCAGGCTTGGCGTAACGCCGGACCAGATCCGACGGCAGACTCGGCGCGTGTTGAACGAAGCCGCCTCTTCCTCCCCCATGCCAGCTGGCGCCGGACCTGCGCGTGGCGCCCAGCCCAATCAGAAAACCCCGCTCATTGACCAACTCGCTTCCGATCTGACAACCAAAGCCGAAGAGAAAAAACTCGACCCGGTCATAGGTCGCCAGATGGAGATCGAGCGGGTGATCCAAATCCTTGCGCGCCGGACAAAGAACAACCCCGCGTTGATCGGCGAACCCGGCGTCGGCAAGACCGCCATCGTCGAGGGTCTCGCGCAACGCATCGTGGAAGGCGATGTGCCAGCCCCCTTAATGAATAAACGTTTACTGCAACTCGATGTCGGCTCACTCGTGGCTGGCACCATGTATCGAGGCCAGTTCGAGGAACGTCTCAAGCGCGTCATCGACGAACTCAAACAATCCGGCGCGATCCTTTTCATTGATGAAGTTCACATGCTCGTCGGGGCGGGAGCCGCGGGTTCTTCAGTGGATGCGGCGAACATCCTCAAACCCGCCCTGTCGCGCGGCGAACTGCAAGTGATCGGCGCGACCACCATGGACGAGTATCGCAAGCACATCGAGTCGGATGCCGCGCTCGAGCGCCGCTTCCAACCCATCCAGGTGGATGAACCTTCCGAGGAAGAGACCATCCAGATCCTGAAGGGCATCCGCTCAGCTTACGAGGAACATCATCACCTGGTGATATCCGATGAAGCCCTCGAAGCCGCGGCGCATCTTTCCACGCGTTATGTAACGGAACGATTCTTACCCGATAAAGCCATAGACCTGATCGACGAGTCATCGTCGCGCGTGCGCATGTATAAAAGTCCCGCCGCAAAAGAGTCGAAGGATTTGTTCGGTCAGTTGCGACAGGCGCGCCAAAACCGCTCGCTCGCGCAAGAGGAAGGCAACAACGAAGATGTGATCGAATGGCAGGAGCGCGAGACCGAACTCGGCGAACGAATCGAACGCCTGCGCACTGGCTGGGATCGTGCCTCCAGCCCCGTCGTTTCCGCGGAGGATATCGCGGAGGTCGTCTCGATGTGGACGGGCGTCCCGCTCATGCAACTGGCGGAAGCAGAATCGCAACGCCTGTTGAAGATGGAAGATGAACTCCGCAAGGGCATCATCGGGCAGGAGGATGCCATTGTTGCCATCTCACGCGCAGTCCGCCGTGCACGCGCCGGGTTGAAAGACCCGAAACGCCCGATCGGTTCGTTCATGTTCCTCGGTCCCACGGGCGTCGGCAAAACGGAGTTAACGAAAACACTTGCCAAGTTCATGTTCGGCAGTGAAGACGCAGCGATACAACTCGATATGTCCGAATTCATGGAGAGACATACAGCGTCACGTCTCGTGGGTGCGCCTCCCGGATACATCGGCTATGAAGAAGCCGGTCAACTCACCGAAGCATTGCGCCGCAGGCCGTATTCGATCGTCGTCTTCGATGAAGTCGAGAAAGCACATCCCGAAGTGCACAACATGCTGTTGCAGATCATGGAAGAAGGTCACCTCTCCGAT
>CAZFDL010000025.1:5405-23230 GCA_964517905.1 uncultured Anaerolinea sp. | reverse complement strand
TTTGTGCTGGCGCATGTTCACCGAGGCTTTGGCTCCGCATTTTTTACATTTCATAAAAGACACCCGATAGCAGATATCCGAACATCGACCCTTGAATATCGAATATCGCGCCTCCCGAGATCACCGCGATCAACTTCACCTCGTCGCCATCCTTCAGAATCTCGTCATCGAGGATCATCTCGCCTCCCCGCGTGGCGATCACCGACTCGGGCACGATGCCGCACTTCCTCAACGCGTCGAGCAGCATCATGCCGGGCTTCACTTCGTATTCCTTGTCGCGCAGGACTAACTTCACCGTCATGAGGGCGATTCTAACACGCCGCCGCCAACCACCAACTCCCCGCCGTATTGCTTGACTCTCCCCCCTCTTCCCTGTACGATTAACGCATGCGAATTGGGATGATGACCGACGCCTACAAGCCGCACGTCAGCGGCGTCACCAGCTACATCGACCTGAACAAACGCGCGCTCGAAGCGCTGGGGCACGAAGTTTACGTGTTTACCTTTGGCGATCTCGAACATTCAGACGAGGATCCGCGCGTCTTCCGCAGCCCCGGTATGCCCCTCTCCGATACCGGCTTTTACCTTTCGTTGAGGCACCGCACGGATGTACAGCAAATCATCGCGACCATGAACCTAATCCACGTCCATCATCCCTTCATGAGCGGACGGCTCGCGCTGATCTACGGCCGCAAGCACAATATCCCTGTCCTGTTTACGAACCACACGCGCTACGACCTGTACGCGCAAACCCGCCTGCCCCTCATGCCGGCAGAAGTGAGCATGAGCCTGCTTCAGGCGTACATGCCGACGTTTTGCGATAATGTAGACCTCGCGATCTCGCCCTCGCGCGGTATGGAAAAGATTCTGCGCCAGTACGGCGTCACGAGTCATATCGAGGTCGTGCCCAACGGCGCGGACCTCCAACCCTTCCTTTCGGCGCAGCCCCACAGGCGCGAAGATTTCGGCTTCTCACAAGAAGATACGCTGATCGTATACATGGGTCGCATCGCCCCGGAAAAGAATCTCGAATTCCTCCTGCGCGCATTTGCCGGCGTTTCACATGCCCTTGTCGACACGAAGTTACTGGTGGTGGGCGGCGGGCAAAAGGAACATGAAGAGGGGATCAGAGCGTATTCAAGCGAATTGGGGCTGGATGACCGAGTGAGGTTCACGGGGACGGTCGCCTATCAAGACCTTCCTTCCTATCTTGCGATGTGCGATATTTTCGCCACCTCCTCCGTTACGGAAGTCCATCCCTTTTCCGTGATCGAAGGCATGGCAACTGGACTCCCCATCGTCGGCATTGACTCGCCGGGCATCAGCGATTCCATCGCGGACGGGGAATCGGGTCTGCTTTCAGTGGACGACCTCGCCGCGTACACGGCCAAACTGACGATGCTCTGCCTGAACAAAGACCTGCAAAAGAAAATGGGGGCGGCGGCGCAAAAGGCATCGCATCAATTTTCCATTGAGAACACGACCAAGACCATGCTCGGTCATTACAACCGGGTGGTATCCAATACAAAGCCGGTCAAGCCCAGCATCGAACAGAGACTGCGCGCTGTGTTGAAGGAATTTTGGGAATGAAACACAACCAGCGGGTGGGCAAATGGGGTGAAGAGGTTGCCGCCAAACATCTAGTCGGGCGCGGTTGTGAAATCCTTGCCCGAAACGCTCGAACCCCGTATGGCGAAATTGACATCATCGCCAAACAAGGCGAAATCGTTATCTTCGTGGAAGTCAAAACCCGCACCTCGAACAAAATGGGTTTGCCCGAAGAATCCATCACCGCGCGCAAACGCCAGCACATGCTGTCTGCGGCGGAGCATTACGCGGCGGAACACGAGATCGACCACTGGCAAATTGATGTCATTGCCGTAGAGGGAAAATCTGGCACAAAGCCAAAAATTACTTATTTTGAAAATGCACTCTAAACCCATACTTCCAGACTCTCTCCCAACGGGAGAAGGGAATAAACCGCCCCTCATCATCATCCTCGGACCGACCGCGGTTGGCAAGACAGAGATCGCGATTCAACTTGCGGAACGGCTCAACGGCGAGATCGTCTCCGCTGATTCGCGCCTGTTCTATCGCGGCATGGATATTGGCACGGCAAAACCAACCCTCGATGAGCAGGCGCGCGTGCCGCATCACCTGATCGACATCGCGGACCCCGATGAAATCTTGAGCCTCGCAGTATTTCAGCAAATGGCGCGCGAGGCGATCGCTGATGTTCAAACAAGAAATAAATTGCCGTTCCTTGTCGGTGGTACAGGTCAGTACATTCGCGCGGTGACTCAAGGCTGGGCTCCGCCTGAAGTTAAACCTGATGAGCGGTTAAGGAGTGATTTAGAAAGGCAAAAAGAGGAAAAAGGGATTTACTGGCTACACGAAAAACTAGCAGGGCTTGACCCAGAAGCCGCACAGAAAATTGACCCGCGTAATTATCGACGCACCATCCGCGCGCTGGAAGTGATCATGACAACAGGCAAGAAATTTTCAGAGCAACGCGGTCAAGGCGAATCGCCATATCAGTTGATCACGATTGGTCTAACACGTCCGCGTGAGGAGTTATACAAACGGGTTGACGCGCGAATCGAATCGATGTACGCAAATGGTTTGATGGATGAGGTGAAAGGTTTGCTCGCGCACGGCTACTCCCCTTCCCTGCCGACGATGTCCGCGATTGGGTATCGCGAATGTGTGCAGGCGCTTGAAGGTAGAATTTCGGTCGAAGAGGCGAAGCAACTCACCCGGCGCGCGACGCGGGTCTTCGTCCGCCGGCAGGCAAATTGGTTCAAAGAGTCCGATTCGAATATTTTGTGGTTCAAGGTTAAAGATGGAGTCGTTGAAGAAATCGAGAAAAACATTCGCCGGTTGGTTGACTTTTGATTTCGCATTGTATATACTCAGAGTAACCAAGTATAAGAGAGGCATCATGAACGATAAACCGTGGCTGGCTCGTTACGATAAAGGGGTCCCCCAGATCATCGACATTCCTCAAGCGCCGTTGTTTCACTTTCTCGACGAATCGGCCCGTAAATATCCAGACCGCGCCTGCACGATCTTCAAGGGCGCGGTCATTACGTTCAGGGAGATGAATGAGATTTCCGATCGCGTGGCCGCCGCTCTGGTGGACATGGGCGTGAAAAAAGGCGACCGCGTGGGAATCTTCATGCCGAACACACCGCAATTCGTGATGGCGTATTTCGGCATTCTCAAGGCAGGCGGCGTGGTCGTCGCCACAAATCCGCTCTACACGCCGCACGAGATCGAACATCAGGCAAATGACGCAGGCATCGAAGTGATGTTCGTGATGACGAATTTCTACAACACGATCAAGAAGGCGCAACCCAACACGAAGATCAAGAAGGTGATCGTGACGAACCTCAAGGAGACGCTGCCGCCTGTGATGCGAATCCTGTTCACCTTGTTGCGTGAAAGGAAGGGCGGCTTTCACATCGACAAGAACCTGCCCGCAGGCGACGTGTGGATGCAGGATCTACTGACCAAGTACAAATCCGCGGCCCGACCCAACGTGGAGGTTGGTCCCGAAGATACGGCGTTGTTCCAATACTCGGGCGGGACGACCGGCGTTTCGAAAGGCGCCATCGCTCTACACCGCAACATCGTGGCAAACACCCTGCAGATCCGTTCGTGGATGACGATCCTTGAGGAAGGTAACGAAGTCGTGCTGATGGGTATTCCCCTCTTTCATGTGTATGGCATGGTGGCTGGGATGAACTTCGCGATGTCCACCGGCTCGACCATGGTGATGGTGCCCAACCCTCGTGATCTAAAAGATGTCCTCGACAATATCCAGAAATATCGAGCCACCATTTTCCCCGGTGTCCCTGCGCTGTACAACGGAATCAATAACCATCCCGACGTGAAGGCGGGCAAGTACAACCTCTCATCCATCAAGGCATGTGTCTCGGGCTCCGCCGCATTAATGCGCGAGACAAAGGACCAATTCGAAAAACTGACAGGTGGAAAAGTGTTCGAAGGCTACGGTCTCTCCGAGGCGCCTACCGCCACACATTGCAATCCGTTGCTCGGGGAAAACAAGACCAGCTCCGTTGGTATGCCCCTTCCAAACGTCGAGTGCCGGGTGGTCAGTCTTGACGACGGCGAGACGGATCTTGCGCAGGGCGAGATCGGCGAACTCCTCCTGCATGGACCCCAAGTCATGAAGGGCTATCACAACATGCCCACCGAGACAGCCAACTCATTGCGCGCGGACAAGAACGGAAAAGTCTGGTTGTACACCGGTGACATCGTCCGCATGGATGAAGACGGGTACTTCTTTATCGTGGATCGCAAAAAGGAGCTCATCAAACCCGGCGGCTTCCAAGTGTGGCCCCGTGAAGTGGAAGAAGCGATAGCCGCCAACCCGAAGGTGCTCGAGGTCGGTGTGGCAGGCATCCCTGACCCGAACCGCGGCGAAACAGTCAAAGCGTGGGTGGTACTCAAACCCGGCGAATCGATGACCGAAGAGGAACTGCGCGCGTTCTGCAAAGAAAGCCTGGCACCCTACAAAGTGCCGACTCACGTGGAATTCCGAAGCGAATTGCCGAAGACCACGGTGGGTAAGATCTTACGGCGCGAATTGGTAAGGCAACATAAAGAAGGCGCGAAATAGGCCGATTGTAAGAGCGACGGTCGATGAATCAAAAAGAGTCCCGCAGGTACGGGACTCTTTTTTGGTTGTTTGTTCCTGTCTGCCACTTACGTCAGTTGCGGTGTACCACTTTTCTTCGGGAACGGCGGCGGGAAGATCTTCTCGAAATCTTCACGCGTGAGCGTTTCCACTTCGAGCAATCTCTGCGCCACCGCATCCAATTGGCCGCGGTACTTGGTCAGCAGTTTCTTCGCCAGTTTGTACGACTCATCCACGATCTTACGGACTTCAGAATCGATCTGCTCGGCAACCGCTTCCGAGTAATCACGTTGTTCCGAAATTTCACGCCCGAGGAAGATCAACTCCTCTTTTTGGCCGTACATCATCGGGCCGAGATCACTGCTCATGCCGAGCCGCGTCACCATGCTTCGTGCCAGGCGCGTAACTTGTTCAATGTCGTTCGATGCGCCCGACGTAATATCGTCAAAGACCAATTCTTCGGCGACGCGTCCACCAAGCATATAAGCAAGGTTCGCAAGTAACTTCTTGCGAGAATACAATAAACGATCTTCATCCGGTCGGAACCAGGTTAGGCCGCCAGCCTGACCACGCCCGACAATGGTGACTTTCTGGACAGGGTCGGCTTCAGCGATGGCGTTGCCAACCACGGCGTGACCAGCCTCATGGTAGGCAATGATGCGCTTTTCCTCATCCGAGATCAAGCGCGATTTGCGTTCCGGCCCCATCACCACTCGTTCGATGGCTTCCTCGAGTTCGGACTGCCCAATGGATTTTTTGTTCCGCCGCGCGGCAAGGATCGCGCTCTCGTTGACTAGATTTTCGAGGTCAGCGCCCACGAAGCCGGGCGTTCCGCGGGCAAGGGACCCGAGGTCGACATTTGGCTCCAGCGGTTTGCCCTTGACGTGAACCTTGAGGATTGCCTCGCGACCTTTCATATCCGGGCGATCGAGAGTAACACGGCGGTCAAAACGACCGGGACGCAGGAGCGCCGGGTCGAGAATATCGGGGCGGTTGGTCGCGGCAATGATGATGACGTTCGTATCGGTATCGAAACCGTCCATCTCCACAAGCATCTGGTTGAGGGTTTGTTCGCGTTCATCGTGCGACCCTCCCAGCCCTGCCCCGCGTTGTCGGCCTACGGCATCGATCTCGTCTACAAAGACAATGCAAGGTGAATGGCGCTTTGCCTGTTCGAACAGGTCGCGCACCCGGCTGGCGCCCACGCCCACGAACATTTCAACGAATTCGGAACCGGAGATCGAGAAGAACGGAACGCCCGCCTCGCCGGAGACCGCTTTTGCGAGCAGGGTCTTCCCCGTTCCGGGGGGTCCAACAAGCAAGACGCCCTTTGGAATGCGCGCCCCGAGTTGGATGAATTTCTGCGGCTCCTTCAGGAACTCGACAATTTCCGCCAATTCCTGTTTGGATTCCTCGGCGCCGGCGACATCATGAAATGTAACGGTGGGATGCTCGCCGCTGAACATGCGCGCCCGCGACTTGCCAAATGACATGGCGGCGTTGTTCGAGCCCTGCGCCTGCCGAAAGATGAACCACAACACCCCCGCCATCAACAAGATCGGGAGAATGTAGACCGCACCTGTCAGAAAGCCCGTCCATTGGGATGGCGGCTTGACTTCGATCCTCACGTTCGACGGGGCAAGTTGTTGCTGTGTGACGCCAAGGGCGATCAATTGATCCACGAGGGTCGAATTTGCCTCTTTGTATGCTTCGATGCCCTCTTCCGTGCCATTGGTATACACCACCCGCAGACTGTCATCCGCGTCGATGACCACGCGCGAAACTTCTCCAAGTTTGATATCTTCAGCTAACTGGTTGATCGTTAGCGATTCTTCCGCAATCGTATCGCGTTGGACCATCATGACCACCATGGCGACCACAGCTACGATCAACAGGAAAGTTACTACAAATGACTGGTTTCTAGGATTCACTTTGCCTCCGAATAATTCCGAGCGGGATTATACCAACGAGACCTGTTCGGGGATAGCCTGCCCGAAATCTTTATATATTACTCTAATAATCCCCGAGGGTTGAGGCGATGATCGCACGTATGCACTCTTAGGCGTCAAATCCGCAGGGCACGGGTCTGGACCGAGGATCCACCGTGGATACTCCTCCAGAGCGCGAAGGATGAGCCCGGAGCAATAAGGAGGTGGTCATTCAGCCAGCGGTCGAAGTGCTGCGTCATGAATCCATTGACATTCCATGACACGATCAGCATCGCTTTGGGTTTATGGTAAACTCTCCCTCGACTAGGAAATGAGCGCAAAGCCGAAATCCATACTGTGCATTGAAGATGAAGCGGAAATGATCGACCTGATACGGTTGATCTTGGGCCGCAGGGGATTCGAGGTCAGGGGCGCCGCAAGTGGCATCGAGGGGTTGAAAATGATTCGGGAAGAAAAACCGGATCTGATTCTGCTCGATTTGATGATGCCTGAAATGGACGGTTGGGAAGTATATCAGCAAATCAAAGCCGAGGAAAAAACCAGGAACATCCCGGTCATCGTTGTCACCGCGAAGGCACAGAGCATTGATCGCGTGCTGGGCTTGCACATCGCAAAAGTGGATGACTACATTGCCAAGCCGTTCAGCCCGCAGGAGTTGCTGAACAGCGTCGAAAAAGTTCTCAAGCCTGGGGAATGAAGAGGGCGGGCCACAGTCCAAAGGTGGCTCGTTCATACCTGACTCATGACCAGATCGATCCGAGTGATCAATAACAACAGGGAAATCGAATCGCCTCCGCGCGTGAAGTACTGCGACACTTTTTTCACTCAATTGCGCGGACTCACCTTTCGCACGCATCTTTCGCGTGATGAAGGGTTGATCCTCGTTGCGAAACGGGACTCGCGCCTCGACTCATCCATCCACATGCTGTTCGTTGCCTTTGACCTTTGTGTTGTCTGGATCAACTCCGAAATGAAGGTCGTGGACAAGGTCCTTGCGAAATCATGGAGACTCGCGTATGTATCGAAAGTCCCTGCCAAATTCACTCTTGAGGTTCACCCTGACCGCTGGAACGATTTTGAAGTCGGTCATGTCCTAGAATTCATCCATGCGTAAGCTATCCTATCTCATTGTCCTATTCGTCCTGCTGGCTGCTACAGGCTTACAACCCGCGCTGGCGCAAGCCAGCGGGCCGGTGTACATCATTCAACCGGGCGATACCCTATCCTCCATTGCGGCTCGCTTCAATGTGTCGCTCGACGCTCTGATCGCGGCGAACCCGGCCGTCAACCCAAATAACCTCGCGATTGGCCAGGAGCTGTTAATCCCCGGGTTGGAGGGAATTACCGGAGTGCTCCAAACTGAAATTGTTGCATTCGGCGATTCGCTGCGAAGTTTGAGCAGAAGAACTCAAGTCTCCGATGAAAATTTGAGGCGCTTGAATCGCCTGATCAGCCCCGGCGAACTTTATGTTGGGATTAGTCTGATTCTGCCGGTTCAGGAGGGGCAAAGAACGCTCAGCACGCGCATGTCGGCTGTGCCTGGAGAATCGCTGTTCGAGCTTGCCATCAGACAGGGCAGCGACCCATGGACACTTTCTTCATTGAACAAATTACGAGGTACGTGGAGTGCGCTGCCGGGCGACGTGATGTACTCCCCTAATGAAGGAAATGATGAAACTGCGTCCGGTCTACCCTCCGCCTTCCTCAGTGCGAGCATTTCCCCACTGCCGCTCGTGCAAGGGTCCACGGAAGTCATACGGATCAAGACCCAGGAAAACGTTAGCACATCCGCCACGTTGATCGATAAACAGCTCCGCTTCTTTCCGCTGAACGATGAACTGGTCGCGTTGCAGGGAGTCCATGCACTGTTGGATCCGGGGGTATATCCGCTTCGCATCGAGGCAACACTTCCAAACGGAGAGGTGCAAACCTTTGAGCAAATGGTGGTAGTCGTTTCCGGGGCTTATTTAAGTGAGGAGATTCCGTTAAACGATCCAAGCACGCTTGACCCAACCGTAACCGAACCTGAACTGCGCAACGTGGCGGCGATCACCGAAGCATCGTCACCTGCAAGATATTGGAGCGGCGCTTTCATTTCGCCAGCTGTGGACCCAAATTGCTTCACCTCTCGTTATGGAACACGGCGCACGTATAAAGTGGTCAATTCGGACATCGAGATCGGCGGGTTTCATACCGGTCTTGATTTCTGTGGAGGCGAGGGATTGCAGATCTTCGCTCCGGCGCCTGGACGTGTGGTCTTTGCCGCGCCATTGACAGTACGCGGCAATGCAACGATCATCGATCACGGCTGGGGTATCTACAGTGGTTTTTGGCATCAATCGGAAATACTTGTAAATTTTGGCGATATCGTAGAACAGGGTCAGGTGGTCGGGCTGGTCGGAGGCACCGGGCGAGTCACCGGCGCGCATTTGCACTGGGAGGTATGGGTGAACGGCGTGCAGGTGAATCCGTTGAACTGGCTGGATCAAGCCTTCCCGTAGAGCGATGCGTTGCACTCCCTCTGCGTTTGTGCTACACTAGTTCAATCCCGAGGTCGTCATGCCGAATCCCGCGATCGTCAACTTCCTTAAACAAAGCGACATTTTTTTTCAATTCACGCCCACGCAACTTCAACTGGTCGCGAATCTGTGCCAGGAAGCCACATACCAAAAAGACGACCTGATCTTCCGGGAGAACTCGACGAGCAAAGAGTTGTACATCATCGTGCAAGGGGAGGTGGACATATTCGTGGATCCCTCGCTCGTCGGCACGGTGGATGCCAGCGCGGAAAACAAAGTGATCGCCACACTACGCCGCGGTCAATCTTTCGGCGAGGTCGCGCTGGTGGATGAAGGACTTCGCTCGGCTTCGGCTTGTGCATCCCAGAGCGATACGCGTTTGTTGATCGTACCGCGGGATAAGTTGATCATGCTTTGCGAAACGTATCCTCAACTTGGCTACCGGCTGATGTACAACCTTGCGGCGGATCTGGCGATGAAGATCCGCAATACCGACCTGCGGATACGCGAGCAACTATTGTACAAACCGCCCGATAAAGCGGAGTAGTTGTCTGTGCAAGCCACTTGACCCAACAACACATTTGTTTTACTATTGGCTATCATTCAGCCGCGAGAAATTTCGTCTTTCGGAAACTTTCTCGGGCTTTCTTGTAAACAGACCCTGAATCGATCCCCCTGAAGGAGGTGATGCTGACTACGAAGAGCGTTGTCCGCCAGGTTGTTGTATCCGCCATAAGGATACTATTTCACTTTACCAAAATTTCGGAGGAGTAAGAAAATGAAACGCTTATATGTAATGCTTTCGTTGCTGGTCCTCGCGAGCCTCGTACTTGCGGCTTGCGGCGGAACGCCAACTGAAGCCCCCGCGACCGCGGCCCCCACGGACGCCCCCGCAACTGAAGCACCGACCGAAGCCCCCGCGATGTACGAATGTACAGATGCGCTCGGCTGCGTAAAAGTTGCTCCCGGCGAGCCCATCCACCTCGCGTGGATCCAGGCTGTTTCCGGCCCGGTAGCCTCTCTCGGCCAGACCAACGTCAACGGCGGCCAGCTTGCAGTCGATGATCGCGGCGGTGAATTGCTCGGACACCCGATCCAATTCGACGGTGAGGATTCCTTGTGCAACGCCGAAGGCGGTCAAGCCGCAGGTACCAAAGTCTCGGCTGACCCGACCGTTGTTGCGGTGCTCGGCACAACCTGCTCGAGCGAAGCCCGCGCCGCTTCCCCGTTGATCTCAGACGCCGGCATGGTCATGATGTCGCCCTCGAACACCAACCCCGACCTGACCAACCCGGATCACCCGGACTTCCACGCTGGCTATTTCCGCACTGCGCACAATGACCTCTTCCAGGGTCGCATTGCGGCTGAATTCGCCTACAACGAGCTCGGATTGCGCACTGCCGCGACCGTTCATGACGGTTCGCCTTACGCGCTGTCGCTGCAAGAAGTATTTGCTAACGTGTTCACCGAACTCGGCGGCACGATCACCACACAAGAAGCTGTGAACGTTGGCGATACCGATTTCAAACCGGTGTTGACCACCATCGCCTCTGGCGCTCCTGAGATCATCTACTTCCCGATCTTCGAACCCGAAGGCAACTTGATGGCTTCCCAAAAATGCGAAGTCTCAGGCCTCGAAACCACCGCGTTGATGGGTGCTGACGGCTTGTTCACCTCCGGCTTCTCATCGACCTCCGGCTCCTGCGCCGTTGGTATGTACATGTCCAGCCCGTACGTTGGCGGCGACGCCATGGCCGACTTCCTCGCGAAGTACAATGCCGCATATGGTGAAGGTCCTGCTTCCGGCTTCGCGCCTCACGCGTACGACGCGATGAACATTTTCTTCCAGGCAATCGAAGCGGTTGCAGTGGTTGAAGCCGACGGAACTGTCTACATCCCCCGCCAGGCGCTGCGCGATTACATCTACTCGCTCACCGGCTTCGAAGGTTTGACCGGCACGCTCGCCTGCGATGCGAATGGCGATTGCGCCACCGGCGAAGCGCTGGCTGTGTATCAGATCACGCAAGCCATGGTTGATGGTGCGGAAGATCTTGTTGCTTCCACGCCGGTCTGGCAACCCTAAGATCTACCAAGTCTGTAAAGCAAGTTAAGTAACAATGAGCCGGACCGTTCTTGTGTCCGGCTCATTGTATTTTTTTTATCGCCACATGCCTACTTCGATTGTCAAACTTAACAGCTACTATCTCGTTCTGATTCTCCTTGCCATGGGTTGTGATTCTATCCGACCGAACGCCAGCGACATCCGCGTTTCAAGAAAAGATGGCATGGGGATGGGATTCGTACCCGCTGGATATGGCGGGCAACGTATGGGAATGGACTGAAGGCGGGTATTCCCCGGAGTCTTATTCCAATTCCCGACAGGGAATCCCTCGAGCGAATCGCCCGTAAACCGCCGTGTTCCGGGGGGTGGAAACTGGGACAGGAACGCGGACGGCATGTGTGCAGCAAATCGGTTCTGGGCTTTTCCGGACCGTAACGAAACCAACGGCTTTCGTTGCGCCAAAACTCAATAGAATGTACTATAATTGCGCAAATTTACACGACCCCATCCCATGCATGGAGGCTATTTATGAGGCAGAGATTTCTCAATCGCATTAATTTTACGGACATCGCTGTGGGGATCATTGGTATAGCGCTGGTGGGCTTGATCCTCGTCGGATCCTATAAGACCATTCTGGAGGACAATTACACAACGAGGCAGTGGCTCGATTTTGTTGTGTTCGGAGTTGCGCAGGGGAGCATCTATGCGCTGATCGCACTGGGCTACACACTCGTCTACGGCATCCTGCGCATGATCAATTTTGCTCATAGCGAAGTGTTTATGGGAGGCGCATTCACCGCATACTTCGCAGCTGACTCCCTGGCAAAGTCCGGTTTTCTCCGTGAGAATACCGTGATCTCGCTCCTTATTTTGTTCGCCGTTGCCATGTCCACCTCGGTACTCATTGGAGTCTTGGTCGAACGGATCGCATACCGTCCACTGCGGCGCGCGCCACGCCTGGTTCCTCTCATCACTGCCATCGGCGCCTCCTTCTTTCTCCAATATACCTTCAAAGGTTTATATGGTGATCAATTCAAGGCGTATCCTGAGATCGCGGCGCTAAAAGGCAACTATGCCTGGGGTGACCTGAACATCACGAAGATCCAGGTGGTCGTGATCCTCTCGGCAGCGCTGCTGATGCTCGGCCTGTACTTGTATGTTCAGTATACGAAAGCCGGCAAAGCCATGCGCGCTGTTTCAGAGGACAAAGATGTGGCCGCCTTGATGGGCATCGACGTGGATGCGATCATCGTCCGCACCTTCGTTATCGGCGCTGCGCTCGCCGGGGCGGCTGGAATCCTCTACGCGATCACATTCCGCCAGGTAAATTTTTTCATGGGCTTCATTCCTGGCATTAAAGCGTTCACCGCCGCAGTCTTGGGCGGGATCGGCAACATCCCCGGTGCCATGCTCGGCGGCATCTTCCTTGGGTTGTTTGAATCGGTTGGGCCGATCCTTTTCCTCGATGGGCTGGACGTCCCTGCGCCGTACCAACTTAAAGATGTGATCGCATTTTCCATGCTGGTATTGGTCTTGCTGTTCCGCCCAAGCGGCATCTTGGGTGAGCGCCTCTCGCGAAACAAGGCGTAATTTATACGATACGAAGGCAGGCAATTATGGAACATGAATCGAACACAAACTGGTGGTGGAAGGCAATTCAAACCGGCCTGATCGGCGGTGTTGTTGGGGTATTGGTGTCCTTGATCGGAATGGTCGAATCCTTCCATCAAAGAGACATCATCGCCGGGCAAATTACGATGGGCGAAACGCTCCTGCTACTTCTCTTGGTGCTATTCAGTTTTTTTTCCTCGCGCGCAACCGAACTTCTGCTCGGAAGAAGGTTGGGGAGCGGAGTTCTTACGGGTATGACCGCCGGAGGTTTGGTCGCCGGGCTGGTTTTGTTGGGTTCGGTGGTTAATTTGCGGAAGGTATTCGTCAACGCGTCGCCAAATCTATACAAGATCCTGACATTTGAAAACGAGAACTTAACCTCTGCGGCGATGGTTCTGGTGGGTGCGGGCGCGGTCATTGGTTTGCTCACAGCCCTGATCCATACCGTTGCTCCAAACTTGAGGCGCGCTATGATATCCGGTCTCACCGTCGCCGGGTTGATCGCCTTGCTGCAAGACCTGCTCCGGGTGACATTATCGCCCTTCCCAACTTTCAGCGAATCGATCGCATGGATGTTTGGTTCAGGAGGTGAAGAAGGATTATCCGTCCGCGGCGCGTTGGTTGTTTTTATCATCGTAGCGGCTTTCAATTATCTCTCATCGACGCGGGGCGGGGCAGTGCAAGGACGGATTCGAGCCCTGCCTTCAGGAGCTCAAAAAGCTCTTCGGTGGAGTAGCTGGGGACTTCTTGGTGCGTTCCTGCTGATATGGCCCCAGATCGCCGGTCCGTACTTGAGCGAGGTATCGAACAGCGTCGGCTTGTTCATTCTGATGGGATTAGGCTTGAATATCGTCGTAGGATACGCCGGCTTGTTGGACCTCGGTTATGTTGCGTTTTACGCGTTGGGCGCCTACACCATGGCAGTCTTCACCACGACCGGCGGCGAAATTACCTTTAATTTCCAGTTGACGTTCTGGGAAGCTCTGCCCGTCGCAGTTCTTGGCGCGGTCCTTGCCGGAGTTCTTCTCGGCATACCTGTGCTCAAAATCCGCGGCGATTACCTGGCGATTATCACACTGGGATTCGGGGAGATCATCCGCATCCTGTTCCTCTCAGATTTCCTCAAACCGCACCTTGGTGGTTCGTTCGGAATTGTGGAAATCGCCCCGCCAACCCTCGGTGCGTTAGAACTGAATACTCCCCAAACCCTGTACTACGTTATCCTGGCGGGTTGTTTGTTGGCTTTATTTGTTGCATCCCGATTAAGAGATTCGCGCATTGGCCGGGCCTGGAAGGCCATCCGCGAGGACGAAGATGTTGCGCAGGCGATGGGGATCAACCTCACCGCAACGAAACTTCTTGCCTTCGCCACTGGCGCTGCGTTCGGCGGGCTAAGCGGCGCGATCTTCGCCGCCAAACTCTCGACCGTGTATCCGCATAGTTTCGTATTGTTGGTTTCGATCAACGTGCTCGCGTTGATCATCGTCGGCGGCATGGGAAGTTTGCCCGGGGTGATGGTAGGCGCGTTGCTGTTGGTGGGCTTGCCCGAGTTATTGCGCGAGTTCTCAGAATTCCGCCTGTTGATCTACGGCGTCCTTCTCATCGTCATGATGATCACCAAACCCGAAGGCTTCCTTCCCGAAGCCGTCCATAAGCGCGAACTGCACGAGAGCGACAATCTCAACGAGCCGGCCGGCGCGTAGGACGAGGATACCTTTCATGACCAACATTCTATCTGCACACAGTGTTGTAAAGCGCTTCGGCGGGTTGACAGCCGTGAATACGCTGACCGTCGAGATCCCCGAAAAATCGATCTATAGCGTGATCGGTCCGAACGGCGCAGGAAAGACAACCTTCTTCAACTGCATTACCGGGTTTTATCAACCGGAAGAAGGAGACATTTCGTTCAACGGACGTTCGATCCTGGGATTGAGCTCCGACCAGATCAGTCAGCGCGGGATTTCGCGGACGTATCAAAACATCCGGCTGTTCTCGAATCTAACCACGATCGAAAATATCCTGGTCGGTCAACATGCCCTTCTCAAAGCGACGCTCTTCGGTCCCATTTTCGGGACAGCCGCCACCAAACGGGAGGAGAAAGAAGCGCTGGCAGAATCGATCCGCTTGTTGAACTTCGTTGGGTTGGCAGGCAAAGGCGACCTGCTGGCACGCAACCTCCCCTATGGTGACCAAAGGCGGCTCGAAATTGGACGCGCGCTTGCCAGCAAGCCGAAGATGCTCCTGCTGGATGAACCCACCGCAGGCATGAACCCGCACGAAACCGAGGAAATGACGCGCTTTATCCGCCGGCTGCGCGATGAATTGGGAATCACGATCCTCCTGATCGAACATGACATGCGCGTCGTCATGGGAATCTCTGAAAAGATCACCGTGCTGGATTACGGCGAGAAGATCGCCGAGGGCACCCCCAAAGACATTCAGGGCAACCAGCGCGTAATCGAAGCATATCTTGGGCGCGGCAGTGCCGCAAACATCCCGTCATAGGAGCACACTGCCATGGCAATGCTTGAACTCGAAAACATTCACACGTATTACGGAAACATTCACGCGCTCAAAGGCATTTCGCTCACCGTGGAAAAGGGCGAGATCGTCACCCTCATCGGTGCGAACGGTGCCGGGAAATCAACCACCTTGCGTACCATCACCGGCCTGCTCAGACCGCGCGAGGGCACTGTAATGCTGAACGGCGAAAGCCTTGCGAAACACAAAGCGCATGATATCGTTTATAAGGGCATCGCGATGGTGCCGGAGGGACGAGGCATCTTCGCGCGTTTGACCGTGACCGAAAACCTGGATATGGGCGCCTACAGCCGCGCTTCAAAGGCGGAATACGATGCCGATGTGGAGCGGGCCTTCGCCCTCTTCCCTCGTCTCAAAGAACGCCGCAACCAGGTGGCAGGCACACTCTCAGGCGGCGAACAGCAAATGCTTGCCACTGCGCGGGCGCTGATGGCCCACCCTACCCTCCTGCTGATGGACGAACCTTCGATGGGTCTTGCACCTGTACTCGTTGAATTGATCTTCGCCACCATCGAGCAGATCAACAAGGAAGGCGTAACGATTCTACTCGTGGAGCAAAACGCGCTGATGGCCCTCTCGGTTGCCAACCGAGGTTACGTTCTGCAATCGGGCACCATTGTTTTGCAAGACACAGCCGCAAACCTCAAGAAAGACCCGACGGTGCAAAAAGCCTATCTCGGGATGGAATAAACGAAACTAGGAATTCAAAAAGCGCAGAGGAGACTGTTCACCCTCTGCGCTTTTTGCTACTACAACTTGAAGTCACCGCACGCCGCAATGCGGCGAAGCAATCTCCTACCGCGGTGCGAGGAAGTCCCATGCTGATTCTCAACGCGACTGATGTTCGACAAGCCCTGCCGATGAACGATGCCATATCCGCGATGAAGGACGCCTTCGCCTCTCTTTCCGACGGGACGGCTGTTGCGCCTCTGCGGACGCGTCTCCAGATCGCCAGCCGCGACGCGGTCAGCCTTTTCATGCCTGCCTACATGAACAAGGAGTCCACCGAAGCGCTCGCTGTCAAAGTCGTCTCCCTGTATCCGTCCAACCCGCCGCGCGGACTCGCTTACATCCAGGCCGCGGTGCTGGTCTTCGACCCGGAGACCGGGCGGGCAATTGCATTGCTCGAAGGAAGCACCCTCACCGCCATTCGCACCGGTGCCGGCAGCGGCGCGGCGATCGACCTGCTCGCTCGCAGGGATAGCAAAGTGGTCGCCATCTTTGGCGCGGGTCCGCAAGGAAAAACTCAACTCGAAGCCGCATGCTCTGCACGAAACATCGAGACAGCGTTTATCTATAACCCGACCACATCCAAGGCGGAAGCCTTTGTGACAGAATTGGCTGGGCAAAGAAATATCCCAAAAGACATTCGCGTGGCAAAGACCCCAAAAGAAGCCATCCGGAACGCAGATATTATTTGCACCGCGACAGGATCAGAACAACCGGTGTTTGAAGATCAGGATGTAAAGCCCGGCACGCACATCTCCGCCGTCGGTGGGTACACAACCGAAATGCAGGAACTGCCGATCGAAACGGTCGCGCGGTCACGAATCGTTGTGGATTCGCGGTCGACGGTCATGGAGGAGGCTGGCGATATCGTCAAAGCGATGAAAGCGGGATTGATCACCGATGCGGACATCCACGCCGAAATTGGCGAAATCGTTTTGGGAATAAAATCAGGCAGGCAATCGGACGACGAGATCACATTCTTCAAGTCCGTTGGCAACGCGGTGCAAGATGCCGTCGCCGCACAAGTCGCCTTAAAGAATGCTCATGCCATGAAGCTTGGTGTTGAAGTAGAATTTTGAAATTGTAGCAGGGGCATCCCATCGGGTTGCCCCTGTAAAAAACCATGCCCTCTGCAGAAATCATCACCATCGGAACGGAAATCCTCCTCGGCGAGATCGTGGATACGAACACGCGTTACATCGCGCGCGTCCTGCGGGGCATGGGCGTTGATTTGTTCCGCACGATCACCATTGGCGATAACGTCGAACGAATTGCTGAAGCCATCCGCGAGTCGATGAAGCACGCGGAGATCGTCATCACGACCGGCGGCTTAGGTCCCACCGTGGACGACCCGACGCGTGAGGCGGTCGCGCGTGCGGTGGACGTCGACCTTGATTTTCGAGAAGATTTGTGGGAACAGGTTGTCGCGACCATCTCAAGATATGGGCGCAAGCCGTCTGAGAATCAAAAACGGCAGGCGTATGCTCCAAAAGGCGCACTGGGAATCAAAAACCCCGTCGGGACTGCGCCGTGTTTTATCGTGGAGACCCCCCACCGTCTCCCCCCATTTTCTCCAATAATGGGGGGAGAGAAAGAGGGAGGCGTTGTCATCTCCCTCCCCGGTGTTCCCAACGAAATGGAGTACATATTCCACGAATCCATCGTGCCCTACCTGCAAAAACGGTTCGATCTCAAAGAGATCATCAAGATCAAGGTGCTGCATTGCTCGGGTCTGGGTGAAGGGATGATCG
>CAZFDL010000025.1:0-5305 GCA_964517905.1 uncultured Anaerolinea sp. | reverse complement strand
GAGATCATCAAGATCAAGGTGCTGCATTGCTCGGGTCTGGGTGAAGGGATGATCGACGAAAAGATCGCCGACCTCGAAACACTGAGCAATCCCACGGTTGGGCTTGCCGCACACACAGGCGTGGTGGATATTCGTATTGCGGCGAAAGCCAGGGACGAAGCCGAAGCAGATGAAATGATCGCAAAGATCGAACGGGATGTCCGCGCTCGACTTGGGGATGCAGTCTTCGGTGCAGACGAGGACACGCTGGAGGATGCCGCTCTCAGGGCCGTGACAGGCCGGGGATGGAGCCTGATCGGTTTGGAGTCCAATTTGAACGGCTTATTGGCGGGAAAAATTCCACACACAACAGTGATCCCGAATCTCCGATCTCCAGGTCTTCTCGAAGTTTTGCGGAGTGCGAGAGCGTCCGCGAAGGCGGACGCCGCACTGGGCCTTATCGTCAACAACGAAGACCGTACCGCCGACATGGCGCTCATCACGCCAACGTTCGAGAAGACTCATCGCATCACGTACGGCGGACCGCCGCGCAGCCTGCCGCGCTGGTCGGTAAGTCTCGCGCTCGATTGGCTGCGCCGCCGCGCGTTGGACCCGGAGGGCGAGTGAAAACCCGCCGAAGATCATCCAACACGTGGGTGTACCTGATCTGGGCTGTGAACGGGATCGCGATCGTGTGCCTGCTCGGTGGCGCAGCATTCTACGTGACGAGTCAGTCCGCTTCGGCGAGCGACTCGATCCCAACGCAGTTATTCACAGTCACGCCCAACGCCGCGCCGACGACGTTCTTTTTGCCGACGCTCACGCCGAATCCGTTTTACACGCCCTACGTGTTTGAAACATCCACCCCCTTCGTCCTGCAAAACGGACCGGCGCCGACGATCATCGGCTACTCTCTCGCGGGACGTCCCATCGAGGTATACGCATTCGGTGACGGCGAACGCGAATACTTAATCGTGGCTGGCATTCACGGCGGTTATGAATACAACACAATTTCACTTGCCAACGAGTTGATCGCCTACATCAGCGAAAATCCCGAAGTAATCCCGGGCGACACAACACTTTACATCATCCGCAATATGAACCCCGACGGCGAGGCGCGCGCTCATGGCGTAGACGGACGGGTTAACAACAACGGCGTGGATCTGAACCGAAACTTTCCCAGTGAAAACTGGGTCGCCGAGTGGGATCGCGACGGTTGTTGGATCTATCGTCCGACGACCGGCGGCTTATACCCGGGCTCAGAGCCTGAGACGCGGACGGTGATGAGTTTTATCGATTCACGCCAGATCACGGCGTTAATCAGTTATCACAGCGCGGCGTTGGGCGTTTTTCCCGGCGGTGTACCGTGGACGGACGAATCAAAACGGCTCGCAAAAGCGCTGGCAAAGGCGACGGGTTATCCATATCCGCCGGTAGACACGGGATGTGTTTATACCGGCACGCTCGCCGATTGGGCAGTTGAGACCGGTGTTGGAGCAGCAGTAGATATGGAGCTGCGCGACCACAAGAACACCGATTTCGCACAGAACTTGAAGGCGCTAAAAGTTTTTTTGACATTTATTCCGTAATCAGGTACAACGTAGGGGCGACGCATTGCGTCGCCACTACTACAAATTCCGGGAGAACTCATGCAAACTGTTGACATCCTCTTCCTCAACGCCCACGTCCTCACCATGGACGACAAGATGAACCAATATCTCCGCGGCGCCGTCGCCGTGACAGGCGATAGCATTGTCGCGGTGGGACCCGAAGACGAGATTAAGAAAGCCTACTCCGGCAAAACGACCATGGACTGCAAGGGCAAAGTCCTCATGCCGGGCATGGTCAACGCGCATACGCACGTACCGATGACCCTGCTGCGCGGCATCGCAGACGATCTGCGACTCGACGTGTGGTTGCAGGGCTATATGTGGCCCGTTGAAAGGCAGTTCGCTTCACCGGAGTTCGTGCGGCTTGGAACATCCATCGCCTGCGCGGAGCTCATCAGAAGCGGCGTGACCACGTTCAACGATATGTATTTCTATGAAGACGATGTTGCCACAGCCACCGCACAAGCGGGGATGCGCGGAGTCTGCGGGCAATCCATTCTCAAATTCCCCACACCGGATGCGGCCTCGTACGAAGATGCGATGGAAAAAGCACGCGAGTACATCAAAAAGTGGAAGGGGCATCCACTGATCGTGCCCTCCATTGCGCCGCACGCGCCGTACACCACCACGCCAGATATTTTGCGCGAAACTGCCGACCTCGCCAAAGAGTTCGATGTTCCGCTGCACACGCATCTCGCCGAAACATCCTTCGAAGTGGACAACATGCGCAACGAAAACGGGATGCCAGTGATCCCGTACGTGAAAAAACAGGGCTTGCTCGAAGCCAAGGTCATTGCTGCGCATTGCGTACACATTGACATCGGCGAGATCCGCACGCTGCACCACGCGGGCGCAGGCATTTCGCACAACCCGTCGTCGAATCTCAAACTCGCGTCGGGCTTCGCGCCTGTTGTAAAAATGCTCCAGTCGGGACTCAACGTTGGCATCGGCACGGATGGTCCCGCCTCGAACAACGATCTGGACATGTTCGAGGAAGTGCGCCTCGCCGCGTTCATCGCCAAAGCCGTGACCAACGACCCGACGTCACTCCCGGCACCGCAAGCATTGCTCATGGCAACCCGCCTCGGCGCGCAAGCGCTTCATATCGGACATCTGACCGGTTCGCTTACACCGGGACGCCGCGCCGACCTCATCCTCGTCGACCTCAGCCCGGTGCACAACTCTCCCTCCTTCCGCCGCGCGGCTGACAACGCCTACGCACAGATCGTCTATGCCAGCAAATCCACCGATGTGACCGACGTGATGATCAATGGCGCGTGGGTGATGCGAGATCGTCAATTGCTGACCCTCAAGGAAGACGAGCTGCTCGCCGAAGCTGCGGATCTCGCGAAGAAAATCGATTCTTTCCTCGTCGAGCGAGAACAATCCGTATTGTCCAAATTGATCGCGCTGGGCGGGTCGAGCGAGGAGGAGTCGTTCGAGGTGCAGGTCAAAGTGAAACTCACGGAACCAGACCGCGTGGTCCGGGCGTTGATGCGCAATGAAATAGACATCCTGTACGAGCGTCACTATCGTCAACACGACGCGTACTTCTTCTTCGAAGACGAGTCTCAGGGACGCTTGCGCTACCGCGAAGACGACTTCGTGGACGATGCCAAGAACACGGTCACACAAACTCGCGCGCGGCTCACCTTGTTGGGTCAAAAACGCGAGGGACAGTTCGAACACGAAGTATTGTTATCGCGCAGCCGCTTTCTGGCACCCGCCACGAATTCACTGCGGTTCTATCGCGAGTACTTCAAACCGAAAACCGAAGTAACGATCGAAAAAGATCGTTTGCGCTGGTTTATTAAATACAAAGAGACCGAGTTCTACATCAACCTTGATCACGTGACCACACCTCCTCTGGGGCATTTCCTCGAGATCAAATCGCGCACCTGGAGCCGCAAAGATGCGGACAACAAGGCGTATCTCGTGAATGAGCTGCTCGAATTGCTCGGCGCTGCAAACAGTGAAGCGGTGAGTGATGATTACATCGAGATCGTAAGCAAAGGTTGAGGATGCAGACGCCTGGAAAACTCCTTGCGACGCTGTGCGCCTTCCTGTTCGTGGTCACTGGCGTGGCGTCTCTATTTTTGTTCAACGTCGAATGGAAGGCTTTCTCGGCGGAGACCTACAAACAGGCATTCCGAGAACAGGGATTGTACGAAGACGCGCCGGCGCTGATCGCAAGCTTGCTGACAACTTCGGCTCAGGCTGGGGTGGAGGGCGAACCGTGGTTCGTGGCAATACTTGGAAGGGATGGGCTGGCATCCATGCTCAGGTCGTTGATCCCAGCCGATCAACTGGAAGCGTTGACCGACAGCATCCTCGAGTCGGTGTTCGCATACATCAACGGCGAAGCGGATTCGGTCACGGTCTCCCTCATTCCGATAAAGCAAAACCTCACCGGGGAGGCGGGCCTTCAGGTATTCATGCAATTCCTGAATGCCTCGCCGGAATGTACGCCGGAGCAGCTTCTGCAATTTGCGTTCGGATCGTCCTCCACCGAAGCGGGATTGATCCTTTGCAAGCCGCCTGCGGAGGCGATGGCGCTGGTCGCGCCGCTGATCGAATCGCAGATCCAAGCCATGACGCGCGGCATCCCTGATGAAATCGCCTTACCGCTTGGCGTGCAGGCACGTTCTCGCCAGTTTCTCGAGAGGCTGGATCGCATCCGCACGGCCATGCAACTGTCGTTGCTCATTCCAATCGCGTTCCTGTTTTTAATTTTAATTTTCGCCGTTCGCAACCTGAACGATTTGTTGAAATGGTGGGGCATCCCATTCATTATCACAGGCGTGTTATCCGCCATTCTCGCGCTGATCGGCGCGCCGTTCATTCGGTTCGCGCTTGATTTTGCCTTTCAACAGGGAACGCCTGAGATGCCCGCGGTTTTTCTTGCGTTGATGCCAGATATGGCAGGCTCGCTGGCGCGGCAGATTCTCAGACCTCTTGCTATTGAAGGAATCGTCCTTGCAGTGATCGGTGTCGGAATGCTCACCGCGCTGAGGCTCAAGAATCGAGCCGCTCAAGCCGCAGACATCGTTAACGGATAACGCGTGCAACTTTTCTGCGTTTGATTCTGTATCCTTTGTGATGTCCTTCTGAGCGAAGAATCTCCTCCACGCCACGCGAGACTCTTCGGTCGTTATGCTCCCTTAGAGCGATATAACACAAAGAATTCTAACCATGCGCCGACTTTTCCTTGCCTGTTCGATTCTTCTACTTGCCTCCCTCGCCTGCAATGGCGGTCAATCCATTCCGCCGCCGCCTGAAAACTCAATTTTCGATTCAGGTAAAACCGCGTACGGATTCTTCCCCTCCCCACCCGAAGCGACTCTCGAAAGCATCTTTCAACTCTACAAAGATATGGACGCGCACGGCGACTTTGTTTTGATTCAACAAAACACCGCCTGGGAGGATTTTGTCAATGGAACGGAGGGCGAATCACAAACGCGCACTGACCTCATCAATCAGGTCAAACTCGCAAGTCAGAACGATCTCGAATATATCTTTGTCATTGACGCACTCAACGGGCTGGATCGAAAAAATTTCATCGGTCTGCCTGTGGGATGGGAAGCGAGCTTCGCCAACCCCGATGTGCGCAGCGCCTATCGCAATTACGCCTTGTGGGTCGTGGGCACGTTCCAACCACGTTATCTCGGTCTCGCCTCCGAGATCAACACCTACATGGACGCGCACCCCGACGACGC
>CAZFDL010000024.1:0-23578 GCA_964517905.1 uncultured Anaerolinea sp. | reverse complement strand
AAGCGAAAAACGGGTTGAAACAACCCGACTTTGAGGATGAGATCGCCGATGCGCTTCCAGACGAGATTCCAATCGGGCTTGCCCTGCCCGCTGGCGATATGGCTGACGATTCGTTGCCCGCCTCGGTAGGTGAAATATAAAGATGCAATGACACCAATGGCAAAGAGGATCTTTTCAAGGGTGCTGAGCATGCGCGCCTCCGGAAATTATTACGTCATTGCGAAAGCCTGTCGATCAAGAGCTTGTCCGGACGACAACCCTGCCTGCAATGACATGTCTGCCTAGTGTAGCATAAGTTTAAGCGAGGGCTTCAAACTGTATCAGGCTGTTCCAGATCTCGTTATTCAATTTTTCGTAGTTGGATTTTGCAAAATCCCAGAACAAGGACTGCGCGCGTGTGAATGGAACGCCGATATTCCGCGCCATGTAAATGGTACGCCGAAGTTCCAATCCATCCACGTTCACTTTTTTAATGCGGCCCAACGCCAGTCCACGCGCGGCTACCATTTCAGAGACGAAGGCGATACCCACGCCGCGCTCCACCGCCATTTCAATGGCTTCGGTGTTGCCGAGCTCCATCACCACGTTGAGGTTTTCGATGGTGATGTTTTGCGGTTTGAGCCCCTCCATGACTGTTTCGCAGGTGCCGGAGGTATCCTCCCGTGTGATCAGGGGCTGGTCCAGCAGATCGGAAGGGAAGGCGCGTCCGTAGGCTGCCCAAGCGTGGTCGGTTGGAACGATCAGGATGATGCGGTCATCGAACAACGGTACGGATTCGATCTCACGATGCTCGAACCTGCGGCTGGTGATGCCGATGGGTATCAGGCGGCTGTTCAGGCGATCAAGGACACTGTCCCGGTTGATGATCTTAACTCTCGGGTGGACGGCCGGGTATTCCTGTTGGAATTCCGCGAGCAAGATCGGCAGGATATATTTTCCTGCAGAGGTCGAGCAGCCGATCAATAATTCGCCTCCCACCCGGTGGATGACGTTCTGCAATCCGTCTTCGAGCAAGCGGGCGGAAAGCAGGACCTCGCGCACCATGGGTAGGATCGCCTGACCCGCTTCACTAAGCTCCACCGTTCTGCCTTGGCGCACGAACAACTCGACATCGTGAACCCGCTCCAGGTTTTGTATGTTCTGGCTAACGGCGGATTGGGTCATATGCAGGCGTTTTGCAGCTTTGCTGAAGTTCATTTCTTCGGCAGCTACGAGAAATATGCGAAGTGCAGACAACTCGAACATTTTTCTCTCCAGGATAAGCGGTTTTGATGAATGCTTGAGGGAAGTATAAGCGGCGGTCATAATTGCGACCAGTGAGTTTTGTTCGTTTTTGAAAGTGACTGGTCGGCGAATACAGGTCATGAATGCAAATTCCCAAAGGCTCTCCTTCAATAAGGATTCGTGAAACCCCCGAGCCTTTGGGACGATGGTGGTGGTCGTGATTATCCGGCGGTGGAGACCGGTAATTCAGCGCCGATCCAGGCGTTCATGCCGCCGTTCAGGTTGCGGACATTGGTGTAACCGAGGAATTGCAGGTACATCTGTACCATGGCGCCGCGGTGACCGGATGCGCACACGACTACGATGGGGGCGGCTTTATCTGCGGGCAGTTGGGCGAGGTTGGCGGGCACATCAGTGACGTTGATGTTGACAGCGCCCTCGATGTAACCCTTGTTAAACTCGTCTACCGTGCGGACGTCGAGGATGAAGGGGATGGTTCCGCTGGTCAGTTCCACATTGAAATCGGGAGCTTTGACCGAGCCAAAGCCTTCGGGCAGGTTGCTAAGGTACGCGTCGAGGGCGGCGAAGCGGGTGGCATCCACTTCAGGGGCAGTGCCAGCTACAGGGGCTGCGGGAACGCCAGTCTCAACAGGAAATTGGGCTTTGATCCAGGCGTTCAAACCGCCGTTGAGGTTGATGACGTCTGTGTATCCGAGCTGGCGCAGTGCCATGGCACCGAGCGCGCCGCGGTGACCGGAAGCACAGCTGATGACGATCTTCTGGTCTTTGGCGGGGAGTTTATCCAGGTTCTTAAGCAAATCGCGGATCGGTATGTTGATGGAGCCGGCGATGTACCCGTTGGCTTCGATTTCAGAGACTTCGCGCACATCGACGATGAAAGGCGGATTTTCGACCAGCATCTCGTTGAGTTTGTCAGATTTGATGCTGTTATAACCGGCATCGGCGGGCAGGGTTGAGATGAACTCGCCCATGACGGTGGGCCAATCCACCCAGCCTTCGACCGGGAGTTTGGCGGCTTTCCAGGCATTCAATCCACCGTTCAGGTTGATAACGTCGGTATAACCCATGAGGCGCAGAGCCATCATGATAATGGAGCCGCGGTGGCCGGACGCGCACAGGACAACAATGCGCGCATCCTTGTCAGATGGGATTTGATCAAGGCTGGCGAAGAAGTCACTGAATGGAACGTTGACCGAGCCTTCGATGTGTCCGTCCTTGTCCCACTCGGCAGTGGTGCGGACGTCGATCATGGCCGGAAGCGTGGAGCCGGTCAGTTCTTCGGCGAATTTGTCAACCTTGACTGAGAAGAAGCCTTCCGGCAGGGTCGAGAGAAAGCCGTTGAGCACATCGTACAGTGGCTGGTCGGCAACGATGGGGGTGCTGATGGACTCGGGCGCCGCAGGCATGGTGCCGGAGACCACGGGCAGGTTGGCTTTCTTCCAGGCATTCACACCGCCGTTCAGGTTGCGGATATTGGTATAGCCCAGGAGTTTGAGCGCAGCCATGACCATACCGCCGCGATGTCCGGATGCGCAGATGACCACGATGGGTTCATCAAGACCGGGCAGTTTATCGAGGTTGGCGAGCACTTCGCGCACGGGAATGTTGACGCTGCCCTCGATGTAGCCGTCTTTTTCCAATTCGGCGGCTTCACGCACATCAAGCAGGAAGGGGGGTTTATCAACCAGTTCTTCGCTCAGGGCAGTGGCTTTGACCGACCCAAAGCCTTTGTCGGCGGGCAGACTGGCAACAAGATCGGCGAAGAGCGCCTGTGCATCGGGCGTGACAACGATTGGCTCTTCCGCGACTGGAGCCTGGGGCTCCTCGACAACCGGCGCCTGCGGTTCTTCCACGACAGGTTCGGCGGCGGGCGCACATGCGCCCAGTACCATGCTGAACACGAGTAGCAGGCCTAAAAGTGCTTGCAAGTTCTTGGACATTTTCTAATCTCCTTTTGATTATTTATCGATCAAGTTACTTTTGTAACTTGTGACAACCAAGACAGTATTCGTAGTTCGTATGCTCCTCCAGCGCGGCATGGCAGGTCGTGCAAGTCTCAGGCTGGAAATCCAGATGTTCGGCGGGCATGGGAGGCGCAGATTGGATCACCTCGAGTGACGGCGGAAACGCGTCCATCACGACCGTGAGGTTTGCTTCCAATTCCTCAGCCTTAACCTTGTCCGACGTCAGGAACAGGTCGGCGTTGCCGCCATGACACTTCTCGCACGAGGCATTCTGCGGGGTGTTGCGCTGGATGTTGTGCGGCGTCGCATACAGCCAAGTCGGCAGGGCGTTGAAGTTCGGCAGGAGGTTCTCACCGTAGAACTGATAACTTGTCGGCGCAACCGGCACATGGCGGACCGGGACATACTTGTACGGTCTTTCCTCGGTAGGATTCGGATTGCGGCCGATCAGGAACGTCGGGTAGGTTGCTTCCGTCTCGAAGAACGGTTTGCCGCTCTTATCGCTGATCGCCACATGACAACCGTCACAACTCGTGTAGGTGATCGAATGACACACCTGGCACGACAGGTTGTCGCCATGCGACTGGTGCATTGGGTTTTCATCGCCGCCCGGCGCGGAGGTGGGATGACAATCCACACACTTCGGGGCTTCCGCGTCTGCGTACCGATGGGTTTCTGCGTTCGCGGCATCCGTGGCTGAACCATGCAGTTCCGCGCCCTCGTGGCATTTCACGCAGTTCATGCGTCCCTCGCGGAAGTGAACGTCGCCGGGAAAGCCCTCGTTCTTGCCGAGGAATTCATTCCCTACGCGGCTTCCGTGACAGGCCGTACAGGAACGCGTCATCGGCGGGGTCTTCTCGAACACATGACCTGTGAACAACCCGCCGCCCACATTCTTCGGCTGGCTCACGTGGCACTCGCCGCAGGTGGTATGACAGCTGGCGCAATGGTTCCCGAACATTTCTTCCAGCGCAGGATGATTTTCAGGGGTGCTGCGAGCATTCAGCGCAGTCCAATAGCCTTCCTGCGTCGAATGGAGCGCAAACGGGTAGGTCGCGGTCTGCTCCTCGTGGCAGTCGCCGCAATACTTGGTGGGATCCGCGCTTGGGCTGGCGTTCAAACCTTCGTGTGCGGTTTCCTTGTCGGGCGATTGCACGCCGTTATGACAATCGATGCAGGTCTGCTTTCCGTGTGTGGTCTGCGAGAATGCGTCGAGATCGACAATGGCTTTCTCCCATGGCTCCAACGGAGCCACATCGCCCCCTCAGCCAACGCCTTTGGATTCTCCCTCGGTATCCACCACTGAGGCGGCCGTATCGATCAGGCGTTCCTTATCCGTGTGACAAGCCACACATTCATCCGTCTCAGTCAGGACCTGGACAGCTGGTTCGGTTGCAACGGGCTGTGCCTCTGCCGTGCCGGTAGGGGAGGATGATTTGGTTGGCGCGCAAGCTGAGATCAGAAAAAAAGCGATGATCAGGGTGTTTGGAAGTTTTGCCATCAGACAGCCTCTTGTTTGTGTAATTTCACAAGTATTTTATGAATTTCACCCTTTAGCTGATAGTGATGGATATAACGTGCGTATATTAGGCTTACTAATCAATTAGCATTACTAATAATGAACCCGTTGTTCGTTGAGAATTCCCCTTAAGAAAACCAGCCAGCCGAGTTGGCTGGCTGGTAAGTTTGTCGAACGTTTTCTAATTGCTGATATCGTCGACGTATTTTTCCGCACCTGCGCATCCGGCCGATAGTCTGGAAGAAACGTTCTCCCAATTGAGTTCCATCCCTTCAATGAACGCCACATCCAGCGCAGTACCCAAACACCCGGGACCTGCATGGTAATTTACGAGCGAGAACTTCCACAGGTCTTCATACGTCGACACACTTCCTGCATTTTGCCCCGTGATGTTCTCGGCGAGTTGCCCAGCCTGTTCACAATTTGCCAGCAGGGTATGGGCAAAAACGCCGATGCTGAAATTCGCGCGTTCGAGATCTATCCCAAGCGGGCAACCTTCACAGACCGCATTCACGGCACGCGTGAGTGAAACGCGCGCATATTCCTGTTGGTCCTCATCCAGCCTCACATACCCGCCGCCGCAAAGCTCGGAATCCATGACGAGCGGACAGAATTGATTGAAGAACGGCGGATTCCAAAGAAGTGTAGTGTCGGCTCCCAGCTCTGTGAGTTGTCCGAGACCCACATCGTTCTTCAAACCGGTGCCCGGCCAGAATTGGCTTTCTTTCGCAAAAAGATTCTTCAGCAAGTTCGCCGGCACGCCGGTGTCTTTTGCCACGTTCAGTATGATCGAGTCGAACTGGTTTTGCCAATGTGTCACGGCGTCGCGTGCTTGCTGCATTCCACACGCGGAGGCTGTGTTATCCGGGAGCAAGCCATCATTCGGGCACGAACTGGCGTCGACTGCGCCGTTGCGGATGAGGTTCGCGGCAAGATAGTTGTAGGGCACGTCGGTGCCGAGGGATTCGCTCTGTGTGGGCGTGCTCAGCCATTCCGGCGGACCGCCCACCGGCGGCAGTGTTCCCCAGGTCTGCACGCAACTTGCGACGGGGACGCCTGCCCACTGACTGGACAGTACATCCACGTACCAGAAGGACTGATCGGGGTTGCCTGCGTCGGTTGGCGAGACGCGCACCAGCGCATTGAATATCTCGCTGCTGTCACCATAACTCGAATACGCCCAGAATTGCAGACTTGCCCCATCATCACCAGTAGTCGGAAGCCTCAACCGGCAACGGGCTTCGCAAGTGAACGATTGTCCCTCGTACAAGCCTTCGATCTGCGTGATGCGATGTTCGGCAAGCGGCTCGATGCCTGTTAAAACTAAAATGGGCTCAAGATCACAAATGCTGGTGGACGAGGTGTGAACCGGATTGCAATTCTCCAATGTGACTTGAATCGAGGACGGCGGAAGTTTCGTAGAGATCTCTTTTTGAGCCGGCTCGCTCTTGATCAGCACAAGATAATTCCCCTTGCAGAGACTCACATCAAACTCGTGGCAGGGCTTCTGTTCGATCCAATCTTCATAGTCATCTTCGGTGCAATTCTTATAAACGTCCCCCGGAGTGGGCAGGCCTTCATGATCGACTTCGAGCACGCAGACCAGTCGATTGGTCCCCCAGCGCGCCATCCACCACGTGTACTTGGTGTACTCGACGACGGTGACGGAGAATCTGTCGGGGCCAGGCGGGTCGCCCAACGGCGCGCCAGCCTCCCGTCCGAAAGAAGCGAAGGCACTTCCCGCGAGGATAGCCAGCAGACTGAATATCCCCACCTGCAATCGCCAACGAGCCAGTATCCCGCGTATCTGCATATGAAAAGAGAGTCCGCTTCAATTATAGCGGACTCTCTTGTTCTTGCGTCTATTTTTTCCGGCTCTTTTTGGTTACAGGTTTCGCGGCCTTCTTTTTTGGCTTCTCGCTGATGGATGCGGGTATTTCCATCTCCGCGAGCATATCCATATCCTGCCTGAGGTTGCGGCTGCGGTTGTACAGGCTGGCGACGTAGGCCGCGAGGATGAGAAAGGTAAGGGCGAATCCGGCGATCATGTAGCCGGAGGTGTCGGGTGTGGTTTCCTGAAAGAACATGATGAGTCTCCTTTGTTGTGCCGCGGGGTTTTCAATGACCTATTGGAAATCCTGGTTATAGTTGCGTGAAGGCTGTGGTAGTGATGGTTACAAGATGCACGCGGATTTAATATGCCGCTTTCAACTTCATCTCTTCGACTTGTTCCTGCGCTTCGCCGAGCCGGATGCGGTTCCAGAACAGGTCGACGAAGATGACGGAGAACGCGAACAATGCGAAGAAGAACGCCTGAAGCATATCGTCGCTCATGCTGAAGGTGCCCTCGGCGGCTGCGTTCGAGCCGGCAATGACAACCGGGTGAATCGTGCGGAACAAGCGGATGGCAAAGAACGTGATCGGCGCGCTCAAGCCGCCGATGAGCGCGTACACCGCGCCGAAACGGGCGCGTTTGTTAGGGTCATCGATGCCCTGACGCAACATGAAGTAGGCGATGTAGATCAACTCGGTGACCGCGGCAGTGGTCAGGCGCGGGTCCCAGGTCCACCATGTGTTCCATGCCGGGCGCGCCCAGATGGAGCCCAGGATGATGGTGATCAGAAAGAACATCACGCTCACCTCGATCGCCGCGACCTGAATGCGGTCCCATTTCAGGTCTTTGGTGACCAGGTAGACCACGCTCAACCCAGCGGTGAAGACGAAACCGACGAGCGCGACCCACGCCGTGCCGATGTGGAAGTAAAACAAGCGCTGTACATCGCCCATCACCCGTTCGGTCGGCGCGACAAATATCGACAGGTAGGCGGCCGTGAACAAAAGGATGATCGAAACTACGTCCAAGATTTTTAGCGCAATCGGTTTTTGGTTCATGTGAACTCCTTTGATGATGTTGACCTGGGATTTGCCGACTCGTTGAGAAGATTTTCAACGCTCGCCTCTCGTCCCGGATTTCATTCTTCCACAATGGTATCGAACAGCATAAATGATGCTGCAATAAAAACAATGTCGTACGTGATCAGCAGGTTGATCGAAAACGCGACTTCGGAAAACTCTGCGCCGTCGAGAAATCCTCCGCTGGCTTTGACTGCCGCCAACAGCACCGCGAACGCCACCGGGAAAAGCAGGATGGGAAGGATAATGTCGCGTGTGCGTGTCTGCACAGACATGGCCGCCAGGAGCGTGCCGACCGCAGTGTAACCGATCGAGCCGAGCAAGACCACCAGGACCAAGCCGGGTTGGAAGAGGTTCGTGTTGTAGAGAAAACTGTATACCGGAAAGACGATCGCCTCGACGATGAGCATGAAGGCGAGGTTGCTGATGAACTTGCCAAAGTAGATCGCCGAACGATCCACGGGCGCAAGCAAGAGTCCATCCAGGCAGCCGCGGTCCTTTTCGATGGACATCGAACGATTCAGTCCGAGCGTCCCTGCAAACGCAAACGTCGACCAGAGTACGCCGGCCGTCACGGATTGACGGGTTCTTATGTCCAACTCGAGCGCGAAATTGAAGATCAGGATGACAAGCAGCGAGAATACAAGCATGGCGGAGATCAATTCCCACGACCGGAACTCCGCGCGCAGGTCTTTCCACACGATCGCGCCGATGGCTTTGAAGAAGCGGTTCGCGGTCCGGTCGCCCTTCACTGAAAACTTCTTCCTGGATATCATCTCAACCCGCCAATGCCTGTTTATAAAATGAAAGCAAATTACTCTTTTTCAACTGCTTGTGCGTGGCGGAGGCGGCGATCACCCCCCGCGAAAGGATGTCGAAACGGGTCGCCAATTCCTCGGCCCGTGCGAGGTCGTGCGAAGTCATCACCACGGTACGTCCCTGTGCGGCGACGGTTTTCAAAACCACGTCCAGCATCGAAGACGCGTCTTGATCCAGGCCGGTGTATGGCTCGTCGAAGAGCATAATTTCCGGGTCGTGCAGCACGGCGCGGCCGATGGCGAGTCGCTGCTGCATTCCGCGCGAATACGTGCGGACGAGGTCGCGGCGGCGATGTTCAAGCCCGACCATTTCGAGAACTTCCGTGATGCGCAATTCGTATTGGCTGATCCCGTACATGCGCGCGTAGAAGCGTAGATTTTCCTCCGCGGTCAGGTCGCCGTAGAGCAGGGGCAAATGCGACACGACTCCCAGCCTCGCACGGACCTGCGCCGCATCTTGCGGAAGATCGAAGCCAGCAATCTTTACTTCGCCAAGCGATGGGCGCGAAAGCGAAGAAAGGATTCGCAGGAAGGTTGTTTTGCCTGCGCCGTTCGGACCAAGCAACGCGACGAACTCACCCGGCCGGACTTTAAAGTCCACGCCGCGCAGGACGGTTTTCAACCCAAAGCGTTTGACAAGCTTTTTAACGGTGATCATATCGTTTCAGAGGGGCGACGGATATGCCATGCCGCCCTCCCGGTTTACAGCATGTCCTTCAAAATCTCTTTCAACTCTCCGCGTCGCTTCTGGTATGCACTCTCGGCAATCTTTTTCCTGCCATGCAGGTCGTCCAGCGCGATGATGGCATCCATCACATCGTCAATCGATTCGAATTCCTCGCCGTGCTCTTCCTGGACTTCTTCCTTGTGTTTATCCTGTCGGTACATCCACAGGCCTGCGAGAACGAGTGCGAGCCCAAGTGCGGCGGCGCCAATGAAAAGCCCCGTATTTGAGCCGGTGGAGGTCGTTGCCGCATCCTGCGGGCTGCCGGACAAGGTGAATTGCAGTGACTCACCGGCAACAATCGCACCGGATTCGTAGACCTGATATTCGAAACCCTGGATCGTCTGCACCCCGAGGTCAAAAACCTCCGCACTTTCGATGTCAACTCCGACTGGTGTGAATATGTTGATCGTTGCGACCGGTAAGGCGAATGCCTGTGAAAAATTCACAGCCTCGCTCGATGCGATCGTAGAGAACGCCACCAGCCCGTACGGCTTCTCGCTCGGAGGAACGGCGAAGCCGCTTTCGGTTGGAATGAACGATTCGCTATCCCGAGTCGCTTCAAACCCAAACCCAACCGAACCTTCGGGCAATTTGATGAACGGGATCTGCCCCGTCTCATCCTGAGGCACTACGACGATCTCATCGGAGGGATTGCGAAACGAGTAAAGGCTGTACACAGAGATCGAATCGTTTCCATATTCGAAGATTATCTGGACGCCGTCCATCACCAATCCCGATAGCTCTTCCGTGATTCCATGCAACGTCAATGCCGGGATTTCAACAGCTTGGTCATCTTCCTTGACGATCGCAAACTCCGATTGTAAGGTGATGCCCTCAAAGGGCACGCTCGCCACAAAGATTCGATTCGCAGGCAATTCTATGTTTTCGAACGAATACGTGCCATCGGAATTCAGCCTTGCTTCCGCGGTATATACTTCCTCAGGTCCTGCGCTCGGATCAGCGAGATCGTGATCGAAACCTTTCAGCGTGACAAGCAGGTCGGCCGGTAGATTCTGACCGGTTTTGTTTTCGATGGAGCCGCTCACGTTCCCAAAACCCGGCTGCGCTTCCACCGCAGGGACGGCTGGACTTGCCTCCACCGGCGTCTCTACCGAGGAGGCTGGTGTCGCAACAGGAGACACAGGAGTCGCGACAGCCGCGACCGGTTCAGGTGTCGCGAGAGGCGAAGCGTCAAAGGAAAGTGTCCGCAAATACGCGGCGGTGGCCCACAGGTCTTCGTCACTGAAATCCGCGCCGAACGCCGGGATTTCGTCATTGCCCTGCTTGACGATACGCGCCAACTCCACCGCGGTCAACGTGGACATGAGCTGTTGGTTCTCGAAATAATCGGTGGAGCAGTTCGTACAATTCAGCTCGAAGAGTTCTTTGCCGCGTTCGATCTGTTCCGGTGTGGTGTGAAGGGTCAACACGAAACCGGTAACATCCCAGCGCTCCTGATCGGTGAGGCTGGTGAATGGCGGCATGAACCGTTCGATGTTGCCGCGTGTGACCATCGTGTAATACTGCGCCGGCGAAGCGGGACGTGCGATCTCCGCCAGGCCGAACGCGCGCACAGTGACGTTGAGTTGGATGCCCTGCTCGCCATCGCCGAGACCGGTCACACCGTGACAAGCCGCGCACTTTTCGACATAGATCGCTTCGCCGTTCGCCACGTTCGGTGCTTTCGCCGGATACAAAACCAGTGTGGCTACCGGCGTAGGCGGGACGTAGTTGGGAGGGGGCGTAATATCCTCGGCGAGGGTGACGTTGCATGCCGAGAGAAGAAACACAAGCACGGTGATAAAAGTGATTCGAAGAGCCATCAGAGTGTTAGCCTCATTTGCAGATCGTCGCTCGAATATCAAGAATCATTTCAATGCCTTCCCGCAGGCCGGGCAGAACTGGTCGGTGGCCAACACCGGCTTGCCGCACTTGGGGCAAAAGCCTTCGAATCGTCCCTTGCGCTCCGGTCGGCGTTTGGAGATCAACGCTTCGATCTGGGCATCGGTAAGTTTCTTTCCACCGGTCTTTGCCGCTTCGCGTGGATGTTCCGCGCTCAATGCGTCGATCCTGCGTAGGATGTCAGCGCCTTTTTGCAGGAGACTCATTCGTTGATCTGGGTATTCGCCTTCTGGAATCTTCCCCAGCTTGAAATCGAAATCCAATTCCTGCAACGAACTGAGCATGCGTTCGCGTTCGGCCAACAACGCGGAAAGTTCGCGCTCTTCTGCAGTGACGCTCTTCCCATAGTTGTGCATGAATGGCGCATATAAATATGCCCCGACGAGAATAAGCACCGCAAGAGTCAGTAGGATGGCAATTGTGTCCATTCGCCCTCTATTTCAACAACGGGTCGATCTGCGCGCGGATCTGCTCGATACTCACGAACGGACCGACTTGTACGTAGCGCAGAACGCCCTCTTTATCCACGAAATATGTTTCCGGCACGCCCCTGATGCGGAAGTATTGTGAGATCTTTGTCGCCAGATCAGGTCCATTGGGGAACGTAATGCCGAACTTCTTCAAATACACGCGGGCATCGGTTTCAGTGTCCACGTAATCGATGCCGAGGAAAACCACCTCGCCCGTCGATTCGTATTCCATCCATGCCTGCTGCAACTCTGCCGCCTCTTGTTCACAGGGTTTGCACCAGGAAGCCCAGAAGTTGATCACGATCACTTTGCCGCGTAACTCGCTCACGGCGACCTCGGACTTGCCCTCCCATTCGTATCCGCTGAATAACGGCAGGGTGAAGTCGTCGATCACCTGTCCCGGCTGGATCGTGCCTTGCTGTGCGCGGTTGAGTCCCATGGCGACAATGGCCAGTAAACCGACAAGCAGAACCCAAATAGTGATCTGTATCCACAAAGGGACTGCGCGGCGCGCGGTTGTTGTTTCTGTCATAAATATTCCCTCTGTAGAGGCGCAGAAGTCTGCACCGCTACGGATTATTTTCTCTTTTTCAACTCTTCCTCGATACGAGCCATATATTCGTCTTGCTGGCTGACCGGCTTCGCTTCGCGGGCTGGGATAACTGCCTCTGCCGCCTTCGGCTTCTTCCACATCTGCAGCGCGCGGATGAGCATGGCCGTTCCCACCAGGATCGCAACGACAGGGATGAGGTACGCTCTAACTTTATCCCGCGGGTCGCCAGCCGCGCGTTCGCCGTAGGTGACTGCGAAATAGTCGATGATCTCCTCTTCGGTCCTGCCCTCGATCAGCATCTCGCGGATCTGCTCCCGCCATTGCCGGCACGCCTCTGTTGGGCACACATCCAGCGGCGTGTTTTCACAGACCGGACAAAACAACTTCTTCGCGATCGCGTTCACCTCATCGTCGGTGGGCGCGGTGCCCTGGGCGGAGACAATCGAATTGAGCGAAACAGAAAACAGCAAGGCGAGAAGGACTACCAATAGCAATTGGTAATTTATGATTCTTTGTCGAGTGTTTGAAACCTTCTGGTTCATAATTTGCCCTTGTGTATGCGACTCTCAGCCCACATCATTACTTCTCGAGAGTCCGCGTATCCGAACACTACAGACTTCCTAATCAGCCGCGCTTGCCCCGCGAACCTGCTTGGCCGCGCGTAGGGCGACTCGTTCGGGGTCTCTATCGGGCCACGCCGCGATGATGATGCCAGTGAGGAAAAGCAAACTTCCCATCCACAGCCAGTTGACCAACGGGTTGACATAGATCTTGAACGTCGCGCCGGTGGCGGAGGCAGGCTCCCAATTGACGAGCAGGATGTACAGGTCATCCTTCATTGTGGCGCGTTGACCGGGAATCGTCATGGACTGTTGCGCGTCCCAATAGTAGTCGATGCGGGGGTACAGTTCGCCGAGAAACTGACCGTTTTGGTAAATGCCGACCACGGCACGCGTCACTTCGCGTCCGTCCGGACCCGTGAAGCGGGCTATATCCTGATACACCACGTCGTATCCGCCGATGCTGGTGGACTGGTTCACTTCCAGTGTGCCTTGCGTCTCCATCTGGAAGAGTTCAATGCCGAGGATACCGATCGCCATGAGGGTGATGCTTACATGGACGATATATCCGCCGTACCGCCGCCGGTCGCGGCCGGTCAGATTCCAGATCGCAGTGAAAATATTCTCGTTGTGGGTCTTTTGCCTCGATCGCGCCCCGCGCCAATATTCATACAAGGTGATGAGAATGACGAATGCCACGAGTAAGAAACCGATGAGCGCATACACATTTTGAGTGTACGTTGCATACAGGTATCCGGTAATGACGACGGCGAGCACTGTAGGCTTCCATGCTGTGCGGCCCAGCGTCTGCAGGGTGGAATGTCCCCATGCGGAAAGCGGCGCAATTCCCATAAGGAACAACAGCCCGGCGAACAGCGGTCCGTTGGCGCGCTCGTAGAACGCGGGTCCCACCGTCACTTTTGCGCCGGTGAACAACTCTGAGGTCAACGGGTAGATCACGCCCCAGAAGCACACGACCAGGATGCTCATGAACAATAGATTGTTGAAAAGGAACAACGCCTCACGAGACAGCAGCGAGTGCATCTCGGTTTCCGCTTTCAAACTCCCCCAGCGATAGATCACCAACGCTACCGACGCGATCAACGTGATGGCGATGTAAACGAAGAACAGCGGACCGATGGCGCTTTGGGCGAACGCGTGCACCGAAGAAAGCACACCCGAACGCGTGAGGAAAGTGCCGAAGATAACGAGGTCGTAGGTCAGGATGATCAACAGCATGTTCCAATGTTTCAACATGCCGCGCTTTTCCTGGATCATGACGGAGTGCAGGAACGCCGTGCCGGTCAACCACGGCATGAACGCCGCGATCTCCACCGGATCCCAGCCCCAGTAACCGCCCCAACCAAGCACGTCGTATGCCCAACGTCCGCCAAGCACGAGTCCGAGTGTGAGGAACAACCAGGCCCATAAACTCCAGCGGCGAGTGAGACGGATCCAGCGGTCGTCCGTTCGACCGGTAATTAACGCGGCGATGGCGAACGCAAATGGAATAACGTATGCAACGAATCCCAGATACAACATCGGCGGGTGGATGATCATGCCGGGATGTCGCAACAGCGGATTGAGTCCCTGCCCGTCTTCCGGCGTGAACAGCACGCTGTTGGCAGGTTGGAAAAGATACGCTTCGACTCCGGTGGTGGTCTGGTAGAACACCCTGAATGGATTCTCAAAGAAGGCAGTCATCCCGACGAAGAACGCCAGGGTGAAGCACGCAACAAAAATGACCCACGGCAGAAATTCGCGGTCGCGGTCCCACTTGCGGAGGGTGACCAGCGACGCGAACGCCGACATTAACCATGACCAAAACAAAAGTGACCCGGCTTGCCCGCCCCACCAGGCTGTTACTTTCAAGTATGTGGGCATCGAACGGCTGGTCACTTCGTACACGAATTGCACGTCAAATCGGTTGTTGACGAGAAGGTAAATCAGGACGCCTGATGCAAGGGATAACAGTGGAAAGGTGAGCAACATCGCGCGGCGCGCGCTCTCCACCATCGAGGCGGCGCGTTGCGGGGTATCCAATTCTTCGAGCGCGTTTGCCCAGCGCTGGGTTCTTGCTGTGGGGATACTGCGAAAAAGGCGCGCGAACGCTTTCGGGTTTGAAAACGCCGCGGTGATTGCGCTATATAGGGTGACGAAAAATGTGATGAGCAGAATTCCAAGCCCGAAGTTTGCGATCATCGAATCTCCTCTTCTAACTAAATCTCACAGGTCTATAAGACCTGTGAGATTTCTTACGATTAGGTTCCAGCCTGTTCCGGCACGGCTTCTTCGTAACGGGTGGGGCACTTCAACAGGAGTTCCTCCGCATGGAAGTTCCCGTCGGTTCCGAGCGAGCCTGTGACGATGGCTTGCGCTTCGTGCCGCAGGAGGTCGGGCTTGACCCCAACGTAGACGACTGTCATGCGGGCGCGTGACGGGTCCATGACAGCCTGATGCAAGGCTTCCGCAAGCCCGCCTTCATCTTCCAGTTCTGCTTGATCCGCAGGTACATGCGCCACCTCGAAGGTGAGGGTGAGGGTTGTCGGGTCGTATTGGATGGTGTCGCCGATCACAGCGCCTGAAACGCGCAGGTTCTTATCCACCACCTCAGGTCCCTTTTGATTGAGCTCCTCCACGGTCATGAAGTACTGCGCGGAGCCGGTGGTCGCGTTCGCGATCAAGAACACCACCGCACCGAGGATGAGCAAACCGCCAATGACGAATTTATTGAGCTTCATAGGGCATCTCCGGGTTGAATTTTCCGAAACCTGATAGTCTTATCCGCATTCATTGTACATGGTGAGATTAACAAGGTCTGAGAATAAGGCTGATGATTGTCATAAGATTTCTCTGAATTTATCACGAGAACCTGCGGGAGCGGAATCAGCCTATTTAATCGTCATCTTCGTCGGTTTCCACGCCGAACGCCTTATCGATTTTCGCCAATACTTTAGGGGTAAGCTTGGAGACGAACCTGGCCGCTTTCAGGTTCTCGTGTAATTGCTCCACACGACTCGCACCCAAAATGACCGTGCTCACATTTGGGTTATTCAAACACCACGCGATCGCGAGTTGCGAAAGTGTGCAACCCAAACTTTTGGCGATCGGTACCAGCGCGCGGATCTTGGCAAGCCGCTCCTTGTCCTTTACCCTCTTCTGAAGCCATTGATAACCCTTGAGGTTGGCGCGGCTGTCTTTGGGTATCCCTTTCATATATTTGCCCGTCAACATCCCAGAAGCCAGTGGGCTCCAGATCGTAGATCCGTATCCGAAATCCTGAAAAACTCGGGCATACCCGTTCTCGAAGCGGTCGCGGACGAACAGATTATATTGCGGTTGTTCAGTGATCGGCTTGTGCAGGTGGTGTTTTTCGGCGATGTAGATCGCAGCGACGATCTCGTCCGCACTCCACTCGGAGGTGCCCCAATACATGGCTTTGCCCTGTTCGATGATATTGTGCATTGCCCACACGGTTTCCTCGATCGGCGTGGTCTTATCGGGGCGGTGGCAGTAGATCACATCCACGTAATCGAGTTGCAGGCGTGTGAGCGACCCGTTGACGCCCTCGATCAACCGTTTGCGGTTCAGGGTATTTTTCTCGTTGACCTTGTTGTGCAAACCCCAATATATTTTGGTGGAAACAAGATAACTGCTGCGTCTCCATTTCAAGCGTTGCAGCGCTGCGCCCATCACTTCTTCCGATTTGCCGCTCGCGTATACCTCCGCGTTATCGAAAAAATTCACCCCCGCGTCGTACGCCGCTGCCATTAGTTCCACCGCCGCATCCACATCTACTTGATTTTTGAACGTAACCCACGAACCAAACGAAAGTTCGCTCACGCGAATCCCTGTGCGACCCAAATGACGATAGTTCATCAACGACTCCTTGACACGATTTTCTCTACATTATAATCTCCCCATGCCTCGCCCTCTCGTTTCTGCCTTTTGCGCATTTCTTTTGACCGCTTGCGCCTCCCCCCAAAGAGATGCGACGCCTTCGCCGATCGCCCTTACACCGTTCTTGACTTCGACCGTTGCGCCGCTTCAGACCCCGGGCGGCTTGGTCCCGCCGACTACGCCTCTCCCCAGCCCGACGCCCTTTACGTACACGGTACAAGAGGGCGACACGATGAGCGAGATCGCGGAGCGTTTCAACGTGTCACTCGATGACTTGCAAGCCGCGAATCCTCAAGTCTCTGCGAATGCCATGTCAGTCGGCCAATCCCTCAACATCCCCAGCAACCCGAATAATCCCTCCGGTGAACCGACTCCCACGCCCGCGCCATTCACTGTGAAGCAGATCGAATGTTATCCGACACTGGATCAGGGTATGTGGTGTTTCGTTCTGGTTTATAACGACCTCCCCGATTTGATCGAAAATGTCAGCGCACAAGTGACGCTGGTCGACTCGAACAATGCAACGATCGCAACACAAACGGCTTTCGCCCTATTAAATGTTTTGCCTCCAGATACCTCCCTGCCTCTTGCCGTTTTCTTTCCTCCCGATGTTCCGTTCGAGGCGAAACCGCAGGTGCAAATCTTAACCGCGATCCAATTGCAGCCCGATGATCGAAGATATTTGCCGGCAACGATCAACAACGCGCTCGTTCAAATCGATTCGGACGGGTATAGCGCGCAGGTCAGCGGTCTGGTTTTGTCGCAGAGTCAAACGGCTACGGCGAGTCAGGTATGGGTGGCAGCGACTGTCTACGATAACGAGGGACGCGTGGTCGGCCTCCGCCGATGGGAATCGAACGCCGGGCTTCCGCCCGGCGGGAGTCTGCCATTTCAGTTCCTGGTTTCGAGTGTGGGTGGAAGAATTGCTAGGGTGGAATTTGCAGTGGAAGCCAGACCATGACCTCCTCCGTCATTTCGTGACAACTCCCCCATCCCGCGATTCGCGGGATGGGGGAAGCAGGGTGGGGGTCATTTTCCTTCCAACCACATATATCTTTCAATGGGGATAGCGATCGGTGTGAAGACATACCCTTTCACATAGGGCTTGACGAGTTGATAAGAAAGCGAATGCGCGGTGAACAACGCGGCCGCATCATTCACGATGATCTGCTCGGCTTGCTGATACAGCGCGATCCGTTTTGACACATCACGTTCGATTCGCGCGGCTTCCAGCAGCGCGTCGAGTTCAGGGTTCGAGTAACCGCCGTTGTTTTGGGGCGAACCGCTGTGGAAAAGCACATCGGCGAAATTTTCAGGGTCGGGATAATCCGCGCACCAGCCGCCGCTAAAAAGATGGCCGTGATTGCCTGAATAGACTTGTTCGAGGTAGAAATTCGGCTCGATGTTTTCGACCGTGATGAGCACGCCGAGGTTCTGTTCCCACATTTCTGCCATGGCGGCAACACTCCCTCCGACGTAACTGCCGATACCATAATCCGTGAAAACGATCGGGGGCAAACCATCAGGTCCACCGTACGTTGATTCTGCGAGCAGTTGCCGCGCTTGCGCGGGATCGTAGGGCAAACCCTTGAGGTCCAGATTGAAACCGGGCAAAGCAGGAGGGTACAAACCAATGGCAGGGAGGTCGTGACCATCCAGCACCACGTCGACATATTTTTGCCGGTCAAAGGCCATGCTGAACGCTCTGCGCACGTTAGCGTCGTCGAACGGTGGGCGCGTGGAATCGAAGTTGACGTAACCCGTGCAGAGTGAAACGCCGGTGAGCAATTCGCGCTGAAGCGGTTCGGTGGGGTCGGTAAATCGGTCTACAGAATATACACCGGTAATATCCACTTCTCCGGTTTCATACATGCGCTGGCTATCGCCGGAGTAGAGTTGAAAAACGATATACGGTATGCTGGGCGCGCCGAGATAGAAATCCGCGTTGGCTTCGTAGACCATCACCTCGAAGCGCCTCCATTCGCGCAGTTTGAACGGACCTGTCCCATTCGGTGTGCGATACCACTCTTCGCCACTTTCCACATTTTCGCGGTCAACGACAAAGGCGGTGGGATAGGTGAGTTTCAACAAAAAATAAGGTTTGGGCGCGTCGATCGTAACTTGCAGGGTGTGATCGTCCAGCGCCGTTAATCCCGCGATGTTATCTGCCTCACCAGCGTTCATTTCGCGCACGCCGACAATATCACCCAGATAGGTCAGGACAGTATCCGATGCTAGCGCGGGACTGGCAGCGCGCTCCCACGAGTAGATGACATCCTGTGCAGTGACCGGGCGGCCGTTGTGGAATTTGGCATTCGTACGCAGCTGGAATGTGTACACCGTTCCCTCGGCGTTCACCTCCCAACTCTCGGCGAGATCGGGTGTGAGATTCAAATTCGGATCGAAGGAGACCAGTCCGCTGTAAACGAGTTTGTCGCCGGAGCTGTAGGTGGTGGCGGGATCATAATCGCGCGGGTTCGTAGATTCGCCTCCCGCCAGCACTAAAGCCTGATCGAGGGGGATATCCGTTTGCCACGCGGAGGCATGATTCGGCGCGAGGATGGTGAGCGCGACAATACAAATCAAGAGTAGTACTGATCTCGACAATGATCTAAGATTAAAAACCGTGAGGCGGGATATTACCCCGCCATTTTGCAGCCGTGCGGGATGCCATCCCGCATCACGAAGCTTATTATCCATTTTGTCCTCCTGCATTTTGATTTCCGCGGCGGACGATAAAGCCGAGCACGATGACGCCAATCACGAGCAGGAAAAGGCAGCAGAATCCCAGCAGGGTCAGGGTTAATGAAAGAGGCGGTCCCGTGCGCGCGGGTCCTTCGGGTGTGGACTGCGTGTTGAATGACGATGTCGGAATGGGGGTGGATTGAATCCCCGTGAATTGATTTCCTGAAATCGGAACGATGGTCGGAACATGAGTTGGAGTGGGTTGCGCGGTTGGCTGTGCGGAAATTATGCGCGGTTGTGCCCCGATGGCGGCACGCCATTCATCCTCGAGACCCTCCACATCGAAGCTGTAATTCTGGATCAGAGCTTCGTCGATGGTGAATCCATCGCGCAGGGAGGTGAGTAGCGCGGTCATCTTGTCCTGCCCGTAAGTCTCGATGAGGAATTTCACGATGCTGTACGATTGGCTGTACGATAGGTAGGCTTTGTCCGGGACCTCAGAGAATCCCGCGCTCAGGGAACGAACGCTCAACAATGTGTCGTTCTTAATTGCATCCTCCAATTGTGCTTTCGAGGACGAGTCGAGTTCTCCCTCGCTATACACGGCAAGCCCTTCATTCAGCCACGTTGGCACATCGCCCAAACAGGTAAAGGTAAGGTGACCGACCAGCACATGGGTGAGTTCGTGCACGATCGAATCGCGTCCCCACTCGAGGTCGTTTTGTGAAATGCCCAGGATGACGATATCCTGATCCGGGAACGCTTGTCCGCCGGTCCAGGATGGCTCGTAGAGAATGGCGTCTCGCAGGTCGTTTGTGCTGCCGAAAATGTAGATATCGATCGGCGATTCGGCAACGAGACCGGACTGGGTTTCGTTGAATTCGAGTCCGTTCTGCGCAGCGGTGAGGAGGTCGCGGGCGAAGGATTCGTCGCCTCGATACCAGTGGAAGTTGATCTGCCCTTCGTTGATCGTTTTCCAATCGTGGACGTCGTCCAGCCACGTGGCAGTTTTTGTTTCGCTGACGGTTTCACTCCCATTCGCGTCGATCACGCGCCAGCGCCACCAGAGTTTCGCGCCCGGTGGGAGCGATCCGCTTTGGCGCATTTCCCACGTCCACTCGGCGTCTACTGAGGTGCCCGGTGTAAATAAAGGGAATGCCTTGGCGATCACTTCTCCGCAAGTCTGCTGTTCGTTGCCGTATTCCAAAACAATGGAGCGTATCTCCGTGTTGCTGGTGATTCGCGCGCGGAAGGTAGCAGTCTCGGGGAAGTTGAACACAACTTCGTTGTTGGCGATGTCCGCTGAAGGGAGCGCGAAAGCCGGCGTGGGTAGGAGCAGGCTGACCGTGAGTAGAAGCGTGAGGGTTGTAATCCGCATATGTGACCTCCATGGGCTAATTTTGCAAGTGTATCACGCGTTGCCAGTTACCTTCCAAACACGTATCAAGCGGGATGTTGGTTTGACGCTCCCTATCCTTGCATGTATAATCCCTCAATCTCCCGGGTGGGAGATTTTATTGAGGCAACCATGGCTTTGCGCGGCAATCTGCGCGATTTCACGATCACGCAACTTCTCAACCTAATCAACCTTGCGCGAAAGACCGGCACCCTGGTCGTGGATGGGCCGGGCGAGCAGGCGTATGTTTCGTTTCGGGAGGGTAAGCTTGCCTATGCGCGCGTTGGGCAGGACGATGGAAGCCTCGCCGCGGTTCTGCATAGAGCCAACAAGTTGACGGTCAATCAATATCGCGCCATTGTCGAACGCGCCGGCAAGATCAACGACAAGGAACTGGGGTTGTTGCTGATCAATGCGGGCTATCTCACGCAGGAAGAGATTCTCACGAATCTCCAATCGTATTTTACCGAAGCAATTCGCCGCCTGTTTACATGGGTGGAGGGGTTCTTCCGCTTTGAAAACGAAATGCTCCCGCCCGATGACCGCATCAACGTGCGGCTCGATCTCGAAAACATCATCATCGAGGGTTCGCGCCAATTGCGTGAATGGGAGCAGTTGCAGGACGAGATCCCCAGTCTCGACATGGCATTGAAGTTCACCGACCGCCCGTTGAAGAACGTCAACCTCAGCGTGGAGGAATGGCGCGTCGTTTCGTACATCAACCCGAAGAATTCGATGAAACAGATCGCGCAGACGAACAAGATGAACGATCTCGAAGTGCGGCGCATCGTGTACGGCTTGCTGCAGGCCGGGCTGGTGGAGATCGTGCGCCCCGAAGGCATGGTGGTGCCGCAAAGCCCGAAGATGTTCCCGACGCAGGACAAAGAGGAACAGAAATCATTGGTCAATAAATTAATTGGGCGTATTCGCTCGCTTTAGTTGAATCGGCGGAAGGATTTTTTCTTATGCAAACGGTAAAAATGGTTGTCACGGGACCCTTCAGCGCAGGCAAGACGGAGTTCATCCAGTCTGTCAGCGAAATCGACGTGGTCTCGACGGAGCGCAAGATCTCGAGCGCGGCGGAACGCGCCGTGAAAGAATCGACCACCGTTGCCATGGACTTCGGGCGGATCACCGTGAACGACGATCTCGTCCTCTATTTGTTCGGTACGCCCGGTCAGAAGCGATTCGACTTCATGTGGGAGATCCTTTCCGAAGGCATGTTGGGTTTTATCGTGATGGTCGATAGCACCCGCCCGGAGACGTTTCGCGAGGCGCGTTCGATCCTGGAAACCTTTCGCGCCTACGCGCCCACCCCGTACGTGGTGGCGGCCAACAAACAAGACATGGAAGATGCATGGGAACTCGAGGATATGCGTCATGCCTTGAGATTGGACAGCAAAGTAAAACTACTTCCCTGCGTCGCCACCGACAAGGAGAAGGTCAAGTCGGTCCTGGTCGAATTGCTCAACAGCGTTCTGAGCGAATTGAAATAGGATCGCATCTCAAGGTGTTCGTTGAGTAACCGTGTCGTCCATAACCACTGATCAGGGCATCGTTCATTACGAAGTGTACGGCCGCGGTAAACCGGTCATTCTTCTGCATGGCTGGCTGGGCTCGTGGGGCTTATGGCAGGAGACCATGGCCTACCTCGGCAAATACTATCGAACCTACGCGTTGGATTTTTGGGGATTCGGAGAATCCGGAAAAAAGCGCGAAACATACGCCATTCAGGATTTTGTCAGCCTCGTCCACCAGTTCATGGAACAGCTGGGCATCGCGCGCGCGCCGCTGGTTGGTCACAGCATGGGCGGGACGGTGAGCCTCTCGGTCGCGATCCGTTATCCGGAGCGCGTGAGCAAGGTGGTTGTGGTGGGTTCGCCGATCATGGGATCCTCGCTGGCGTTCCCGTTGAAACTTGCAGGCTACAAACCGATCGCGTTCATGCTCTTCAATATGATGGGTGTCTTTCGACTGGGCGTTCGGGTCGCCTCTCCGTTCATTTGCCGCGATGAGCGTTTTCCCGCAATGATGGATCGCGACCTTTCGCGGACGACCGTCGAATCATTCCTCCTTTCGATTGCCTCGCTTCGACGAACGGACCTGCGCCCCATGCTGGACCAGGTGCGCATCCCCGCCATGGGCATCTACGGCGACCGCGACATCATCGTCCATCCGAAGCAGTGGCAGCCGATGCAACAGGGAATTCCGCACGCGCACATCGAGCGTTTTCCGCTGGCGGGGCACTTCCCCATGTTGGAAGAACCGCATCAATTCTCTGAAAGGCTCAAGGAATTCCTCGATCTCGACGAACGGACGCGCCCTCGAAAAGCCCCCGCGGTAACCCTCAACGCTCCATCTCCGTCGGTGACCTTGTAGGCATTGATGAACGAAACGTATTATTATCCGAACCAAATGGGGCGAATCATCTTGATGTCCATGGAGGAAGTGATGGGGCGCAATGGCGTCAACGCACTGCTCAAGCTGGCATCCCAGCAGGTGCTGATCGACAACTATCCATCGGACGATGCAAAACCCGGCTTTCCCTTTTCCACGGTGGGCTCGCTGAGCGGAACGCTCGAGCAGGCGTACGGTCCGCACGGCGGACGCGGGCTGGCGACGCGCATCGGGCGCGCGTGTTTTAATTACGGCGTCCGCCAGTACTGTACTCAAATGGGACTCACTGAGACGGCGTTCCGACTCTTGCCGCTACCTGCAAAGTTGAATGCCGGCGCGCGTGCGTTTGCGGAGTTGTTCAATACATGTACCGATCAACGCGTGCGTATTGAAGAAGATGGACAGAAATTGCTCTGGCACATCGAACGGTGTCCGCTGTGCTGGGAACGGCAGGCGCGCGAACCGGTCTGTCATCTCGCGGTGGGGCTATTGCAGGAGGCGTTGTATTGGCTGAGCGGGGGAAAGCTCT
>CAZFDL010000023.1:0-23641 GCA_964517905.1 uncultured Anaerolinea sp. | reverse complement strand
GAGGGCTTAATCAAAACACACATCATCGAGGTTTGGATCCCTGAATACGTTTGTTCGACTGAGTTCCTGAATGATCCCTTCCTTTGAGACTTTCACCATCACTGCGGAAGTCCAGTGCGGTCCGCACCCATAGGCGGCATAAGCGTATAGAAGAAGTTCGTATCCATCCGCGGTGGCGGTGACGAATGTGTCCTCGATGATATCCACCTCGTATTCGTATTCAGAATACACCACCATGCCATAAGCGGCTGTAAGATTGGTTACAGCCAACGCGTAACTCAAGGCTTCTTCAGGCGATTCGATCGGAGCGAACACATCCCGAAAATCCTTTTCCGATTTCAGCAGGTGGAACTCATCATTCCGAAATATAACATACCGTATGTATTTGCCTGACAATCCGCCTGCGTAATAGAAATATTCCCCGGCATCTATTTCGGTTTTTGTTTCGTCGCTTGAATTACCGTAGATGACATCGATCTGGCAAATGGCAATCGGGTAAGATGGGTCGAGCCCGCCGAGCAGGCTGGACGGTTCGAAGATTTCATCACAGTCCAACGCGTCCAGGGGATGACCTTCGCCACAATTCAGGTAACCGTTTCCATCTAATGGGCACGCCACTTCTAGGAATTTATTAAAGGAAAGGGAAAGGACCGGCGGGTCGTGGTTAATCACCCTCGGTTGTGTTTGGCAAGCCGCAAGAAGAACTAGTAGACTGAGCATCAGCCAGGTATGCGGTTTTTTATTCATACTAGCATTACCTCCAGGGCAAGGCATTATTATTGATTTTCGTTGATCTTACAAACCCCAAGCCGCGTTCTTTCAACGACACCTAGGTCAATGCGGCTGGGAGCAGTGATTTGTCAGGCTTTGTTATTATGCCACAGTGATGACCACATTTCCCTTTTTGTTACCTGTTTCGATATAGCGGTGAGCCTCAGCAGTCTGTTCCAGCGGATAGCGCCGGTCAATGATCGATTTTAACTTTCCTGTCTCAACAAGCTCTTTGATGAAGATGAGATCCTCAGTTTTTTCGGAGGACAGTGCGCAAATTACTTTCTTGTTGCCTATCATTGAAGTCCATAGCATTTGACCAAGTTGTTTCATCTTGAAGCTGGCTAAAAGATAGATTCCATTTTGCTTTAGCGAACTTTTACACTTTGAAAACGAACTCCTGCCCAATATATCAAAAATCAGGTCATAGGTCTCACCGCTTTGGGTAAAATCTTCCTTAGTGTAATCAATAACCTTGTCAGCTCCCAGGGATTTCACAAATTCTAACCTTGGAGTACTGCATACTCCCGTCACTTCTGCTCCGTAATACTTCGCAAGCTGGACCGCGGCTGAACCTATCCCTCCGGAAGCGCCATTGATCAGGGCTTTTTGTCCGCTTTGAATATTTACTTTTCTCAACAAATTCAGGGCGGTTAATGCTCCATAAGGAACAGCGGCGGCTTCCTCAAAGGTCATATTGGCTGGTTTGATTTCCACCAATCCATTATCAGGTACGCACAAAAATTCGGCGTTGGCGCCCATGTTCTGGCCGCGGTATCCAAAAACCGGGTCGCCTTTTTTGAATCGTTTTACATCTTTGCCGACTTCTTCAATTTCCCCGGCAAACTCGTTGCCCAGAATTTGTATTTTTGGGTTTGAGACGCCAAAGTACATACGAGCGGGAATCCAGAAGAGGAAGGGCATGTTGAACTTGCGAGGGGTGATTTCTTTAAAATTTCGCGCCATAAGATCCCCAATGTTTACTGATGCTGCTTTTATTCTTATCAGGATTTCATTGCCCTTTGGCAGGGGTTCTTCAACCTCTGTGAGTTGAAGAACATTCGGCGATCCATATTTCGTATAAACAATTGCTCTCATCTTAATTTCTCCTTTTTGATTACCGTAATTATGCCGAAGCCAAAGAAGCGTGTCGTTGATGTGTCTTCTCAGCCCGCTCCTCTCGCTGCTTCCGGATGATCCATTCCGCCACAATCAGGTTGATCACCCAACCTGCCACCATCATGAGTGTTCTCGCCAGCTCTCCCTGAATGGAGGGGAACAAGATCCAGGGCAGATGCGTGAAAACCTGAGTCCCTGCACCCAACCCAATTGCGTAAGCACGGATCATCCACATCCCGTGTTGGGCAAAGTCTCTTCGCCGGGTCGCTACATAGCCAAGGACAAGTGACGCAAGCATGGTCGTCCCGAAGATGAGCCTTAAGCCATAAAGCCATACACCATCGTATTCCGGCCAGGGATAGAACTGGGTCATCCACAATCCCGAGAGCGCCGCGGCAAGACCGCTAGGAACAAGGATGCGACCGGCGGCGCGGTGCCAACCGTTCTTCTGGCGGCGGAAGCTGGGGGCGAATTGGAACGCGCCTAGCAGGGAATACAGGGTGACACTCACGATGTGTATTACAACCGGGATGGGTGATGCGAAGAACCGGGCGTTCCCCGGCGTGATTTCTGCTCCGCTGGTTAGCTCGACAATGCGAGCGAATCCGGCGAGTACCGGAACCATACTCAGGAAGACGAGCGCGGAGGGGATGAGCCACTCGTTCTTTTTTGTTTTCTTGGTAAATGAATTCATGTTGTCTCCTTAATGTTTGTTTTTTGGCGAGTTGAATAAAACCCAGTCGCCCAAGAAAAATTCTTGTTTTGCTGTGTTGCTGGAACTGCTACCAATGTAGGGAATTGCGGGGGAGAGAAGACTGACACTGGAACATGCCAACTTCTCAATGTTTGAAAATCAGGCTGTTATTTGCCATCCTCCGTAGCTTCATACGAAAAGACTTCTTCCAGTGGCACATTGAAAACGCGTGCTATACGAAACGCCAATTCGAGCGACGGGGAGTATTTGTCCTGTTCCATCGCAATGATGGTTTGCCGCGTGACTCCCGCTTTATCAGCCAATTGCTGCTGGGTCATCTCATTGTGGAGAAAGCGCAATTTCCGAATGTTGTTACTGATGTGACTCTTGCCCATTAGAATCCCCTTCGATAGAGAATCAATCTTGAAATATCGCCGATGATCTGTGCCAGGAGGCCTGAGAAAACGAGCAGGGAGAACATCACCAGTGGCGGCTGTCCAAAGACAAAAGTCAGCATCGCAACCAGTACGCCCAGAGAGGATGCAACGTAAGTTATCTGCGTTCCTCTCAAATCGATTACCTTGTCCCGCTCATCTTGAATATCTTCAATCTTTGGGTTTTCATCCCCCGTTTTTATCACCTGGAAGACGGCAGAGCCAATATGGGCCAGGATCGTGAGGAAGATCGTGGCAACGATGGCGAGTACGACAATGATTCCCCAAAGGCGAAACACATTTGTCGATATAAAGTTGTCGGTTTGGAACAGTTGAGATATTCTGACTAAATAAAAACCCAAAATCAGGTTGAAGGTGACCAAAGACACGGTGATATTTCTTTGTTGAAATGACATATTTACCTCTCTGTATGCTTTGAACTAAACTTAGTATAGTTTGATTTACATATAGTAATATATTTCTTACATTATGTCAAGTATTTATTACATAATGTTTTAAAATAATTCCCATGCCCCCAATAAGCTTTTTAATCGTAATTGACCTTCATGTCTTCATATATTTATGCGGTTTTGCTGTTCTATTCATTTTCTCCTTTTTGAAAAACGCAACTTATGCTGGTTGGCTCATCCAATTCCATGCATGCCAGACGGTCAGCCAATTAAATACAAGCCCAACAACGATCAAAAACTTGTCATAAGCGAATGGGTAGGCAGGCAATCCAACGAGAATAATAAAAAAGAACACGGCTTCGATGATGTTTGCCTGCATACCCCCTATTTCTCCTGCTTTAAAGTTGCCGCTAAATATTTGAGGCGCATCCCCTAAAAGGTAAGTTAACAAGAGCTAGCCATAATGCTGAAAGCTTTATCTGCACATCTTCCATGGCTCAACCTTCTATCATTTGCTATTATGTTCCACAGTGATCACTACATTTCCCCTTTTGTGCCCTTTGTCGACATACCTATGAGCCTCCGTAGTCTGTTCGAGGGGATAGCGTCTATCAATGACCGGTTTTAGCTTGCCATCCTCAACAAGCTCTTTGATGATAGCCAAATATTCTTTACTCTCGGGTGGCGTTCCAGTTACTACTTTCTTGCCGCCTTTTATTGAAGTCCAGAGAGACTGAACCATCTCTTTAAGTCCACCGGCGATTGCCAGATAAAGTCCTTTTTCTTTTAGCGAGTTTCTATAACCTGAAAACGAAACCTTGCCCACTACTGTGTCAAGAATCATGTCGTAGACCTCACCGCTTTGGTTAAAATCCTTCTGGGTGTAATCAATGACCTTATCGGCTCCTAGAGATTTCACCAATTCCAAATTTGCGGTACTGCATATCCCGGTGACTTCTGCCCCGAAGTACCGGGCAAGCTGTACTGCAGCACTGCCTACACTCCCAGAAGCGCCATTGACCAGGATTTTTTGTCCGCGCTGAATCTTCCCCAGATCTCTAAGGAAGAACAATGCGGTTAATGCCCCATTGGGGATCGAGGCGGCTTCCTCATAGTTCAAATTAGCTGGTTTTATAGCCAGCGCCCTTTTCTCAGACCAACACGCGTACTCGGCATAAGCGCCAAGATCGGTGCTATTTATTCCAAAAACCTGGTCACCTTCTTTGAATAATTTTACATCCTGGCCCACGGCTTCAACTTCCCCGGCTAGTTCAATCCCTAATATGTTTTTTCGGGGTTTTCTAAGACCAAACATTAATCGTGCCAAGAACCCGAATCCAGGAGGGACAAAAACAAAACCTCGAGCGTTCACGTCCCCTGTTGTTACTGTTGTCGCATATACCCGTATCAGGACTTCATTGCTCTTGGGGGCAGGTTTTTCGACCTCTTCAAGTTTAAGAACATCGGGTGAACCATATTCTTGATAAACAATTGCTTTCATTTGGGCAATCTTCCTTTTTGATCCACAATAGGCTCCGGCTGTTGTTGATACTTTGGAATACGTCCTTTTACGGGAATGGTTGTAAATGAGGATGCTTCTCTGTCTTCAGAGCGGGATAATAGATCTTGATAAGACCGCAAATGCTTACGTGAAGCAGAAACAAACCCCATGGAATTCAACTATTCAGCTAGTTGATCTTTACACAAACCCCAATCCCCGTTCTTTCAACGACACCCACTTCCCCTGACCGATCACGAGATGGTCGAGCACTTCAACATCGAGCAATTTGCCAGCCTGCACAATGGCGCGCGTCACCGCGACATCATCAGGACTGGGAGTGGGGTCTCCGCTGGGGTGGTTGTGGATCACTACGACAGCCGAAGCGTTCTTGCGAACGGCTTCTTTGAAGATTTCTCCCACTCTCACCTGCGACGAATTGACCGAGCCTTTGTACACTTCGACAGTTTCCAAAACCCGATTCCTTCTATCGAGCAGCATGACGCGAAGATGCTCCTGCTCAAGGGCGGACATTTCATATGAGACCAGCGCAGCGGCATCGGCTGGGGAGTTGATGGCGGGTCGCTCCTCCGGGGATTCGAGTGTCAGCCTTCTTCCCAACTCGATCGCCGCTTTGATCTGTGCGGCTTTGGCATCGCCGAGTCCGTGCTGTTTTTTCAGGTCGACGAACGGGGCGCGGTGTAAACCTGTCAGCCCGTGGAATGTGTTCAGCAGGCGTTGACCGACCTGCACGGCACTCTCGCCCTTCACACCCACGCGCAGGAGGATGGCGAGCAGTTCGGCGTTGGTGAGGGCTTGCGCTCCAAGCATGGATAATCTCTCCCGAGGGCGGTCAGCCTCGTGCAGATCCATGATGCGGTACACAGGTTTGGAATTGTTGTCGGTCATGGTTGGGTCCCTTGATAAAAGTATTCCCTATTTTACAGCGAAACCTTGCTTGACATACCCTTGCCCCTCCATTAGAATACCAAACGCCATTTATTGGGCCTGTAGCGCAGTTGGGAGCGCGCCTCAATCGCACTGAGGAGGTCAGGGGTTCGAATCCCCTCAGGTCCACCACCGGTTTACGATTTTCAATCGCCAATCCAAAATCGTCAATCGTAAATTGAAAGGGGCCCATAGCGCAGTTGGGAGCGCGTCTCAATGGCATTGAGAAGGTCGAGGGTTCGAATCCCTCTGGGTCCACAAGTGTAAAGGCAGGTCTGAGACCTGTCCCAACAAAAGTCATGGCAGGAGTAGTAAGTCATCCCGTCAGCGAGAAGGGAAAATTAAGTGGAAGCCCTTCAACAGTGTCCGCGGGAATACTAGACTGAACTCGCCTGTTGCCTCGAAAGAGGGACATCGCTGGTGAGCGCGGAAACCACCGCAGGTATTCAGCGACGGCTTCAACCGTTACCTTGATGAAAGTGGTTAATTAGAGACTGGTTGGCTGGAGACCAGATGACTAATTGACAAACCGGGTGGTACCGCGGAGGAACTCCTTCGTCCCTGATGTGGATGAGGAGTTTTTTGTTTTCTGCAACCACCCTCACCCTAGCCCTCTCCCGCGGGGAGAGAGGAAATATTGAAAAGGAGGTTGGCATGAACATCAATCGAGGTTTCTGGAAATCGGGTCCCTTGCTTGCGGTCCTTCTTTTTGATTCTCTGATTTGTACATAAGGTGATTTTCACCTGACACTTTAACCCTGGAACCTTAACCTTATAACAACGAGGAACGAATGGCTGCAACGAAAAAGAAAGTATCTAAAAAGACCGTTATAAAGAAAAAGCCTGCGCCGAAGGCGAAAAAGGCGGTGAAGAAGGTTGCCGCCAAAAAGGCGATCAAGCCGGTATCTAAGGCGAGGAAAGCCGCGCCTGGTAGTAAAAAACCGACTAAAGTCGGCGCTACGACATTTAAAGATAAATCCTTCAGCCCACAGACGTTCGAGCCAAAGTGGCAGGTAAAGTGGGAAGCGGATAAGTTGTATCGCGCGGTGATCGATGAATCCAAGCCGAAATTTTACGCGCTGACAATGCTTCCCTACCCGAGCGGCGATCTGCATATCGGTCACTGGTACGCGATGACACCACCCGATGCGCGGGCGCGGTTCAAGCGGATGCAGGGTTACAACGTGATGTTCCCGATGGGCTTCGACGCGTTCGGTCTGCCTGCGGAAGGCGCGGCCATTAAATACAACATCCACCCCAAGAAGTGGACGTATGCCAATATCGAGCGGATGCGAAAGCAAATGCGTTCGATGGGTGCGATGTTCGATTGGGAGCGCGAAGCGGTCTCTTCAGACCCTGAATACTATAAATGGTCCCAGTGGTTTTTTATCCAATTGTACAAACGCGGACTGGCATATCGCAAGAAACAGGCAGTCGACTGGTGCCCGAAGGATAACACCACGCTGGCGCGCGAACAGGTCAAGGGGGAGGACCGCGTCTGCGATCGTTGCGGAACGCCGGTGATCAAGAAGGAATTGGAGCAGTGGTTCTTCAAGGCAACGAAGTACGCGGACGAATTGCTGAACTTCGAAGGCATCGATTGGCCCGAATTCATCAAGGTCTCGCAGACGAATTGGATCGGCCGCAGCGAAGGCGCGACGGTATTTTTCCGGCTGGATTGGGAATCGGTGGTTGGGAAAATGGGAATTCAGGAAAAAGGAATTGGAACCGAAGATGGACCCACGCCGGAATCTCAAGTTTCGATTCCTGTTTTTACCACCCGCCCCGATACATTATGGGGTGCGACGTTTATGGTCTTCTCTCCTGAGCATCCTCTCGTGGATAAAATAACCACGCCGGAGAATAAAGAAGCCGTCAGCGAGTATAAGGCCCAGGCCGCGAAGCAGACCGACATCCAGCGCGAAGCGAAAGACAAAGAGAAGACGGGCGTCTTCACGGGCGGCTATGCCATCAATCCAGTAAATGAGGAGCGAATCCCGATCTGGATTGCAGACTATGTGTTGATGTCGTATGGCACAGGCGCGATCATGGCAGTCCCTGCGCACGATGAACGTGACTTTGAGTTTGCGCGCAAGTTCGGCTTAAAAGTGATTCCCGTTATTCAGCCTGAAGGTGTTGAGCTGAACGGCGACACGCTGGAAGCTGCCCACGAACATGAAGGCGTGATGATCAATTCGGGTCCGTTCAATGGCACGCGCGCTACGAATGACAAAGGCATGAAGAACCCTGCGATCAAAGCGGTTGTGGAGTGGCTGGAAGAAAAAGGGATCGGCAAGCGGGATGTGAATTATCGCTATCGAGATTGGTTGATCTCGCGCCAGCGTTTTTGGGGCGCGCCGATTCCGATGGTGTATTGCGAAACGCATGGATGGAACCCCGTGCCCGACGATCAATTGCCCGTGCTGTTGCCCGACGATATCGACGAATGGAAGCCGACCGGCGAATCGCCGTTGAAATTTCATCCCACATGGAAAAATGCGACCTGCCCGATCGGTGGCGAGCCTGCTGTGCGCGAGACCGATACCCTGGATACGTTCATGTGTTCCTCGTGGTATCACCTGCGTTATTTGAGTCCTCAGAATGACGCGGCTCCGTTCGACGACACGGAATACAACTATTGGATGCCGGTGGATACGTACACCGGTGGAAGCGAACATGCGACTATGCACCTGTTGTATTTCCGCTTCTTCCACAAAGCGCTCCGTGACATGGGTCTCACCGAGGGTAACGAACCTGTGATGCAATTGCGGAACCAAGGCATGGTGCTGGCGGAAGATAACAGCAAAATGTCAAAGAGCCGCGGCAATGTGGTTGCACCGGATGTGTTGGTGAAAAAATACGGCGCGGACACTGTCCGTGCGTACCTGATGTTCTTTGCGCGTTGGCAACAGGGAGCGCCCTGGGACTCCCACGGCATCGAAGGGACTGCGCGCTGGATGCGACGGGTCTGGACGTTGTTTACCGATGTTGCTCCGTCGCGGTCACAGACCCCGACGAGCGAGATGTTGAAGAATCTGCGCCGACGCGTTCACCAAACCTTGAAACGAGTCACGCACGACTTTGAGAACTTCGAGTTCAATACCATCATCTCATCGCTGATGGAGTTGTTGAATGCAATGTATAAAGCCCGCGAAGCGGGCGCCGCGGGCACACCCGAATGGAGTGAAGCCACGGAAATCTACCTGAAGATGATGGCTCCGCTCGCGCCGCACATCTCAGAAGAACTGTGGACAAGCTACATGGGGAAACCCTACTCGATCCATCAACAGTCTTGGCCGAAAGTGGACGAAGCCGCAGCGCGGGAGGATTCGATTGAGATTCCCGTGCAGGTCAACGGCAAAGTGCGTGATCGGATCGTTGTCCCTGTGGACGCGAGTGAAGATGAAATTCGCACCGCCGCGCTGGCAAGCGAGGTCGTGCAGAAATATCTGGACGGCAAAGAGCCGCGCAAGGTCATTGTGGCGCACGGTAAGCTCGTGAGTGTGGTGGTGTAAAACCTGAGACCGGTGAAAAGTCCCTGAGGTTGCGAACCCCTCGGGGACTTTTGGTTTGCTCATCCAGACTGTCGATTAATGGAATAAAATCTGGTAGTCAACATGCCCGTCACGTTTAGGAGAGAACATCATGGCTGAACTTTACTTCCAATGGCAAAACCCAATCCTGCTCAAAGATATTTACCCCATGCGGCTGGTCAAACTGCGCGACTTCCTCGTGTTCTACAAGGAAGCAGACCTGTGGGCGGAGTATAAGAACAAAGCCATCTCCACCCTCGCGGCAGACGTGAAAGAATACGAGAACGGCACAAAGAATGCCCGTGCCGCCGCGCTCAAGCAATATACCGACCTCAAAAACTATTTCATGACCAAAGATGTCAGGAGCTTGTTTGCAAAGTACAAGCCCGTCGAAGAAGAAGCGCTCGCGTTGATCCAGAAGAACCACGATTACTTCATCGCCTCGTGGCCCAAGGATGTGCGGGGCGAGCGGACGTTCGTTCAATCGCGCATCGAGTCGTTCAAAACCCAGTTGGGTTTCCTGCGTGACCGCGTCCGCTTCCTTCAACGCCAACTCGAAGGGATGCTGCCTGAACATTCCAACCGCCCGAAGGTGGAAGCGGAGTATAAACTCAAGAGCGAATCCGCCATGCCGATGCTGGTGGACGAGATGGAGAAACTGCGCGAGTTCGACATGACCTACGACAAGGTCGAAAAACCAAAACTCGAATGGTACAAACTCAGTAAGGCAGACCCGAACTTCAAAACCTCTGAAGCCGATTTCCTCCTTAACTACGACCCCAAAGTTCCGGTCACGGTAAAGGATATTGTGCGGCTCAAAGCGGAACAATACGCCAAGACCCTCGAAGGCAAGGACCAATATCAACTGCTGGCGGATATCCGCGCGCGGTTCGAAAAGGAGCCGAAGCGTTTCCCGTTCTGGTTGCAATACATGATCGTCCATTTTTCGGGGATGCGTTACAAGTCCGCGCATGGCTCATGGGCAGACCCGAAAGACCTGTTGGTGCGATTGCGTGTCGCCGAAGTGAAGAAAGCCCAAGCGGCTCTTTCCGACGGGGAGGTTGAAGCGCGCTGTAGGGAGAAGATCGCGCAGTACGAAGGCGCGGGAGCGAACAAGCCCAAACTCGCCGGGGCAACCGAAAAAGTGTGGAAGGACCGCATTGCGATGCACATGCAAGGCGTGAAAGCCAACGGATCGAAGTCCCGCCGCATCGGGTTGGATGGGTTGGCGGAAGAAGAAGCCAAATTCGAGTTCATGACGATGACGACCGATCAGGCTCTGGCGAAATTGGAGGCGATGAAAGCGCAATTCCCCGCGTGGGCATGGAAGTGGATCGTCATGCTCACGCAGTTGCGCGTCAAGCATGTCACAGCCGCGGGGTGGGAAACGTTCACGCCTGAAGAAGACAAGGTACGTTTTGCCGACACGACGTTATACCCGGTCCTCAGCAAATGGGCGACAGATAACACCGGCACTTGGCGCGCCGAACACGGACGCTCCGCGGAACTGATCGTCACGCGCGCGGTGTGCAACGAAACCGCCGAGCACGTCCAGCATATTCGTGGACACTTACCCGCCGGTGGTCTCACCGAAAACGCCGCGCGGTATTTCAAGCTGTTCAAGGCGAAGACGCCGGGCGTTACCTTCATTCGTCCAACGGGAGCCGAACACTACACGCCTGGCGCCAGCATCTTTTGGCTGAGGTTTGTGGATAGCGAGCCTAGCCAATGGCAGGTCGCCCGAGGCGTTGAAGATGCGAACGGTGTCGGCTTGTTACCGGATGGAGCGGGCGGCAAGCGCGCCAAACCCAAAGTCGGAAAGAATGCCGCGCCTGCCACTGCCCCGTGGACGTACAAACCCGGCGATGTTGTTACGAGGTCACGCACTACGGTTGGAGCCGATAAGAAGCAGGTCACACAAAATCAATGGCTGCGTTGGATCCACGAAGCCACGGTGGTCGAAGTTGTGGAGACCGCCGACGGCACGTACGTGTACACTTTTGAAACCTCCCTGCCCGAAGATTTCCGCGGCACTTCCTGCCTCGGCGTTTTCCGCAACACATTGAATTGGAATCTCGATGACGGTACCGAAGATTACTACAACCGCTCGTTTACCGGTTTCGTCCCCGAGGCGCAGGTGCAGTTGGCTCCGTTAACCCAGGTGATGGATTGGAAGAAGATTTTGGCAAAATAGATTTCAATAATGGGCGGACTGAGCGTCCGCCCAATTGATTCTTATTGATGTTCATTAAATTTGGTCGGATTAAGAAGTTATTGATGTCCTTCCAACACTTGGTTCAACACCCGCTTTATGTCTTTGTCCGTGAAAAACCACATGAGATTTTTCAGGCTGCAATGAATTTCGGAGTGAATCCATCGCCATTCTATTCCGCCTCACCCGAAAGTACTGGAATACGCGGAATCGTTATGCAACGCGGTATCCTGTAACAAAGCCAAATAATGCATGGAGTGAAGCCTCGTTCCTGCGATATATGTTGACAGAATCGATCGGGGGGAAACGTGACATGGCGCCGGGGTTTCCAAATATCGAACCTCAACTTTCCATCATTCATTGGCTGACCTCGGATTCGCTCAAACTAGATCTAAGGAGAATTGACCATGAGATCCAAACGCCTGTTTCAAACCCTGGTCGTGTTCGCGTTATTATTCGGTTCGTTCGGGGGAAGCCAGTCTGCATCTGCCAGCCCCAGCGCCGCACCGGCACAAGAGCCCATCGTGATCAATCGCAATCTGAATATCTGGGATGCAACCTTCATTGGGTTTGTCAGTGCCAGCGTGCACGAGAAGTGGAGTCTGCAGTTGACCGAACCGCACACGTTCGAAGTGAAAGCCAGCACCGTTGCAGGCGATCTGGTGCCTCTGCTGATCCTGCTGGATTCTAACAACGTTGAGCTTGCGCGGGGAACTGGCTCATTGGTCACCTCACAATCAAGCGGAAGTTTTTTCATTCAGGTTCAACCCGAGTCCGGCGGTGGTTTCTACTTCCTTACGCTCCGCGATGTTGCCAACAACCAGCCTTCTGCCTCCACGGTTGTCAATCCTGCCAGCGTGAATGTGAGTCAGACAGCCACGGTGACCGTCAGTTTGAACAACGTCCCCGCGGAAGGATACACGAGCGCTGAGTTCACCTGCACGTACAACCCCAGCCTCGTGGACGTGAGCAACATCGTCGTGACGAATTTATTCGGCGCGGACCCAGCCGCGGCGATCAGCACGCCGCAGAACGGTAGTTTTATCGTGGCGATCGCGGGCAGCAACGGCAACAAAGCGACTACGAGCGGCGCGGCGTTTAGTTTCACCGTGACGGCGTTGCAAGCCGGGCAAGCCGCCATCGAATGTGTCGCGCGTGTCTCGCAGGGAAGTAACGTTCTCACCTTGCTCCCGTCCACGCCTGCCAGCCTGACCGTTTCCGGTGGAGGCCCGACGCCGACGTTTACTTCCACACCCGCAGAATCTCCGACAGCGACAACCACCTCTGCGCCGGGTGGAACGCCGACCTCCACTGCGACTCAAACGCCGGGTTCGGTTGAATCGGCTACACCGACCATAACCTTCACTCCCGGTGAGTCACCCACACCGACCCTGACATCCACTCCGGTCGAATCGCCAACGCCATCTTTCACGCCGCTACCCACGTTCACATCCACGCCTGTTGCGTCGCCGACACCGTTGCCCAATGGAACATTGACCGGGCAGGTGACCGCACTAAAGCCGGTGACAGTGAGTTTGTTCGCCGCAGGGAATACGCTCGTCACCTCGGTAGCTGCCAACCCGGATGGGACCTTCAGCCTGACGGCTCCCGCCGGAACTTATACTGTGGTCGCCACTGCCAGCGGATACTTAAGCGCGCAAGGCTCTGCCGTGCTGAACCCCGGCAGTACAACAACCAAACCGGTAACTACATTGGTACCTGGCGATATTGACGGCAACAATGTGATCGATCAATTCGATGCGCTGACGATCGGTATCAACTACAACTTGACCTCCCCTGTCGCAGCAGACCTCAACAATGACGGCATTATCAACGTGCTCGATCTTGAACTGCTCGCTCAGAACTACCGCGATACCGGTCCGACCCTGTGGGAATGAGATCCTCGTTCAACAAGCAGGGGGCGCAGGCTATCATGCGCCCTCTGCTGTGGAGATGTACATGAAACCGTTGATCGCCAGTTTCGTCGTCGCCTTGCTTGCTTTATCGGTTGCAGGCAACTCAGGCGCGCAATCGCTTGAAACCATCTGGCTGGCGGCAAACACAACAACATATAAAACGGGAGAGACCGTGCTGGTCACGGTCAATGCCGCGTCTGCTACTCCGATCCAGGGATTCACGTTTCAGATTCGCTACGATCCATCCTGTTTGCGCCCGATCAACGCAGCGAGCCCGGTGCCCGGCATGAACGGATTGCCTCTCCCTCAGCTCACCGGCCTGGTGGACGGGTCGTATGCCAGCACCACGCCACAAAGCGTGAACGGCGTTCTTGCGGAGGTGAGGTTCACTGCTTTGCAGGGATGCCAGACTAATCTCGCATTGGAGAGCGCCGCTCTGGCTGTCCGCAATGCGGATGGGTTCGCGGCTCCGTTGTTGAGCGTGCTGGTCGGCGAAAGGGACGTATCTGTATTCATCGATAACGAGGTGGGTGTGGCGCAAGCGCAACAGGAAACCGGTTCGATCCTTCCGCTCGAGCCTGCTGCCGAGGAACCGGCGGGCATCACTGGTGGGGTCATCGGTTTCCTCCTGATTCTGTTGATCCTCGGCGTGCTGTTCGGCATGTATAAGGTCGTACGTGTTGGTACCGCAAGATAAACTGTTAACTGCGGAGTGTTCTGCGAAAAGCCTGGTCGAAGGGAAGGGTCGAAGGGAGGGTAGCAGGCAGCCCGTGGAAGGAAGCGAGGAGTGATGTCTGGTCTGTCTCATAAACTGCTTCGCGCTGCGTGCCTGTTGCTGCTGCTCACATCGTTGATTCCCTTGAATCACACTGCACTTGCCGCGCCTCCGCTCCCGCCGGTGGATATGTTCCAATTGCCGTGGGAGTTGGGCAAGGCGTGGGTTGCTTATGACGGTTTCGATTTTGGAATCCGCAGACATCTGGGAAGCCCTCACAATTACAACAACGGCGGCGCGGTTGATTTTGCGCCGCATCCAAACATGAAGAAGGGTGAAAACACATCGAATGCGTGGGTGACCGCCGCCGCGGATGGAACCGTGGTGGAAATTTCCAAATGTCACCTGAAGATCGCGCATGCCAACGGATGGCTCACCGAGTATCAACACCTCGCTAACTTTCAGGTGAAGTTGGGCAATGTTGTAACACGCAATCAGCGACTTGCCGTGATAGCGAATGCTTCAGCCCAGCAACCTGTCTGCCTTGGTAGTGTCGAGACGGATATTCCACATTTGCATTTTTCATTGCGCCCCAACATGGTCGGCGCGACGTTCGCAGGCTGGGAGTTCAAATACAATTCGTTGTTCAATACCACCACGTTCTCGAAGAACGGCGATGATCTTGGGTTGTTCAAACCGCTTCTGAATGTGATGGGTTCTTCCACTACGCCAACGCCCATCCCTCCAACCTCGACACCCATTTCAACAGGAACCAGCACGCCGCCATCGGGTCCGTTTGTATCCACGGTTTCCGGTTCAAATACCGTGTCTGTGGGTGATACTGCCCTTGTGTCGGTCATTTTGAACAACGTGCCAGCTCAGGGATATACCAGCGCGGAGCTCACTTGTTCGTATAACGCCAGTCTCATCGAATCAAGTAATGTCGTTTTTACGAATCTTTTCGGCGCAGACCCCGCAACGGCGGTCTTTGGTCCTCAAGGCGGCGTTTTCATCGTTGCTATCGCGGGCTCCAACGGCAGCAAAGCGACAACGAGCGGGACTGTGTTCACATTCACGGTGAGAGGTCTGCAAGCAGGGTTGTCTGCGATCGATTGTACGGCGCGTATCTCACAGGGGAATAACCTCCTGACGAGCATCCCGCACGTTGGGACGAGTATCACCATACTTGGATCGTCCACGCCCACGATCGCTCCGACGACTATCGTTGCTTCAGCCACCCCAATGCCATCGGCGACCTCGATCGTTCCATCCGCTACTTCCAGCGCGATATCCACCCCCGTCGGTCCCAGCGGATTGGTCTCTTCCTTGTCGTTTGCCCCGGTGGTGACCGGTCTATCTCAACCGGTCTTGGTGACTCACGCCGGCGATGGCTCTGGGCGGTTGTTTGTTCTGGAGAGGGTGGGTCGCATTCGTGTGATCAACAACACCGGCAGTCTGCTTCCGACATCGTTCCTGGACATCACATCGCTTGTCGGTTCGTCCGGGAGCGAGGAGGGTTTGTTGGGACTAGCATTTCACCCGAACTATGAATCCAACGGGCTCTTCTTCGTTACCTACACCGATACTTCCGGCAACCTAGTCCTTGCAAGGTATTCAGTATCGTCAGACTCGAACGCGGCGAATCCTGCCAGTGGAGTGACCGTACTGGCTATTCCACATCCCGGCAACTCGAATCACAACGGCGGGATGCTTGCTTTTGGAAATGACGGTTACCTGTATTGGTCAACAGGAGATGGCGGAGGCGGAGGGGATGTTCCCAACAACGCGCAGAACCTCAACGTCCTGCTGGGTAAGATCCTCCGGTTGGATATCAACGCGGGCAGTCCGTACGCGATCCCGGCAAATAATCCCTTTGTGGGAGTGCCCGGCGCACGCGCCGAGGTCTGGAGTTACGGGTTTCGCAACCCATGGCGGTTTTCGTTCGACCGCAGCACCGGGAATATGTACGTCGGCGATGTAGGTGAAGGCAACCGCGAGGAAATTGACTTCGAGCCAGCCTCGTCCACAGGCGGCTTGAACTATGGCTGGAGGGTCATGGAAGGCAGTCTGTGTTTTAACCCTGCCAGTGGCTGCGACACCAGCGGAAAAGTCCTTCCGGTGGCTGAGTATGTTAACAACTCGGCGACATGCGCCGTGACCGGCGGCTACGTGTACCGCGGTTCGCAGTCAACCCAGATGACGGGAATCTATTTCTTCGGCGATTTCTGCAGCGGAGAGATCTGGGGACTCCTGCGCCAGCCCGCAGGGACCTGGGATTCGGCACTAGTGGTGGATACGTCTTTCCTCATCTCGTCTTTCGGTGAAGACGAGGCCGGAGAACTCTATCTGACCGACTACTCCAGCGGCTCTGTGCAAAAGATCGTTGGTCCCAGTGTGGCCGTGTCAACACCAACCTCCACTTCGATTCCAGTCGGTTCGCCCACCCAAACTGCGACGGCCATGCCTACGCCGACGTTCACGCCTCCGCCGCCACCTTCAGCCACGCCGGTCTCGGGCGCGGCGGTTACCGGGCAGGTGCTCGCCTCCAAGGTGGTCACTGTACGATTGTATGATCTGAGCGACAGTTTTGTCGCCTCCGTCAACGCCAACCCCGATGGGACGTTCAGGCTCGACGTCGCGGCTGGAACGTATACGATCGTTGCCACGGCAAACGGCTTCCTCCGCATACAGGGGACGGTTACGCTTTCCGCTGGAGAGGTCCTTTCGATGCCAGTGATCACGTTGCTGGCTGGAGATATTGACGATGACGGTTCCATTGACCAGTTCGACGCCATGACGATCGGTTTCAGTTATGGAACATCCGAACCGCCCGGCGCAGACCTTAACAACGATGGCATCATCAACATATTCGATCTGGAACTGCTCGCGCAGAACTATCGAGCAACAGGTCCGATTCCCTGGGAATAAATCGCCTCCCCTGCAACTTTTTCAACCCAAAACCTGTACTACAATTCAGCCATGACCGCGCCTATCGACCGCGACCTGATCCTGTACGCCCGTCGCGGTGACGGCGACGCGTTCAGCGAGCTCGTTACGCGTTACCAAACCAGCGTGTTCAACGTTTGTTATCGCATCCTGCACGAGCGCGGCGAAGCGGAAGACCTGGCGCAGGAGACGTTCATGCGTGCGTACGATCGCCTCGAGAAATTCGATCTGGAACGCGAATTTGGTCCGTGGGTTCGGCGAATCGCCGCGAACTTGTGTCTCAATCACCTCGAGTCGCAGAAATCCACAGCGCCTCTGGACGAAGAACGGGACGCCGACGAACGTCAACGACCGGAGAAACAGGTGGAGGCGCGAGAACGAAGCGAGAAAATTCGCGGCGCGCTCGCGTCCCTACCTGCACGCTTTCGGGTTATCGTAGAATTGCGGCATTATCAGGAAATGTCCTACGATGAGATCGCGGCTGAAATGAACATCCCATTGAGCGACGTGAAGAGTCACCTCTTCCGCGCCCGCAAACTCCTGGCGGAGAAACTCCATGCAACTGACTGACCACATCTCGGATGTGCATCTCAACGAATATCTGGATAACGAAACAGCAGCGCGCGCACGGATCGAATCGCATCTCGCTGAATGTGCGGATTGTACGGCGCGACTGACGGCGCTCCGGGCTTTGTTCGCCGAACTGGATTCTCTGCCAGACGCGGAATTGACCCGCTCCCTCGCCGCACGCTTCTCTCCAACGGGTCAGCTGACTCCGCAATTTCCGCGCTGGCTCACACTGACAGCGACTCTGCAAGCCGGGCTTGCCCTAGTCGCCCTTGTCGTCGCTGCGCCGCTGGTTGCCAATCTGTTGCCTGCGATTGAAACTCCATCGTTCACCGAAATTTTGATTCGGATTCAAACGCAATGGCTCACTCTACTAACCTGGGTTACCAATTACCAATTACCTTCACTGCCCTCACTGCCGCCGCTTCAAATTCCAACATTGACGCTTTCCCTCACACTTGCTGGCGCGTCCCTGCTCTGGCTGGTTGGGAATGGGTTGTTGCTGAGGAATAAGGCTTCGTAGGGGCGAGGTCTTCTCGCCCCACCTTATTCAGGTGATCAATTTGGGCGGGTGAACCCCGCCCCTACGACGCAAAATCAGGAGACCACACATGAACGATATCTTTCGCATAACACTGCTTGTTACCCTGCTTGCCGTTGCTTTCGCTTGTTATTTCCTCGTCGTCAGCGCGTTCTTCAATAAGCGCGTAATGAAAACCATCAACGTGGCGAAGCAATTGCCTGCCCGTTCTCTCGGCATTGGGTTTGTCAACTTCCTGTTCTTCGGCACGATCACCGTCGTGTTGTTCGCGGTCGCTGAAGGCGTGGGGAATGAGGTGGTCAAACTCATCGTATTGATTCCATCTCTATTGATCGCCGCCGTTCTGGTAATTTTTCTCAGCCTCGGTCTTTCCGCAATGGTCAGCCTCATCGGAGAACGTGTCTTTCCTGATCATTCAACATGGCAGAAGTCATTTTGGGGAACCGTCATCCTTGCCTTTGCGTCTGCCATTCCCACAGTGGGATGGTTTTTGCTCTTTCCATTCGTCGCGCTGACCGGCTTTGGCGCAGTGATCCTGGGATTCTTTCAACGCGACAGTTAACTTACCATCAAGTCCGCGAAGTACGCAAAGAAACCTTTCTATTTCCAATTGACGCGCAGTAGGCGCGTCTTTTGCCTTTAAATTATTTGTGACCCCTCGTATCCTTTGTGGTAAGAAAATTCCTGCAACTTTTCGCGCCTCAACCCTGTATCCCTTGCATCAACCAAAAGAAAGGACTTTCCCCATGGCAGACATTTCCGCCATCTTCTTCATCCTGCTGATCCTCGGCGTCGCGTTCCCCTCCATGCTCGCCGCGTGGTGGCTGTTGTTCCCGAATCTCATCCGGCGTGCACAGACCCGCATTGAAAAATCCTTCTCCGCCTCCTTCTGGCTGGGGCTGGTCGTTGTCATTGCGCTACTCATCCCCATTGTTGTGTTGATGGCATTACCCATCGGTCCGGCAAAATCACTGGGCTGGATCCTGCTGGGTTTTTCACTCGCGCTTTCATCCATCGGCTCCGCGGGAATCGCTGCGCACCTCGGCGAACGAATGAAACAAATGGGTGACAACTATTCGCCTCTCAGTGCGTTCCTCCGCGGGGCGGTGATCCTCGAGCTTGCGGCATTCTTCCCGCTCATCGGCTGGCTCTTCGTGTGGATACCCATGCTCGTCATCTCCATCGGAGCGACCGCATTTGCCCTGCTCAACTGGATGCCCCGTGAGAAAACTCAACCCGCCTCTGTGACGACCTCTCCTTCACACGCCTAAGGTCGTTCCTCGCGCCGCGATCCACTCACGGCTTGACTGAAAACTGAGTCACTGAATACTGGTAACCATGTCACTATCTCGAAGAGACTTCCTCAAACTTTCCACTCTCGTCACCGCCAGCGCGGCACTGTCCTCCTGCGCACCGATCTACCGACGACTCGCCGGCGGACTGCCAACTCTCCCTTGGACACCTCTCGAGGCGGAGGATTTCCTTGCCCTCAACCGCCTCACCTTCGGTTCACGCGTCGAGGAGCGCGCTCGCTTTGTCGAGATCGGCTTACCGGCATTCATCGAAGAGCAACTCGACTTTGCATCCATCGATGATTTCGACTGCGAGATCCTGCTCCAGCCTTTCAAGACCCTCCGCATGGAGGCGAACGAGATCGAAGCTGTGACGAACCAACTCTTCGACGGATACGACCGCGAACGCCCCGCGAACGAATTGCGCCAGGCGACATTGCTTCGTCAGATCTACAGCAAACGTCAACTGTATGAAGTGATGGTCGAATTTTGGAGCGACCACTTCAATATCTTCATCGAAAAAGAACCGCTGTTTTTCTTGAAGCCTGTAGACGACCGCGAAGTGATCCGCAAACACGCGCTTGGCAATTTCCGTGATCTGGTGTGGGCGTCCGCACATTCGCCCGCGATGCTGGTCTATCTTGATAACCACGTCAACGAGAAGAGTCATCCCAACGAAAATTATGCGCGCGAACTGATGGAACTCCACACTCTCGGCGTGGACGGCGGCTACACTCAAAACGATGTGATGGAACTCGCGCGTTGCCTCACGGGTTGGACGGTCAAGGAACATTTCTGGCTGGGTGAATTTACGTTCAACCAGGACATCCACGATGAAGGCGTGAAAAACGTGTTGGGTTTGGCGATCCAGCCGAATGGGCAGGGCGAAGCGGAGCAGGTCATCGATCATCTCGTGATGCATCCAGCCACTGCGCGGTTCATCGCCACCAAATTGACGCGCCGCTTCATTGCGGACGATCCGCCGCAAGAGATCGTCGAGAAGGCAACCCGAACGTTCCTCAACACCAGCGGTGATATCAAATCCGTCCTGCGGGTGATACTGCTCGATGGTCTTGCGCTCGCGCAACCGAAATACAAACGTCCCGCGAACTTCGTCGCCTCCGCGTTGCGGCTCACAAATACCGAATCCGATGGCGCGCTTCACGATTATCTGCTTCGCATGGGCCAGCCGTATTTCAATTTACCCACACCCGACGGCTACCCCGATGTCAGCGCGCCGTGGCAAAGCAATTTGATGCCGCGCTGGCAGTTCGCCTTCGAGTTGATGCGTGGTGAGATCGCTGGTACGAATAATAATTTGAATCGTTTATTGGATGTCGCTTCGACGGGCATTCTCGCAGACGATGTGGACGCGTTGACTTCGCTTCTTTTGGGCTCGCCCCTCGAGCGCTTCGCGCGCGACGAGTTGATCGATTCAGTGTATTCTACCGGTGTCACCCCTGAAGAGACACTGCAAATCCTCGCCGCCGGCATCCTCGCCTCGCCCGCGTTCCAGTGGCGATAGCCTCGCTGGTTTCGATACGCCGCTGCGCGGCACTCGGCCACGAGATGAAATGGAGATAACCAATGCTACAAACCTTACCCACCCTTCAACAAATACCAACAAAATCATGGATGCCGCGCCTAGCGTTCGCACCTCAAAACACTGCGCCGCGGGGCGATACCCTCGTTGTCATCTTCCTGCGCGGTGCTGCGGATGTGCTGAACATGATCGTGCCGCATGGCGAAGAGGCGTATTATCGTTTACGCCCATCGCTTGGAATCCCAAGACCCGACGACTCGAACGCGAAACAAACTGAACGCGCAATCGATCTGGATGGCTTTTTTGGTTTTCATCCATCGATGAGTTATTTGCTCGACGCGTGGACTTCCCGGCAACTCGCCATCATCCACGCCTGTGGCGCGCCCGATGAGTCGCGCAGTCACTTCAAGGCGATGGAACTCATGGAGCGCGGCGTGGACGATGAACGCGGTCCCGCCTCGGGCTGGATCGGTCGGCATCTAGCCACGTTGAACACGGGTAACTCGTCACCCCTGCGCGCGGTGGGGATGGGTACACGCCCGCAACGAAGTTTGAGCGGTTCGGTTCCCGTTTCCGCATTGCGCTCGATCGCAGATTTCCACCTCGGCGGCGACCCGCGCGCGTTGCAACAAATGCGTGCCGCCTTGAACACGGTTTATGCCGATGATGTCCTGGGACAAGATACGCTTTCGATCATGGATACGCTGGAAACACTCGACCCGTTGACCTATTCCGCCTCTCGCAACGCTGAGTATCCCGATTCTGAGTTTGGTCTCGCCCTCAAACAAACTGCCATGCTCATCAAAGCGGAAGTTGGGCTCGAAGTCTCCGCCATTGACGTGGGCGGCTGGGACACACACTTCGCCCAGGGTTCAACGACTGGACTCATGCCAAACCTGATGAAAGACCTGGCAGATGGCATGGCGGCTTTCCACGCCGATATGCAGGAGCACATGCAGAATCTCACAGTCGTTACGATGTCCGAATTTGGCCGCCGCGCGTCGGAGAATGGAAGCCTTGGCACCGATCATGGTCATGGAAGTCTGATGATGGTCATGGGCGGCAATGTGGACGGCGGCAAGGTTCACGGCGAATGGCCCGGCTTGGAGGAAGGTCAAATGATCGGTCCCGGCGATCTGGCGGTCACGACCGATTACCGCGATGTGTTGTCCGAGGTTCTGCAGAAGCGACTGAACAATCCCGCGACGAACGAGATTTTCCCCGAGTATTCACCCGTCATTCGTAACCTGTTGAGATAGATTTATGGATTAGAATCCAACTTAGAATGGCTTCGGGTAAAGGATTCTTTTCAACCGTCGATAAATTATTTCTCGGTGGTCTGGGCTGTGGCGTGCTTGTCCTGTGCGGTATCGTCGCGTGGTTTGTGTACATCGTTCAGAACTTGCCTGTCCCATCCTCGAACGCTACCCAGGTTTCTTTTAGTGATGATCCAACGCAAACTCTCAACCCTCCAATAGTTGATTTTCCAACATCTGCGATTCCCACGTTCACCGAAATAAGTCCTCCCACTGCAATTCCATTCCCCGTTCCAAGTTTTGGCGATTCGCCTGCCCCGACGGGCAAAATTGTCTTCGTATGTTTCATCAAGCAGATCGATCAGATTTGCCTGATGAACGCAGATGGATCGGGACGCGAACAACTCACCGATTTCAACGTGACAACATTCTATCCATCCCTCTCGCCCGACGGGCAAACTGTTTATTTTTCATCCAAACGCACCGGTGGATTTGAGATCTACTCGATTGCTATCAATGGAAATGGACTGCAACGCCTCACGCGCGAGTTAGGCAGTCTCTACGCCCCCGAGCTTTCTCCCAGCGGAGAGTTGATCCTCTTCACCAACCACGGCAACGGACTCTGGGTGATGAAGCCCGATGGTGATAACCCGCGTCCGCTTACAACCCGCGATGACATTGACCCAACCTGGTCACCTGACGGATCGATGATCGCGTTCGCCTCTTCTCGAAACGGGCAACGTCAATTATTTGTGATGAATGCCGATGGTTCGAATATCCGGCAAGTCACAGACCTGAACAACATGGGCGGGCGAAGTTCGTGGTCACCCGATGGAAAACGTCTTGCGTTCTATCGCGGACCGTTCGGAGATCGAAACATCTACCTCATCAACGTTGACGGCACAGGTTTGGTGCAACTCACAAACGGCGGTGACAATCTCGGTCCCTCGTGGTCACCCGATGGCAACTGGATTGCGTTCACATCCTTTCGGGATGGCAACAACGAGATCTACATCATCCACCCCGATGGGACGGGGTTGACGCGGCTCACGAACAATTCGATCTCCGATTGGCAACCGAGGTGGGGAAGGTAATTACCCTGATGAGTCCGTAGGTAAACTGCGGACGCATCGAAACTCGCACAACAGGTTGTCAAATTACGGTCTTCCCATATTCACAGTCCAGTAACCCCCATAACTGCTCGTTCTCACAAACACATATCCCACACCGATCTCGGTGACGCGTG
>CAZFDL010000022.1:9216-23669 GCA_964517905.1 uncultured Anaerolinea sp. | reverse complement strand
CCGGCTTCTGCCCAAACGGACAGCGATAACAGAACGGGTCAAGGAAGTGGACTCCCCCCGGCATGGATGGTTCTACAGCAAGGCGGCGGTAGTCGCCGGTCAATGAGATCGAACCGTGAGTCGCGCCGTGGTAGGAACGATAGCGGGCGAGAATCTTGTGCCGCCCCGTATAGAAGCGGGCAATCTTTATGGCGTTCTCGTTTGCCTCCGAACCGCCAAGGGTGAAAAATGTTTTTTTCAAATCACCCGGCGTGACTTCCGCCAGCTTCCTGCCAAGCAAACCACGCACCTCAGTGGCATTGCCCGGATGTGTGAACGTCAATTGTGCCGCCTGATCTTGAATGGCTTTGATCACTTTTGGATGTTGATGCCCGATATTGGCATTCATCAATTGGGACGAAAAATCCAAATAACGTTTTCCATCTGCGTCCCAGAAGTACACGCCTTCGGCTTTCGTAACAGGGATCGGATTCACCTGTCCCTGCACAGACCAGGAGAAGAAAGTGTATTCCTTGTTGAGGTCAACGATTTCTTGAGAGGTTAGTTTGGTCATTGTTATTCCTCGGTGGTTGAGTAGCCCTGAGCGTTTGCTGCGAAGGGCGTATCGAAACCGCCACTAAGCAGAATACTTTTGGTTACTTGTTGGTTTCGATACCGCGGCGGAGGTTAGGAGCCTTCCAAAGACATACCGACTCCCGCCGCCTACTCAACCAACAGATTTACTTCTACTTTTTCACTTCTTTCACGATCTCCGCATACACATTCAAGGTCTCATCAATATCCGCATCGGAATGTTCATAACACAGGAACCACGGCTCACGGGCGTCGTGGTCGGGCATGACGCCGCGTTCGATGGCTTTATCCGCCAGCTTTAGGTACAGTTCGTGATCGCTCCCAGCCCACTCGCGTTGATCCTTCACTGAATCGATATTCAACGAGAACGAGAACATGGCCGGATAGCCGGTCATCACCACAGGGATGTCGTTTTCTTCAAAAATATCTTTCAAACCGTCCATCAGCCGTTGTCCCCGTTTCTCAATAGTTTTGAGAACTGGCTGTGATTTCAAAAGGTTCAAAGTCGCGTACGCGCCAGCCACGCCGGGTTTGTTGTTTGTGTACGTCCCGCCTTGTGCCACCCCCTGCCCGATGATTGACATGATCTCCTTCTTGCCGCCGAATGCCGCGATTGGATAACCATTACCCAATGCCTTGGCATAGGTAGCCAAATCAGGCTTGATGCCATAATATTCCTGCGCTCCCCCGTTCGCAATGCGGAAGCCCGTCTTCACTTCATCGAGGATAAAGACACAGCCGTATTCTTCGGTCTTTTTGCGGATCAGCTCCAGGAATCCATGCTGCGGGTTGATCGCCGCGCAATTCCCCTGACACGGTTCCGTGATCACAGCCGCAATCTGTTCACCGTACGAACGCATCACGCGCCCGAAGCCTTCAAAGTCATTGAAGGGGAGTGTGATGATAAACTCGCGCATCGATTTCGGAATCCCCGACGAAGCAGGCACGGGGATTGGACTGCGGCGATTCCCATACGCCTCCACCGGTGCGTAGGTAGACCACAGTGTATGATCATGAAAGCCGTGATAATTTCCCTCAAACTTGAGGATTAAATCGCGCCCCGTGAATGCGCGGGCTACGCGAATCGCGTGCATCGTCGCTTCGGTGCCGGAGCAGGCGAGACGGACCATCTCCACAGCCGGAGCCATTTCGATAATCAGCTCGCCGACGGCGATTTCGAGTTCACCGGTCATCGCGAAGAGAATCCCTTTTTGGATCTCTTCGATCACTTTCCGATCAACTTCGTCAAACGAATGCCCCAAGATGATTGGACCAAACGCCATGCGGTAGTCAATGTATTCCCTGCCATCTACATCCCAAAGATGCGCCCCCTTGGCTCTTTCCACGTACGGAGTAATCCCCTCCCCCCAAAACCGGAAATTAGAATTGACGCCGAGTGGCATCACTTGCGCGGCACGCTGTTGCAATGCTTGCGTTTTTGAACCGAACATGAATGTTCCTCCGAATACCATTTGAAATCCTTCAATCCTAGCTCATCAAGAATTATGCCGATGGAAAGCAGTCTTGTTTCTAAATCATTAAACCTTCGTGCCCTTTGTGTCCATCGTGATGGAAGTTTTATGCTGTTTGCTTCTCATCCAGCTCCTGCGAGATGCGTTCAGGCACACGCCACTGGTACACATCCTTCAACACCAACGGCACGATGGATGTCGTTGTCTTGCGAACGCCGGGCACCTTGCGAACAACTTCGGTTACAAAATGGTAAATTTCAGAAGTATCCTTCGCCACCACCTGGATACTGATATCGTTTTGCCCGATCGCGCAGGCAACATAGGTCACATAGTCGAATTCCGCCAAACGCTTTGCCACATCCAGAATAAGGTCCGACTCCACCTCAAGCCACACGTCCGCTTTGATGGTCAAGCCAAACGCCTCGGGTCGAATCACCGCGCTGATGCGGATCACATCGGCGTCGATCATGCGCTCGATGCGGTAGCGAATGGCACGCTCCGAAATCTTCCCAATCCGCCGGGCTAATTCGGATGCGGACATCCGCCCGTCCTCGAGGAGCAAATTGACGATCTTTACGTCGGTTTTGTCGAATTCATACATGAAAATTGCTTTCCGCTTCCGAAAAGTGCAGGGATGTTGCGATTTATACCTGATGGGCATAAAGGCGTCAAGGATGATGCGGATCGCCGAAGCTTGTAGTCAGACCGTGTAACCGGATCAAACGCCCCGGCGCGGGACACGTACGTTTCATCCGAAAATTGAACTTGATCTGCCTCCTTTACAGTTTCTTCCACGTAAGCAGGCTCCTTATCGAAAACCCGAAATGTACAAAATTTCACATTGACGCAAACTTGTCGGACAGATATAATCATTGTTCGGCATTATTTGAACAACAGGAGTAAACGATGACTACACCAGAACTCGCGCCCCCGGCAGCGCCAGAACCAAAAACCAAACTCAGCGGAAAAATTTTGAAGACCACACTGGCGGGCGCACTCGTGGACGTGGGCCAGAGCATCCCAGGCGTTTTGCACATTTCACAACTGAGCAAAGATCCGGTTAACAAAGTGGAAGATGTTGTGAAAGAAGGACAAACCGTAGAGGTGTGGGTGCGCCGCGTTAAAAAAGATCGCATTGAACTGACCATGGTGCAACCGCTACTGTACGATTGGAAAGACCTCGAGCCCGAAATGATCGTGAAAGGCAAAGTGATCCGCCTCGAAGCGTATGGTGCGTTCGTTGAGATCGGCGCAGAACGCCCAGCCATGATCCACGTAAGCGAATTAACACAGGGATACGTGAAGAGCCCGAGTGAAGTGGTAAAGGAGGGCGATGAAGTGGAAGCGAAGATCTTGAATGTGGACCGTAAAAAGAAGCAGATCAAGTTGAGTATGAAAGCGCTCCAACCTGAGATCGAAGAATCCAAACCCGAACGGGAAGAAAAGAAGGGCAGGCGCTCCAATAAAAAGGAGACGGCTGAGTTCCTCGAACCGGAAGAACCCAAAGAGCCGGAAATGACGCCCATGCAGATCGCCTGGCAGGAAGCCATGAGCAGGTCGAATGCCGAAAAAGCCTTTCGGGTGAAGCGGTCGAAATCGAGTCTTTCAGCGGAGCAGGAGGAAATCCTTAACCGCACACTCGAGAAACGCCTCCCCACCGGCGGATAAAATATAAGCAGCCAAGTGCTTACTCGGCTGCTTATTTCATTGCCAATCGACGAGAGATGCCATCGTCGCAGGTCTAGTGATTGTGATCGAGCTCTTCAAGGAATTTCTCCTTATTCGCCGAGCGCGCCGTCTTGCCGCTGGATGTTTTCACGATCCACTTTGGATCCACAACCTTTACGTGCCGTAGGGCGATCGCAGAATTTTTCGTTACGTGTTGGCGGATGGCCTCCGCCACCTTTTGTTGCTCCGCTGGGTCGCTTGAATCCACTTCAGCGATCACGACTACATCCTCCGTACCCTCTTCCTCATTGAACACTCCAAACGCCACCGAGCGCCCCGCGTGGACGCCGGGCACTTCATAAGTCAACGCCTCAAGATCCTGCGGATACACGTTCCTGCCGCCCACGATAAGCATATCCTTTTTCCGACCGGAGACGAACACTTCACCATCTGCTATAAAACCGTAATCACCGGTCAGGTACCAGCCATCATGAAACGCCTGCTGAGTCGCGTCCTCGCGGTGATAGTAACCCGTCAACATGCAATCGCTTTGCATTGCAAGTTCGCCGACTGCACGTTCGGGCAATTCGATTCGATTTTCGTCCAACACTTTTACTGTGACATTTTCCAATGGAAGACCTGACGACATCATTTTCATGGTTGAGTGGGAACCAGAGTCAGAAACCAATTTGGCTACGCGCTCCGACATAAACGCATCACGATCAATTTCAAGGACAGTTGGTTCGCCCTCTAACGGGCTCTGCGTCACAGCAAAAACATTTTCTGCCATTGCGTAAGAGGTCTGCAGAGCGTCCAGCCTCAAGCCATACGAGTTGAACTTTTTATAGAACGCTTGGTGGCTTTCCCAGCGAACGGGTTCCGAGCAATTGATCACCGCGCGCCAAGTGGATAAATCTACTCCCTCAAGGTGTCTATCTCGAATCTTTTGTGCGCAAAAGTTATAAGCAAAATTCGGAAGCCACGATAGTGTGCCGCGATATTTTGACACGGCGTGCATCAGCTTATACGGTGCACGCACCCAATCGAAAGGCGATTGCAGAACCAGATGATTTCCTGAAAGTACCGGCATGATAAAACCTGCAATCAGTCCCATATCGTGATACAGCGGCAGCCATGAAACGATCACATCGTTATCGGATAACTTCAGCGCTTTTCCGTACGCGTCGAGTTGATTGAAGACCGCTCGATGAGAAAGCGCGACACCTTTTTGGAGGCCCGTCGTCCCGGAGGAATGTTGCAGGAGGACAATATCTTCGGGCTTACGTTGAAACCCCGCCAGCGACTCAAAGTCAAGGTTAGGAAGTTTTTCCACTCCTTCCGCGACAATCACTTCGCGGATCGAATCCCCTGCCGTCAACGCCGAACGCACCTCGGTTTCAAATTCTGAGTAGGTCATGATCGCGGCGGGCTGGGTCACGGCGATCAACGCGGCAAGATCCGCGCGATATCGTTCTGGTGATAATTTCTCTGTCAGGAATGGCATGATCGAGGGCACAGCACCATGCAGAATCGCGCCCCAGAATCCGCAGACCAATTCTTCGCCGTGCTGGAGGATAAGAATCACAACCTCGCCCGGCTGGATTTTCGCCCGAACCAAGGCGCGGGCATACGCAGTCGCGCCGCGCAGGAGCTGGTCAATCGTGAGCGAGCGATCCTCGGCGCCGGAGAACTGCAAGGTAAGCGCGACGCGGTCCGGTGTCAACGCGTGAAGCGATCGTAGCTGGTCGGAAAATGTTTTTTGGAAATTCATGGCTGATTCAACGACAGGTAAATTGTTCTAAATTTGGAGCAAGCTGTTTCGCAAGCCGTTTTTCACCACTGGCGTTGCGGTGGAAATTCCGATCTGCAAAATCCTCCGGTGGGAGAATGTTCCAGAAATCCAGAAAGGATTGCCCGTGAGTGGTTGACCATTCGGAAATAAACTTTCTATACGCGTCATAAATCCAACGCGGGTAGATGTCATTGTAACGCACCTCGCCATTCAAGCCGCTCGTGATGACCATCGGTTGATTGACCAATACAATTGGCACTTGGCCAGCCATATCGTCACCGGCAAGAATAATATCCGTCCTCAATCCATTAAAGTAGGGAGCCGGGTCATCTCCGATCGTCATGCGTCCATATGAAAAATCACGCTCCACATCAGGCGGTGTCCCGCTACCAGCGGCATCATCAAATCCTTCATGGTTGTCAATTCCTGTCCCTGCCCACGCAACCCCCATAGCCTGCACAAAAAAGATGTTTTTTAGCCGTCTCCGCTTTCCGATGATAGTTTGGTCGAACAGGCTTCGGTTGGGTAGAGCTTCCACTAATTTGAGCGGAGCAAGTTGGTATCTGTTCACAAGACTCAAGTAACGCTCTGCGTGAGGGAGGATGAAATACGTTTCAGCGCTCTTCGACTCAAGTGTATGGAGCGTAATGAGCCAGACGATCAAATCTGGTTCGTATTCCATCGCCTTATCCAGAATTAACAGATCTCTCATCAGGAACGGCATGGGATACCCCAGATTGTAGACACGGACAAACCGGCCGTCACATGTTTTCAATCCGAATCGATTGATTTGTTCAGAAAGAGTATCCTCCGCCTGAACAGTAATGCCCCATGTGGAAGAATCGCCAAGGAGAAGAACGCGAAATTCATTTTCCGATTTCTTTCTCGATATCACATGCGCCCCAAACATGGCATCGAAATCCTCATAGATCGGGGCATTATACCCAGCCAGGTAGTATTGCGGCTCCTGCTCGTACGGAAACCGATACCGGCCCGGAAAAATAGTGTTGTAAAGCGTGATTTTCCCCACAGGCGGATTCAGCCAGGCGAAGATGAGGTTTGCTCCGATAAACAAGAATACGACCTTGAGCATCAACCGCATGGGTCGAATTTCACCTGTCATTTTTTCCGGGACTCGATCAAAATTGTCAAACCAGTCAGGTTGTCGAAGGTATTTGCATTCAGTTCGGTATCTTCAATACGAACGTTAAACGTGTCTTCGATAAAGAGCGCTAAATCCATCAGGCTGAACGAATCCACCAGGCCGCTTGAGATCAACGGTTCATCACCCGAGATTTTCCGGGCAGGCTGCTTTAGTATCTTCGAGGAAATAAACTCCCCCAAGGTCGATATCATTGTTTCGTTCATTTCGGCTCCTGTTTGGGTTTCGCAAAATTCTAATAAAACCAACCTTGGGGCTTCCTAAAATCCCTGATAGATCCATGTAGGTGTGGTATCGGTTGTAAGGATGACTAGGAGTATCAGGATGATACAAACGACTACGGCTAGAAGATTCTCGCGGTTCAACAAAATGTTCCAGATTCTTCTCATTCAGTTTCATCCTTGTCGCAGGTAGGCTTCCATGAATTCATCCAAATCCCCATCCAGCACGGCTTGTGTGTTTCCCGTCTCATGTTCGGTACGATGATCTTTTACCATTTGATACGGATGCAACACATACGAGCGGATCTGACTTCCCCATTCTGCCTTGGTGTATTCACCGCGCAGGACCGCCCGCTCCTCCTCTCTTTCAGCCTGTTTCAACTCCAAAAGGCGCGCCCGCAGGATACGCATGGCAAACTCGCGATTCTGCGATTGCGAGCGTTCGTTCTGGCACGTGACTACGATTCCCGTCGGGATGTGGGTCAGACGCACTGCCGTCGCATTCTTTTGCACGTTCTGACCACCCGCTCCCGAGGAACGGAAAACATCCATCTTGATCTCACTCGGGTCAATTTGAATTTCGGCTTCATCCATCGCTACTTGCGGCAAGATCTCCACCAGCGCAAAGGAGGTGTGCCGCCGATGGGCCGAATCGAACGGTGAAAGTCGCACAAGACGATGGACTCCCTTTTCGGAACGTAGATAGCCGAAAGCGTACTCGCCTTCCACTGCGATCGTGGAACTCTTAATTCCCGCTTCTTCACCCGGAGTCACATCCAAAATCTCGGATTGATACCCTCGATCCTCCGCCCAGCGGAGGTACATGCGTTGTAGCATCGCCGCCCAATCCTGCGAGTCGGTACCGCCCGCACCGGCGTGGATGGCCAGGATCGCAGAATCATGATCGTACTTACCTGAAAGCATGGCAGTGAACGATCGTTTCTCCAATTCGGATTCAAGGGCAGAGACTTCGGTCTCCAGATCCCCACGGAGACTTTCGTCATCGAGCTGTGCAAGTTCAAGCGCATCGTTCAGGCGGCGCGAAAAAATCCGCCACGATTCCACTTCGGCTTTTATGGCATTGTGCTGCTTCATTAATTGCTGTGCCCGCGAGGGATTGCTCCACAGATCAGGCGCTTCTAGTTCCCGGGCGAATTGGGAGAGTTGTGCTTCCTTTGAAGCGAAGTCAAAGACGCACCAGTAATTGCTGAGTCAGGTCCTGCAAAGGTTTGAGACGATTGACGAGGTCTTGCATAATGCCTCCAGTGAAGAGTAGTGATCGACACTAATTACCTGCCAGAATACCTTCAACGAAGGCATCCGGGTCGAACGGTATGAGGTCTTCCGGTTTTTCGCCAAGACCTGCATATAAGATGGGCAAACCCAACTCGCGCTGGATGGCAAACGCAAATCCACCGCGCGCGGACGAGTCTAGTTTCGAGAGTATCACACCGGTCACTCCGACCGATTCTTTGAACGCCTTTGCCTGATGAAGCGCATTTTGACCGGTCGTTGCATCGAGCACCAGCCATACTGCGTGCGGAGCGCCGGGCAGAGCTTTGCCTATCACGCGATGCACTTTCTTCAGCTCTTCCATCAGATTGAAGCGCGTATGCAGCCGACCGGCGGTATCAACGATGACTATATCGATTCCGCGGGCTGCGCCAGCCTGCACCGCATTGAACGCGACCGCCCCCGGGTCCGACTCCGGCGCGCCGGAGATCACATCGACGCCCAGCCGTTCACCCCAAACTTCAAGCTGGTCGACCGCAGCCGCCCGAAAGGTATCTGCCGCGCCAAAGAGAAGTGATTTCCCTTCCGCTTGAAATTGCCGACCAAGTTTGGCGATAGTAGTTGTCTTACCGGAGCCGTTGACTCCCACAACCGTGATCACCGATGGCTTGTTCGTCCACGCGGAGCCTGGCGTTTCGTCGAGACGCGAGAGGAGTTCATCTCGAAGGGCACGCGAAAGTTCGTCGGAGCGAGTCAAGCCACGGTCAAGGACGAAACGGCGAAGCGATTCCAAAACACTGCTTGCAGTGTCAATTCCAAGATCCGCTTGGACCAGCAGGGCTTCCAGTTCATCCCATGTGTTGCTGGAAATGTCTGTGGCACCGAGCAGGTTTGCGATCCGTCCAAACGCGGTCTTGCTTGTTTTTGCCAGCCCGCTCTTCCATTTTGTAAATAAGTCAGTCACGACGGGCGATTATAACATGCAGGATTGTGTTATACTCGTTTCGCATTTCAATGAAAAGGATACATGATAGAGAAAATGTTGAACGAACCGATCCACGTAACTGACGCAACCTACGAACAAACCGTATTGAAATCACCGACACCGGTGATCGTTGACTTTTGGGCTCCCTGGTGCGGTCCCTGCAAAATGGTCGCGCCGATCCTCGATAAGTTCGCTAAAGAGTACGAGGGCAAGCTCATCGTGGCAAAGGTCAACACCGATGAGAACCAGGAATGGATGATGAAATACGGCATTCAGGGAATCCCGACCATGCTGTTCGTGGCGAACGGCAAAGTCGTGCACCGACAGGTCGGCGCATTGCCTGAGCGAATGCTACGAGACACCGTTTCACAATTTCTGGAGACGATTTCCTCGTCCTGATCGCAAGGAGACGTGATGAAGAAGATATTCCCGATGCTTGTTGCTGTCCTGGTGGTCGGCGCTTGCCTGCCGAGCGGATTTCCCGGCGCTGCAACACCGACAGCCTTCGTTCAAGCCACTTCCACTTCTTCTTCGGTCTCGCCCACGGAAGCGCTTCCACCTACGTGGACGCCTGGTCCGGTTGATTTCACGGCAGCCCCCGCAACTTCCTCGACCGAATCCTCCACGCCATTTCCCAACCTGACCGCGACACTTGTAACCGCGACAGATTTTCCGCTAAATCCCACGCATACCCCGGCGGTAACAAGCCCGGCGGCAGGCGCGACATCGACGCCGACCCTCGGCATTCTGAAATATGGAACTCTTCCGCCGGCGGTTCCGTTCAATACCATCACCGTGTGGAATCGCTCCAAAGCGCAGGCATATATATCGCTGCAGGTGACGACGAACGAGGGTTACTTCACCATTATCGAATACCCAGTGGAGGGACAGGTCCGAATCAAGGCACCGCTGGGAAGTTATGTATTCGTAGCCTGGGTGGGCGGAAACAAATTGGTGGGCTCCTTCCGTCTTAGTTCCACGGACAGCCTCGTGATCACACTTTTCAAAGACAAAGTGGTCGTAAAATAACAAATCCATGAACAAGGAAACGCTGTTTGAAAATGAAACGAAGACTTGTACTGCTTGGAATGATCCTTTCCCTTGCCCTCAGCGCGTGCGGCGGAGAACCAGCCGCGCCTACGCTTAGCTCCGCAGATGTCGGCGCGACCGCGCAAGCCGCGGCATACACCATGATCGCAGAAACGCAAGCCGCCATTCCGACCGATACCCCCCTCCCCCCCACAGCCACCTACACATCCACTCCGTTGCCAACAGAAACACCGACGTCGACCCCAACGGTCGATCCTTTGCTTCCCACGGCGACATTCACTCTTGCACCACAATCCTCAGCCTCTACACAGCAGAACGATTGCAATAAGATCCTCAGTGCGTGGCAGGGTCCTACGGTGAAGTTCATTGTTGAAAATGAAACCAAGCCAAAAGGAACGATCGTGTTATCCATGTATGTGACGACAAACCTCGGTGAGTGTGGATATATACCTGTCTACGGAAATAGCTTCAACGGACCCGAAGGGTTTTACAGCGCCGGTGCGTTCGTGGACGGCAAGAAGGATTTCAAAGTGTTCGGAGCTTTCGCCATTAAAGGTGGAAGTTGGAGCATTATTGTTCGGAACGAGCAGATCGTAGCCAAAGGCGGATGCTACCCGAATTGTTGATGAAAATATTCAGGAGAACCAAAAAGATGAATCGAAGTACAACCATTTTGTCGATATTGACCATTGTCACCGTGTTGCTGACCGCGTGCGGTGCAGAACCGGCCCCGCCGACCCTGAGCGTGGCGGACGTACAATCCACTGCTGTATCCGCAGCCTTGACGATCGTCGCACAGACCCAGGCGGCAATTCCCACGAATACACCGCCTCCGCCGACCGAGACACCGACATCAACGCCGCCGCCGACCAATACTCCCTTTGAATTGCCAACGCTGGCAGTCACCGCCACGAACACTCTGGCAAGCGCCGGGGGCGATTATTGTGCAACCCGGGTGCTCAGCGCTCCAAAAGGCAAGGAAACAATAATACTTATTGACAATCAAACCAAGTACCCGGTGCAGGTTTCGTTGTACTTGAATAAAACCGAGCTGGATGAATGTGGTTATCGGGGGTACAGCCTGGGTAAAAACGCTTCCGTGGTTATCAGCGATCTGGTATACGGATGTTACAACCTCTGGGCATGGAGCACAGATCCAAAAAAACCCTTCAATGCGTCGGGCTACGGCTGCATCAACAACCCCGACAAATGGACGTTTGAAATCAGGGAAGAGTTCATAAAGTTCGTGGGACCGTAACCATCCGCACGAATTTCCAACAAAAACGGCGATCAACTTTCAGTATTGCCGTTTTTGTTTTAATCATGAGCGCCCTCTGTCTTACTTACGGGACTAATACGCGCATTCGTCAATTGGACCAAGTCGGAGACTGGCATTTTGATATTCAATCCCCTCTGTCCGCCGGAGACATGGATTTCGTCAAACTTCTCCGCAGACGAATCAAGGATGACTTGAAATCCTTTGTTGAGCAAGGCGAGCGGCGAGATTCCTCCGGCCTGCAATCCGGTCAACTGTTCCGCTTCTTTTTCTGTCGGCAGATGCACTTTCTTTTCCCCCAGCACGGCCGCAACCAATTTTAGATCGACGACCGATTCGCCTGAAACCAGGACGAGCAACGGTTTTTTCGGTCGGTCGCGCACTACCACGATCGTTTTGAAAATGGACGCGGGATCGGCGCCAAGCAAACGCGCAGTCTCCTGGGCGCTGCGCTTCTCAGCGGGAAGTTCATAGGCTGTGTATGGAATTTTGCGCGCGTCGAGCAGGCGCGTCACGTTATTGACGATTGGCATCGAACGAATCTCCTTGTAAATATTCCATCTCTCAATTGTAACGGGGATGCGAAATATTTTCCTGACGACGTAGTACAATCAAACGCATGAAATCGGTTCAGACCGACGTTCCACTTGAAAAATTGATGGAACAGCTCCCGGATCATTATGCCGCTTCCGAACGGGAGTTGATCCAACGCGCCTATCGCGTGGCGGAGGAAGCGCATCGGGAGCAGAAGCGAAGCTCCGGCGAGCCGTATATTAATCACTGCATAGCAGTGGCAGGCATACTTGCTGACCTGCGCGTCCCTTCCGATGTGGTGGCCGCTGCTCTCCTCCACGATACCGTGGAAGACACGCCGATCACCCTTAGCGATATTCGACGCGAATTCGGTGAGACGATCTCGATTCTTGTGGACGGTGTGACGAAACTGTCTAACCTGCCGCGGGTTTCGCGCGGCGATCAACATGCGGGGGACTCGGAGCAAGCCGACCCGACGGACGAAGCGGGTTTCACCGTCTCGGGGAATGATCGCGGGCGCAAGCGCGACCTCGCCTCCGAAACGCTGCGCAAAACTTTCCTCGCCATGGGTGACGATGTGCGCGTGGTGCTGATCAAGCTGGCAGACCGTTTGCATAATATGCGTACGCTTGGTTATATGCCCGAAGCGAAGCAAAAACGCATTGCAAAAGAAACGCTCGACATCTTCGCTCCGCTGGCAAACCGTCTCGGCATTTGGCAGATCAAATGGGAATTGGAAGACCTGGGGTTTCGCTACCTCAACGCAGATAAATACAAGGAGATCGCCGAGCAATTGCAGGAGAAACGACCGGACCGCGAAAAACAGATCGGGGAAATCAACGACAAACTCACCCGCCTCCTGGAAAGTCATAAGATCAAAGCAGAAGTCAGCGGCAGACCCAAACATATTTATTCGATCTTCAAGAAGATGACGCAAAAGGGGAAATCGTTCGATCTCGTGCGCGATGTACGCGCCATGCGACTCCTCGTTCCGGATGTGCCGTCCTGTTATGCCGCACTCGGGGTGATTCACACCACATGGCGGCCCATCCCCGGCGAGTTCGATGATTACATTGCCGCGCCAAAAGAGAATTTTTACCAATCGCTGCACACCGCGGTCATTTACGATGATGGGCGCCCTCTCGAGATCCAGATCCGCACCCAGGAAATGCATGAGAACGCCGAGTATGGGATCGCCGCGCACTGGAAATACAAGGAAGGGGCGCGAAAAGACAAGTCGTACGAACAGCGCATCAATTGGCTTCGCAACATGATGGAGTGGAAGACCGACGTGCACGACGCGCAGGAATTCGTCGAAAGCATGAAGACGGATGTGTTCCAGGACCGCGTCTACGTCTTCACGCCGCGCGGAGACATTTTCGACCTCCCCGTCGGCTCGACGCCTATCGATTTCGCTTATCACGTCCACACGGATATCGGTCATCGCTGCCGCGGCGCGCGCGTGAACGGGAAACTCATTCCTTTGCATCAGGCGTTGAAAACGGGCGATCAGGTCGAGATCCTGACCGCGAAGCGGGGCGGGCCGAGCCGCGATTGGTTAAATCCGAATTTGGGATTGGTCAAAACACAGCGCGCCCGTTCGAAGATCAAAGCATGGTTTAAGAAACAGGAGGACGAACAGAACCTATCGCAGGGACGTGCTGCTCTCGAGCGCGAACTGCAACGCCTGGGCATCCCCGAACTCAACTTTGAAAAAATGGCACGCGAAATGGGCTTCAAAACGCCGGACGAGATGTTCATTGCCATCGGGTGCGGCGACCTTTCCTTGAGCAAGGTCATCCGTATGATGGAGGAGACCGAGGAATCCGCAGACTTTCTCGAAGTCACCACAACTGCTCCGAAGAAACATGCAAGCGATGTTGTGGAAGTGGTCGGCTTGAAAGGTTTACTCTGGCAAATGGCGAAATGCTGCAACCCGATGCCCGGCGACCAGATCATCGCGTACGTGACACGCGGGCGCGGCGCGACCATCCACCGGCAGGATTGCCCGAACATCCTGCATCGTGACGATACCGAGAGACTCCTGCAGGTGGATTGGGGAACAGCCGAACAAACCTTTGCAGTGCCGATCACCGTAAAAGCCTATGATCGCGAAGGCTTGCTCGGAGATATCTCCACTCTCCTGCAGAACGAAGGCGTGAACATCGCCAATGTGGCGGTCAGTTTCAATCGCAGTGTGGCGGATCTCCGGTTGGTCGTCGAAGTGCGCGACCTCGAGCAGTTGAGCCGGGTGCTCACGCGCATCGAAAACGTGCCGAACGTGCTCGAAGCGCAACGAACAAGGCCGGGGTAACTCAATTTAAGCTTGACGACTTTCGATTTACGCTTGTTGTATGCAGTATAATGTCGCCGCTTCACTATGACACTGCTCAGCGTCAGCGACGCGCGCGAGCGCATCCTCTCCCGATTTCAACCTGTCTCAACTGAAACTTTATCGCTGGCAGATTGCTTGAACCGCGTCCTTGC
>CAZFDL010000022.1:0-9116 GCA_964517905.1 uncultured Anaerolinea sp. | reverse complement strand
ATGGATGTTCGCGCCGGAGAAATTGTCCTTAACAAAGGGCGAATGCTCAAGCCGGAAGATGCGGGCTTGCTAGCCATGCTTGGGTTTGCCAACGTGGATGTGTATAAAAAAGTTCGCGTGGCTCTTTTTTCCTCGGGTGACGAGCTGCTCGATGTAAGCGCGCCACTCGAGCCGGGCAAAATTCGCGACTCGAATTCTTACATGCTAGCGGGATTGATTCAATCCACCGGTGCAGAAGTTATCAAACTCGGTACGGCGAAAGATAATCTCGATTCGGTAAAATCCCTGCTCGACCAAGCCGTCCAGCAAAAGGTGGACTTGATCCTTTCCTCTGCCGGGGTGAGCGTCGGCGCGTTCGATTTTGTGAAAGCCGCACTCGAATCCAACGGCAACATGGACTTCTGGCGCGTGAACATGCGCCCCGGTAAACCGCTTGCGTTCGGTGAATACAAAGGCATTCCCTTCATTGGGCTGCCAGGCAACCCCGTTTCGGCGTTCGTGGGCTTTGAAGTATTCGTCCGTGCGGCGCTAGGGCGGCTGGGCGGTTCAAGTGACCGCAACAGGCAGACCGTCCGCGTGCGATGCGAGGAGGAGATCCTATCGGATGGACGTGAAAGTTATTTGCGTGCCACCGTCCATGAGCACGATGGCATCCTGAAGGCTCGTCTGACCGGTCATCAGGGTTCAGGCAACTTGCTCTCGCTGGTACATGCAGACGCTTTACTTATTGTTCCCGCTGGTGTAAAATGCGTGCCGGCTGGTCAGGAAATCAACGCATGGATTCTATGAGGCGACATGGGTAAACGACTTTCACAACTAACAATCGCACTTTCGATCATTGGCCTGCTCGTTTCGATCTATATGACGATCTACAAGATCACATCGAACGACGCGATGTGCGTTGGCTCGAAGGATTGTTCCGTGGTAAATGCCAGCCCTTATTCTGAAGTGAAGGGAATTCCGGTGGCCGTGATCGGCGTTGCAGGATATCTCGCCTTGTTGGGCGTGCAATGGCTGGAACGAAAACCCGGCTGGTTTCAGCAGAACGGGACGATGGTCTTCTTTGCGCTATCGGTCACGGGCTTCCTCTTCACTCTTTATCTTATCTTTCTTGAAGTTGCGCTGATCAAAGCCTACTGCCCATTTTGCATTGCATCTCAAGCGGCAATGGTCTTGATCTTTATAATTTCTGTCATCCGTCTTATTAAACAAACTTAATCAGGAGGAGTGAATGCCACGCATAAAATGTCATTACGCCGATTGTGTTTTCCTGGATGAAGGTTATTGCAGTGCCGCCGCTGTGGAATTAGACCCTGACACCGGTTGCGCCACGTACTCGCCCAGTGACGAAGCCGCCGCGAAGGAAGAATGGGATGGGGAAGAATCGGAGGAATGGGAGGACGAGGATGAAGAAGAGGACGATGAATTATGGGACGAAGAAGAGGATGAGTTTTAGCGCTTCATTCGCCAATTGAAATTGATCGCCCATTGCATTGCAGGGGGCTAGAGGCGGATGTGTGCGTCCACCCCTAGCGGTTTAATTCGTACAACAACACGCCAGCCGCCACAGCGAGATTCAACGAACTAATCCTCCCCCGCATCGGTAGCGAAACAGTCACATCGCAGGATTTTACCTGTTCGGGGGATAGCCCTTTTTGCTCGTTTCCCAATAGTAGAACCCATGGCTTGTTTGGTACAAGGGTCCGATAATCGACCTCGGCTCGCGCCGAGGTGCCGACGAGCTGGTAACGTCCCTCATGCGCCCACGATACGAATTCATCGAACGAAGCGGGGATGACCGGCTTCCAGAAGACCGCTCCCATGCTCGAGCGGATCACAGTTGGGTGATATAGGTCGACCCCGCCGTCGAGCAGGAACAAGGTTTCCGCGCCGACACCGTCCATGGTGCGGAGAATGGTCCCTACATTGCCGGGGTCTTGCGGTGAAACGAGCGCTACCGCTGTTTCGAAGTCGAGAGATGCTGAGAAGTCGGCTCGTTTTTGGCGAACTACCGCGATAATTCCCTGCGGATTCTCTTTGTCGGTCAACGATTCCATCACTTCAGCCGAAACAGGCTGAGGTTTGTCACCGAGGCGGGCGATCAAATCTGCGGCAAATTCGCTCTTCAGCAAATCTGGCGCGTAAACCAGCGATTCCACAACCCAGCCTGCCTCCACCACTTCACCCACATGGTGGATGCCTTCCACAAGGAATAGTCCGCTTTCAAGACGCGCCTTCTTATGACGCAGCGCGCGCGTCTGCTTGACAAGCGGATTGCTTAGGCTGGTGATCAAAGGTTTTTGCAAATTACAAAACGGTTGCGAAGACCAGGAGCTCTCGCAACGTTCATTCCTCACCCTCGACGATGATCAATTTTCCGATCATGCCGGATGCGATGTGACCCTCGGTGCGGCAGATCACCTGGTATTCGCCCGGTTCATCCGGCGCGGTGAAACTTGTCGCGACGTCTGCTCCCGGGACGAGTTCCACTTCCCAGTAGATATTGGGCGCATCTTCATCCTCGAACGTATCCCCTGCATTCACTCCCAACTTCATAATGACAAAATTATGCACCACTGCGCCGTTGTTGACAGCCGTAAACGAAATCTCCTGCCCGGCTGGAACAGTGAACGCGCTCGGTGTGAATTGAAAATCTCCCAGAATGACATTAATGTCCGTGGTGGGACCTTTCCCACCACATGCCGACAGCAAGAGGCACAAAAGCACATAAAACAGCGTAAGTTTATTTTTCATGGGTTTCTCCGTATATAAATAATCACAGGGTTATTGTAATATAATTCAATCAATCAAGGACGATATTCAATGGCTACTTTCGCCCAATCCGACACGAACCGCTTCTGGGTGTATGCTTTCTGGCTCGCCCTGTTCACCATTGTCTACAACCTGATGGAGGGTATGATCTCGATCGCTTTCGGCATCAGCGATGAAGCGCTCACGCTGTTCGGCTTCGGCGTGGATTCGTTCATCGAGGTCATGTCTGGGATTGGGATCCTTGCCATGGTGCTGCGCATTCGCCAAAATCCAGGCACGCCGCGCTCCCAATTCGAGCGCACCGCACTCCGTGTGACCGGCGTGTCCTTTTACTTGTTGGTGGTTGGGCTTGCCTTTACCGCAATATACAATATCGTCATTGGGCACAAACCTGAAACGACGCTACCCGGCTTGATCATTTCAATCATATCGATTGCTGTGATGTGGGCTCTTGTGGCTGGCAAACGCAAAGTGGGACGCGCGCTCAACTCCAGTCCCATCCTTGCGGACGCGAACTGCACGATGGTTTGCATTTACATGTCGATGATCCTGCTCGCCTCGAGCCTGGTCTACGAAGTGACGGGCTTTGGCATGGTCGATTCCATCGGCGCGCTGGGATTGATCTGGTTTTCATACAAAGAGGGGAAAGAGACGTTTGATAAGGCTGAAGGCATGGAAGATTGTTGTGAGGACGAGGACTGCAAGTGAGCCATACGCACCAATTTAGAATTGCCCAGCTGGACGAAGTTTCAGTGTATCGTGAAGCGACCACCGAACTTGCCAAAAACTCCTGGCCTGAATTCATGTGGCATGACGAGATCGCCAAAACACACTGGCATGAATTCTTTGACCGGTTTGCCATATACCAATCTGTCATGCTGGACGCAGATACAAATCAAGTGGTGGCGGTGGGACATAGTTTCCCATTCAACTGGACTCATCCGCTCGCCGACCTGCCGGAGGAAGGCTGGGACTGGGTGTTTGAAAAGGCGGTTGACGACGCCAGGAATGGAATCAAACCAAACATCCTCGCGGCGGTGTTTGTCGGCGTACGCGAAAAATACAAGAAGCACGGATTGAGTCGAAGCATTCTCCTATCCTTCCAACCGACTGCGCGAGCGCACGGATTCAACAACCTTGTCATCCCTGTTCGCCCAAACGAGAAGCCGCAGTATCCACTCACCGACATGGACGAGTATGTCGAGTGGAAGAATGAGACCGGGATGCCTTTCGACGCGTGGCTGCGAATCCAGCAACGCGCAGGCGGCAAGTTCATTAAAGTTTGCCATCGGTCTAAAACGGTGCGCGGTTCCCTCGCAGAATGGGAATCGTGGACCGGCATGAAATTCCCTCAAAGCGGACGATACATCGTTCCCGGCGCGCTCGAACCAATTGAGATAAGCATCGAGAGAGACGAGGGGATTTACATTGAGCCAAATGTATGGATGCATCACAAAGCCGGGTGACTAAACAGGAATTTCTCATGGCCTCGTCTCATGTGATTATTGACACCCTCGCTTGGTTGATCGAAGATGCTTTCGACGGCGACCCGGAGCATTCACTCCTTGCTAATTTGCGTAATTTACGCGAAGATGATTGGGCAACAACGCCAGTCGACGCCAATCGCTCGATTTCCGATATCCTCGAACACGTTGGCTGGGCAAAGTGGATGTACGAAGATTATGCATTCGGCAACGCCTCATTAAGCGGGGATCAACCGCCTCTGATTCCGACTGGTGGAGCGCGGTCGCGTCCACACGATGAACTTCTGGCGTGGCTGACTGAAGGCTATAAAAGGCGGCTTGCCTCCGTGCGTGCCCTCGCAGACGATTCGGAATTGGAGCGTGAGCGACTCGCCAACTGGAACGAGAGACTGCCAACTCGCACGCTCATTCGCATTATGATCGCTCACGATCTCTACCATGCGGGGGAGATCAACCATATCCGTTCACTCCTACAAGGAGCGGATCGCTGGCCTTACGAGTGACCACATAAGCCACGTATGCAATAATCGATAGCGTAATTTATAATTACGGCATGAAAATCAAACCCAGGCTGACCTTGATCGCGGCATTGTTCTTTTTAGGTTGTCAGCCGTCTTCTCCTCGAACCGTCAGCGTTATTGACGGTGATCAACTCGTCACGCTTCAAACAGACGAACGCGTGCCGTCCGCGATTCTCTCCGAGGCGGGGATCACTCTCGCGCCTGAGGACCGGGTCCTCGTAAACGGAATTCGCGTTTCGCCCGAATTACCAATAACGAGTTACCCAATCACTTTACAGCTCCGCCGCGCGGTGCCAATCATCCTCTCCACTCCGCAAGGACAGCGAACGATTCAAACCTCCGCGTTTACGGTGGGCGAAGCGTTGCACGAAGCAGGGATACAACTTCGCGCCAGGGATAAAATCAGCCAACCGATTCAATCTCCGGTCTCCAGCGTCCAAGCACCAGTTTCCATGGATCAGTCGCTTTCCCTCACCATCACATCCAATGGCAAAATCATCACAACCACTTCATCGGCGCAAACCGTTGGCGCGGCGTTGGCTGAGGCTGGGATCCCGCTGGTCGGAGGCGATTACAGCATCCCATCCGAGAATGAGGCGTTGCCCCCCGATGGGAACATCAAGGTTGTGCGTGTGAGCGAAGCCGTGTTACTCGCGCAGAAGCCGATTCCATTCTCCAGTGAGTTGATCGCATCCGCCGAAGTCCCGCTCGATCAAACTCAAATTTTGCAACCCGGCGAAACCGGGCTGACCATACAACGCATTCGCGTCCGTTATGAAGATGGTGTTGAAGTCACGCGCGTCACCGAGGACGAATCAGTGGTGCGCCTGCCGAAGGATCGTGTGCTCGGCTACGGCACGAAGATCGAGATAAAGACCGCGGTGGTGGACGGGGCGACCATCGAATATTGGCGCGCGGTGCAAATGTACATTACATCCTACTCGCCGTGTCGTTCGGGCGGAGATCGTTGTTACACCGGCACCTCGAGCGGAGCAACGGTGAAAAAAGGCGTGGTGGGCATGCGCTACGATTGGTATCTGGCGATGGGCGGGCAACCACTGTATATCCCCGGTTATGGGTTTGCGACCGTGGAGGACGTATGCGGCGGATGCGTCGGAAAACCGTGGATCGACGTTGCCTATAGCGATAACGATTTCGTCCCGTGGAGCTCGTGGGTGACAGTGTATTTTCTCACGCCGGTTCCAGCAAACATCGTGTACGTGCTGGAATGAATTCGTGACACGATTCCAAAAAGCCGCCCTTGCATTTCTCACCACCGTCGCGCTTGCCTTGACCGCCGCCATCTTGTGGATCTATACATCAAAATGGCAGGCGCCTCTCGGTCCTCCCTTACAACTGCCGACAACCACCCCGTTTCAACTCCCTGCGACCTGGACTCCGGATCCACACGCGACGGGTACAGCGCGGGCGTCCTTCCACGTTCTGGTGGCACCAACGCACCTTGCAGCCACAACCACGCCATCAGCCTCGTGTGACGCGGAACCACTGATGTTTCTCCTGCTTATCGGAAGCGATTCACGCGGCGACTCGTATCAATACGGTTTGGCGGATATGATCCGTATCGCGCGTGTCGATTTTGTGAATGCGAAAGTCACCGTGCTCGAATTTCCCCGCGACTTGTGGGTGGAAATCCCGGACATCGCGGACAACTTGAACGGACAGAAACACGAAAAGCTGAACCAAGCCTACCTCTACGGGAATCCCGGCTTTCGTTACACTACCGATCCCGCGCAGGGACCCGGTCTGCTCGCGCGCACGCTCGCGCTCAATTTCGGCACGCAAATTGACCATTACGCGGCAGTCAACATGCGGACGTTCGTCAATATCGTCAACGCTGTGGGAGGCATTGACGTGTACCTGCCTGAACCCGTGGATGGCCGCACCGCTGAGGATTTGAGCAGCCGCCTGGTCTTCCCCGCCGGGCATCTTCACCTCATGGGAGACCGGGCGCTTACACTGGCACGCATCCGCATCGAGGGCGGTTTTGTTCGCGGCGAGAATCAGAACCGCGTCTTGTGCGCGCTGCGAGATCAGCTCGCTAGTCCTGCGGTCGTTGAAAACATTCCCGCGCTCATCCAATCGTTCAAAGACAACATCCAGACCGATCTAAGCCCGGAACAGATCGGCCAGCTCGCGTGCATCGGCACAAAAATAGAGCCGGGCGATATCCGTTTCGCCGAATTTCCGGAAGACCTTTTCAACGTGACGCGCGAATATGATGCGGTCTTCGGCAAAGAAGTCTCGATCGTCAAAACCGATTTCGACATCCTGCGCGACTATGTAGCGAGATTCAATGAAGGCTCCTGGCCCCCTCCGGCAGGCACAGCAGAAAATAACCGCGGCGAGGTTTCATTTTGCCCATGAAAAACATTCCACACCTTGATGCCGCAGCAGTTCTCAAACGATATGGCTTGCGCGCCGATAAATCGCTCGGTCAAAATTTTTTGCAAGACGATTTAGCGCTGGAGGCGATCGTCGCGGCGGCGGAGATTGAAACAACGGATACCGTGCTGGAGATCGGACCGGGCTTGGGAACACTGACCCGCCATCTAGCCGCCGCCGCCCGTGCGGTCGTTGCGGTCGAACTCGACGGCAGGCTGCTGCCTCCTCTTCAGGCAATTCTCGCCCCGCACGGAAATGTCCGCATCGTGCAGGGTGATATTCTCAAAATTGCACCAGACGAATTGATCGACGATCAGGAGTACATCGTCGTGGCAAACATCCCGTATTACATCACCTCCGCTGTCATTCGCCATTTGCTCGAAAGTAGGGCAAAGCCGCGCCGCATCGTATTGACCATTCAAAAAGAGGTCGCAGAGCGAATTTGCGCCAAGCCCGGCGACTTAAGCCTGCTGGCGCTGAGCGTGCAAGTCTATGGCGAGCCGCGCATCGCTGCGCGTATTCCTGCCGAGTCGTTCTTCCCCAAACCAACAGTCGATTCAGCGGTGCTGTCCGTCAATATCTTCCCATCGCCGCGCGTAGGGCACGACCTGCTTCACATCTTCTTCAAACTAACGAAAGCGGGCTTCGGTCAGAAACGAAAGACTCTCCGCAATTCACTTTCGGCTGGTTTGCATATCTCCCCGGCACAAGCCGAGGATTTACTGCAACAAGCGAACATCGAATCTCGCCGCCGTGCTGAGACACTGAGCATCGAAGAATGGATAACCCTCTGCCAACTGTATAAAAAATAAGCGGAGACAGCAGTGTCTCCGCTTAAAATAAAGCAGCCGTTTTATTATTTGATTCGGCTCAATAACTCTTTTTTGAGCTGGTCCACACTCGAATACCTGCCGTAGACCGAGGGCGTTTCAGAAATATGAATCGCAAGGCGGTCTGTTTTACTCGAAGCCTGCTCGCGTTCGGTCAATGGATAGAAATAATCCAGCGATTGCTCGAGGCGGGCTTTGATCTTTTCCTGAAACGGAAGGAGTGTCTGCGGCGAAAGAACCACGATGAAATCAGAGGGGCCGAGATGGCCGAGGAAGTCCTCGGGTGAACCGGTCTCCTTCAAGGTGTTCAGGATCATCATACTGATCGCCCTCAACACATCGTCGGATGCCACAAACCCGTAGGAATCGCGAAAGGCCTGTAAATTCACTATGGATATGTGCAGCAGCGCAAGCCCACTTTTGTGAACCACGTCCGAGAGCTTTTCCTCCACCAGCGCGCCTTCGGGAAGGCCGCTGACGGGGTTCGTCAACGAAGGCTGGCTGACGCGCTTCAACGCATTGCGCACCCGCAGACGGAGTTCCTGTACGTCGAACGGTTTGGTAATGTAATCATCCGCTCCGGCCTCAAAACCTTGCAAACGATCCATACGATCTCTTTTTTCCGTAAGGAAAATGATCGGGATTTCGTGAGTCCGCCGGTCCGAGCGCACGCGCCGCGCCACTTCGAATCCGTCGATGTCGGGCAGGCGGATATCGAGAATGACGAGGTTGGGTAAAACCGTTTGAGCCGCACGCACACCATCCTCCCCCCAGTTGACTGTGAACACCTCGTAGCCCTGAACGCGGAAATACGCGTTCAACATTTCTGCGATATCCAGGTCGTCTTCTACGATAAGTATCTTTGCCTTGGCGTCTGCCACTTCGCCCCCACTCAGGTGATCGGTTCTTTTTGGATGACAAATTCACAGACCGCATCACCAACGGCAACACATTTGGATTCGTTGACGCGAAATTCACTTCCGCCCGAAACCCACTTTAGCGCTTCCTGTAACAATCCAGTGGCCAGGTAGCAGACCGGCTTATCCGCGTTTGCCCTGCCCCAGCACACCGGGCACTTATGGATGGTGTAAATGAATTCGGTATCT
>CAZFDL010000021.1:0-24663 GCA_964517905.1 uncultured Anaerolinea sp. | reverse complement strand
GGTCACCTCCCCCAAATTCCAGGTTCGTGGAATTTGGGGGAGGCTGGGTAGGGGCTCAGTGAGATGGGGCTGCGGGTTGTCCGCTTTGGGAATGAGGAGGTTGTGAAGAACTTGTCCGCTGTGGTGGGGAATATTCGTGAGATGATTCGCATATTTTTGTTTACATTCTCAAATCGGGGTAAAATTCAGACATGACATCGCCCATCCGCTGGAGAATCAAAGACAGATACGGCAACAGTATTTATCTGACCCAGGAACGATGGGAACATATCATTGATCCGCTCAACCACCCCGAAATGGAAGATTACGAAGAAGGACTGAAAGAGACCGTTCAAACGGGTACGCGCAAACAGGATTCGCTCAATCCGCAAAAATATCGATACTCGAAAGAATTTGACGGCCTTCCCGCAAGTAATACGCACATCGTTGCCATTGTGCTGTTCAGGTTGCAGGAAAGCGGAGTTGGCGAGATCGAGTCGAATAATTTTATTGTCACCGCTTATCAGAAAGAAATAGGGTAAAGCCATGAATACACCTGTGATCAACTACGACGAGACGAGCGACACTTTATACATTTCCTTTATCCCCAATGTCAAAGCGACAGGGATTGAACTAAATGAACATATTCTGCTGCGAATCGATAAGGAAAGCCGCCAAGCGGTTGGATTGACTTTTTTCAACTACTCGATCCTCATCCAAAAAGCGGATTTCGGTCCGCGCAGTTTCCCCCTGACAGGGCTGGCACAGTCATCTGAAGAAACGCGCGAGATCGTGATGGAAATCATTGGGAAATCGCCTATAAAAGAGATTTTGTCGCTTTCCACTTTCACGCCCTCTTTCTCGGAAGCGATACCGATCACTCTGCTCCATTTACCACAACCAGCGTAATAGTGAACTTCGCCGCTATATAACTCCCGCTGAGAAAACTGCGAAGCGTCTGGCAAGAATTGCGCGCGAATAAGTTGGGAGTCCATTTCAAGAGTCAACAAGTCATTGCTGGATTCATCGTTGACTTTTACTGTCACAAAGCGGCATTGGTCATTGAAGTGGATGGAGACATCCATGATTTACAGCAGGAGGAAGATGCCAGGCGGGAAAAGGTTTTGAGAGAGCTGGGGCTGAGGGTGGTCCGCTTTGGGAATGATGAGGTTTTGAAGAACTTGTCCGCTGTTTTAGGAAAAGTCCGCGAGTTGGTGCGTAATGGAATTGTTCACTCCCTTTAGGGGGACATGCTACCCGAGCGAGTGGTAGACGGGAGAGGGGTTTGTCTCTGATTGGGGGTCATGAACGGCGGGAAGCGCCAATTGCGGGGAAGGTCACCTCACTCCAAATTTTTCCCTCGTCCGTTCATACACCTTTTTCGATGCGAACGCAAAACTCAGCCACGCGACCGTGTTGATGGATTCTTCGATCCATTGTAATGCGATGGTCTGATCGTCCAGGCGGGCAAGACCATTGAGGAGAAAAATGCCCACGAGGTTGATGATGAAGAGCCAACCCGCCAGCGGAAGTTCCTGACGGAAGCCAAAGACGATGAGCAGAATGCCCGTGATGACGGTTGCCAGCACCATAACGCTGAGGAGCAATCGCTCCCAGGCGGGCGAAGCAGGGTTGGACGTATACAGATAGTACGAGCCGGCGAACATGATTGTGATCAGGATGACCGGCGCAAGCCAGGTATTGAACACCTTTTTACCCTGCACCGCACGGACGGTCTGCCAGACACTCCAGGCGAGAAGAGTGTAACCTGGGGCCATGAATACGAAGAGACCATCCTCCATCCAGTTGATGTCGATCGTGCCGCCTGACAATGCCATGAGGAGTTTCCACAAGGCTTTGAAGAATCCACCGGCGACGGTGAGAACGGCGCCAAGCGCTGCCACGTTCCCCTGCCAGACATGGATGTGTGCGACCATACGATAGATAAAGTACAATCCGATCGCGGTAAAACCAACGGGGAGAAAATCTACGAGAGCGAGGGAAAGGGTATAGTCCATTTTGGGTTCCGGGTTTGAGGCATCAAGACTCAGGCTGATAAAAACTTCCTGGCTGTGGCTGCATTGGCAAAACCGAGTATAACCTCGCCGAGATTTCCGAGGTAGAACAGTTCACCCATGCCCGCGCCTGCGGCGATGAACATGAGTAGCCCGCCCATGGCAAGCCACGTCCAACCTGTGTTGCGCCAGAGTGAAATTCCAGCGATGAATAAGAAGATGATGGTGAGGATCGCAGGGATGGGCGGTCCTTTGATCCCGCCTTCATTGACGTACCGCAGGGTGTCAGCGACCGTTATGGCTTGCAAGTCGAGCTGCAAAATATCCGAGTAGGCACCCAGGACGACGAGCAACGTTGTGACGATGCACACGAGGAGATGCGCCGCCCTTCCCTGCGCCCAATTGGCTCCCGCCTTTCGCAAAACACCGAACCCAAATATCATCAGGGTGGGCGTCAGCAACGCATGGACATAAAAACGTCCTGCATTCAAGGTCTTGAGTAGATCGCCCTCACCCAAAAATTTTCCCGTGCCGATGATCAACGTGTCGTAAAAAAGTCCAGTCAGCACCAGCGAGAAAATCAAGACATAACTATTCCGCTTTAGCTTCAAAACCTGCCATAGCAAGAACACATACAACGCAGACAAAATCATGTACAGGGCAGTCAGCATCTCTTACTCCTTTTTATACGAGATTGGCATCTCGACCCCCCGACTTGCGGATTTTGATCGCAAGGATCCGGTGTTCTCGTACTATAACCCGCATTTCACCGTTTCGTAACATCTAGTTTGCAGGTTCGAGACTCACCCGCAAACTATCACTCTTTCCCCTTCAGTCGACATCGTACCCGAAGCAGAGCGGAGTGGTAGACGGGAGAGGTGGTTTTCTGAATCGTACCGCGAGACCGAATATCGGGTTTAATATATTTGGACGGCGACCCACTACAAGAGCAACAAAAAGGAGATACCATGCCCCTCGTTCAAAGCGCGATCAACGGCACTTCCTACTACACAGACGGCGGAAAGTATTACACGTTTCATATCATTAACTCCAGGACCGATCCTTTTTATCTCTTCGCCTGCAGAGATCTGGGCATCAACAAGTCGTCTGGTTTTACTCCGGACGAACAGGCAAAGATCAATGATCTGGCTGGAACAGGGATATACCAAAAAACGAAGTACCTGCTCTTGAAAAATGGCCAGGCAGTCCCCATGCCATACAAGATCAGCGTCCCCGACGTAAAGCCCGGGGATATCATCTTGCGGCAGGTGGCGGCACCTTCCGCGGGTCTGGTCAAATGCCCGCATTGCGCTTCCAGTGTGGTACGGGGACCCACCTGCTCGATGTGTGGAAAACCGCTCAAGCCTTGAAATTTTCACCCCTCCCATTGACAGAAATCCTAATTGGAGTATTCTAGGGGATATCGCCGCGCAAAAACGCCCGGATCCATTCCACCCGCGGTCGAGTCAACCAAGGAGACGATGCAATGACAAAGAGAATCATCCAGACCATCCTGATCTTCATACTTCTAACCGCGTCCTTCGCCTCGACGGCTGGTGTGGGAGCCTCGGGGAGTTGCCCTGCCTATATCACCGTGCAATGGGGCGATACCTTGAGCGGCATCGCCAGGCAATGCGGCACCACGGTAGACGCCATCCGCGCCGCCAACCCCGGGCTGGGATGGTGGCTGTACGCCGGTCAAGTGCTCTACATCCCATCGGGATACACCCCCCCGCCTCCGCCACCGACGTACGGCGGCACCTACACCGTGCAATGGGGTGACACCCTCGGCATCATCGCCAAAAAGACCGGGACAAGCGTGTCCGCGTTGCTGGCCGTGAATCCGCAGATCACGAATCCGAGTCTCATCTATGCGGGCCAGGTCATCTACCTGCCTGCCGGCACAGGCTCGCCTCCGCCGAACTATCCGCCGCCAACCTACCCAACCCAGCCTCCCAGCACCGACTTCTTCAAGATCGCCAAGATCATGTACAAAGGCGGGTTGTTCATCCGCAACAAGCCCGGCGGGACTGAGATCCTTTCCTCCGCTGTGCAGAACACGTACTGGTATTACAACACCGGCAATATTCAACGATTCGCAGACGGCTCGGTGTGGGTCGAGGTCAAACTCGGCGAGCAGATCAATGGCTATTGGAGGGGCTGGATGCTGGTGAAAGATCATCTCGGCAAATACTTCACCTCCCCAAAGATCGATTGACGAACTCAAGATAAAGAATCAGATTGCCCCGATCAGAATCGGGGCAATCTTTCTCTCAAAAGGAGACTCTCACATGCCCGCTCCCCTGCCCCGCGCGAAAGTGAAGAAGGACCAGACCTGGAATGCCGAAAGCGTGTTCGCAACACCGAGTCAATTCGATGATGAGGTGAAAAACATCCTCGATGCGTTGCCCTCGATCAAGAAATTTCAAGGGCATCTTGGCGACAGCGTGGATACCTTCCTCGAGGCGATGAACGCCATGGACGCGCTCGAGGGACGTTCGATGAAGGTCCGCGTCTACGCGACCATGTCGAGTTCGGTGGATGCCAACGACGAACAGGGTGCGGCGATGAACGGGAAGGCGATGTCGATGCTGGCGCAGGTGGGCGCGGCGGCTTCCTACGTGGAACCAGAACTCTTGTCGGTGGGTGAAGCGAAATTACGTGAATGGATTCAATCCGACCCGCGCATGAAGCCGTACCGGCATTTCGTCAATGATCTCTTTCGCAAGCAGGCGCACGTCCGCAGCGCCGAAGTGGAGGAGTTGATGGGCATGTTGCGCGATCCATTCGGCACGATCCGCAACACGGCGGGGCTGTTGGCGAATGCCGATTTCAAATTCAAGCCCGCGAAGAACCGCCGGGGCAAAAAAGTTGAATTGACGCAAAGCACGTTCGACGCGGTCCTGGGTGGTTCCGATCGCAAGGCGCGTCAATCGTCGTGGGAAAATTATAACGACAAATATCTCGCATACAAGAACACGCTCGCGAGTAATCTCGCCGCGTCGATCAAAGCCAACGTGTTCAACATGAAGGCGCGCAAATTCAATTCCGCGCTCGAAGCCACCCTCTTCAACGGCGATGTGCCGGTCGAGATGTTCCATAACCTCATCACCATCTTCAAAAAGAATCTGCCGCTCTGGCACAAGTATTGGCGCATCCGCCGCAAAGCGTTGGGCGTGAAAACGTTGAATCCGTATGACGTGTGGGCGCCGCTCACGACCAAGACTCACAAGGTCCCGTTTGAAACGGCGGTGGATTGGATCTGCGACGGGCTCGCCCCGATGGGAGAGGAATACGTGCGCGTCATGCGCAGGGGATGCTTGGAGGACCGCTGGGTGGATTGGTCGCCCAACGCGGGCAAGCGGCAGGGCGCGTTCTCGACGCGCGTGCCAAGCGATACGCATCCGTTCATCATGATGAGTTATACCGACGACGTCGGCAGTATGAGCACGCTGGCGCATGAGCTCGGTCATTCGATGCATGCGTATTACGCCAGCCGCGCCCAACCGATGATCTATTACACGTATCCATCCATCATTTCGGAAACCGCCTCCAACTTTAATCAGGCAATGACGCGCGCGCATTTGCTCAAAACCAACACGAACAAATATTTCCAAACCGCATTGCTTGAAGAAGCCATGGATAACTTCCACCGATACTTCTTCATCATGCCTACGCTCGCGCGTTTCGAGTTAGAGACGCATCAACGCGTGGAAAAAGGTCAGCCCCTCACCGCGGATATCATGATCGAGATGATGGCAGATCTGTTCAGCGAAGGCTTCGGCGGAGAGATGAACCTCGATCGTCCGCGCGTGGGCATCACGTGGGGCACGTTCACCACCCATCTGTATATTGACTTCTACACGTTCCAATACGCCATCGGCATCTCCGCTGCGAACGCCATCGCCAAGCGGATTCTCGACGGAGTCCCGAACGCCGCGCAGGACCACATCAACTTCCTCAAAACGGGGTCATCGAAACCTCCAATGGAGGTCTATAGAACCGCAGGCATAGACATGACCACCACACAACCCATCGAAGACGCCTTTGTCGTGCTGGAGGAATATGTTGATCGACTGGGGGTGTTGACCGCAAAATAAAACCTTAGGTCACTTTGAGGGAGCGATCTCCAGCGACCGAAGAGTCTCGGAATTCAGTGGTAGAGACCCTTCGCTACGCTCAGGGTGACACAATGCCACTCTTGACAAATAGACAACCTTCGATATAATCACGCATAGATGGATGTCAATATGAGTTCAACTCCCCTTGCCTGCGATATGAACGTCTTCACGCCCGCCGAGCGCGAAAGCCATATTGAAAATACCTTGCAACTCTACCGAACCGTTCTGGACATTCGCGATGCGGAAAACGGATTTGAGTTCATCTTTCCGAACACAACGGAACTGGCAAAACTGACGGAATTCATTTCCAACGAAAGGTTGTGTTGTCCGTTCCTGGAGTTTACCTTGCGCATCGAACCGAACGAAACACCCATCTCGTTGACTCTCACAGGCCCCGAAGGCACACGAGAATTCTTACGAGAAGAATTTAGCGAAGCATTTGCATGAAAACAAAATTTGATCCCGTCCTCTTTGCCAAAGCCATCTCAGATGATACGCGCCAGAAGATCATGGCTTGCTGTTGTTGTGAGTGGTGTTCGGTGAATGAGATCGTCGAGAAGATGGATGTCTCTCAACCGACCGTGTCGCATCATCTGGCGATTTTACGCGACGCGGGTTTGGTCACGATCCGTGAGGAAGGAAAGCAAACGTTTTACACGTTGAATCAGGATCAGGTGGCTTATTGCTGCGGGCAGTTGATGGTCAAATTTGCGCCGGACGAGAAAGCAACGCAGGTCGTCCTGAAAACTTTCTCCTAGGGGCTTTTTTTTGCGTGAACATATCGATATGTATCTATACAACGAAAGGAGGTGAGAGGCATGGAATTGGATGTGATCTGTGACGAGACCTGTTGCGGCGGTGGTTGCTGCGGCGGGGGCGGCGGATGCTGCTAAAGGATTGACCAATGAAAACAGGCTGAGGATTCTAGAGTCCTCAGCCTGTTCGATTTTAAGGCGCGAGATCGGCTTACCTACGAACTGCCGGAATCTTTTTTGCCGGCACGTTTCTTCCTGGGAGTAGCAACCTGCTGGATCGGATTCTCGATCTTCGGCTGTGTCTCGAAGTCGGGCAGTATTACGTCCACGTCACGGATGGCGCGCACGAGGTAACCGGAAAGCCCCACCAGCGTGCCAGCCATGCCGCAGAGGAAGATCATCAACCCGAAGCCGGAGCCGGGGCCGGTGCCGACGATCCAACCGAAGTAACGCACGAGTTGCCCGCCCTCTTGCATGGCCGGTTCGAAGATTCCTTCGCCTAAGAATCCTGCCACAAGCGGAGTGATAGGAATCATGGCTTGAGCCAGGAAATCACTGGCGGCGAAGACGCGTCCCTGCAGGTCGGGCGGAATCTTCGTCTGTAGAAACGTGTCCATCGAAACATTGACCACAGGCTCGAAGACTGCATCCATCACCGCCGCGATGATCCAGAAGATCAGCAACTGGCCGATGCCCAGCAGCGTCAGCCCGAACAGGCTCGAAAGAATCCAACCGAGAAGGATGGCGCGTACAGGCCGGCGGATTCCACCCACGGCGGTCAGAAAGATTCCCGCCGCAAGTGCCGCGAAAGCCGCCGCAGATTGGGCGGTGCCGGCGTTACTGGGGTCGCCACCGGTGCGAAGGGAGACCATGGTAAACAGCGAAGTCACCGAGAGCGCCACACCAGAGAAGAAATTACCGAAAAAGAAAATAAGCTGCAAGCCAAGCAAGCCGGGACGTTGGAGGATGTAGCGTATGCCATACATTGCTTCTTTGAAAAATTCACTGCGCGAACGTTCCCCTTCCTGCGTGTGCGGCGTCACTGGCACGTCCACCACGAGCAACGCTGTGATCGAAACCGCGTAGGAAAGCAAGTTGATGAGCAGGATTCCGCTCAAGCCGATCCCGCGGAAGAGCAGAACCGCCAACACCGGACCCACGATGCCCGGCGCGCTATCCAACAGGGCGATGAATCCATTGGCGCGTACGAAGTGTCGTTTGGAAACCATGGTGGTGATCGCGGCGGAATACGATGGCGATTGGAAGGCATACCCCACGCCTTGAAAGATGGCCGCCAGATACAAGTGCCAGAGTTCCAACATGGACGCCCGCTCGAGAACCAGCAGGATCACTGCGACAGCAAGCGATAGCACGTCGTACACCAGCATCATGGCTTTGCGCGGGTAGCGGTCAACGAGTACGCCGGCAAACAAGATCACGAGCAGGTACGACCCGAAGAATAGCGATTCCCACGAGCCGAGCGCATTTCCACTCGAGTCGGTGCGGCTCAGAATCCACGCGGGAAGCGCGAAAAAAGCGATGCTCGACGCGGTCCCGGAGACCATTTGACCAAGCCAGATGATGAAAAGCCCCTGAAGCCCCCGCGGGCGTCCAAAAGGAATAACCAAATTCATGATTTCGCAGGGGAGAATAACACAGGCTAAAAAAGAAAACAACCCTAGCGGGTTGTTTTCTTTCGCGAGCATGGGCGAATTGTCAGACAGATTCTGCGGTTACGAGGGTATCGTGATCGGGCAGGATCGTCTCCGCGTTTCGAATGTACTGAACAAAGTACCCGGCAACGCCTACGAGCGCTGAGATAAAACCGCAAAATACGATCAACAAGCCCATTCCGGAACCGGCGCCGGTGCCAACAATGGAGGAGAACGCCGCGGGCAATCCGGTTCCCGCGCGTGCGGCGGGTTCAAGAACAAAATCCGCGAGCGCGCCGCCGATCAACGGCGAGATCGGATTCGTCAACCACGCGATCAAACGGCGGCTGGCAAAGACACGTCCCTGCAGGTCTGGCGCGACCTTCGATTGCCAAATAGCCTGGTTCGAGCCGTTCACAAGAGGGATGATGATCGAAGTGATCGCGATGCCTGTGATCCAAACCGGGAGACCTCCGACAAAACCCATGATCGCCATTCCCGTTCCGCTGACGATCCAGCCCAGCAGAACTCCGTGGACGCGGCGTTTGAAACCTCCCCACGCGCTCATCACCACGCCTCCCACTACCGCGGCAATCGCCCCTGCCGATTGAACGGTCCCAAACGCCAGACTGTCACCGCCCGAACGGGTCAGAATCATGGGCGCTAACACGGTGAAGCCGATACCCGCGAAGAGATTTCCAAAAAAGAAGACCATCTGCAAACCCAGCAGGCTGGGGCGGGCAAAAATGTATTTGAATCCGTAAGCCGCCTCCTGGAGCATGCCTCCACCCTGCGACTTTATGCCTTCCTCGGTGCGCGGCGGCTGGGGAATGTGAACGACCATCAACGCGCCGATGGCAAAGAAGAATGTGATCACATCGAGAAAGAGGACGCCGGTAAGGGCGATGACGGGCAACAACGCCCCCGCAAGGATCGGGGCGATCACTTGCGGTCCGGCATCGATCAGGGACATCATGCCGTTAGCGCGCCCAAGTTGCTCCTTGGGGACCATCGTGGAAATTGCGGCGGAGTAGGCGGGCCACTGGAATGCCATGCCCAGCCCATATACGATGGACGCGCCGTACAAATGCCAGTATTCCAGGATTCCCAACGCCTGGAAAGCCAGGATTCCGAGCGTGGCGATGCCGGCCGCGATGTCGCTGACCATCATCATCATTTTACGGTTGTAGCGGTCCACCCACACTCCGGCAACCGGAGAGATCAACAAGAAGGGTGTGATGAAAAATACCTGCATCACACCCATCGCCAACGCACTGCCGGTTTCGTTGAACATGAAGATGGTCAATGCAAATTGACTCATCGAACTGGCGAGCACTGAAACGAGCTGCCCGATCCAGACTACGGTAAAGCCGAACATGCCGCTGGGGCGGCTGGCTGTTTTCTCCATGAAAGGCTTCTCCAGGTTTTCTAAATTCTTACTCTATATAGATCTCAACGTGCTCGCCGTCTTCATCGTCGGTCACGTCGATGATTTTACCCGTAACTCCGGAGCGGAGGGCTTCCATCACATTGGACATATCCACACCTTCGACTTCAGGCGCAAAGTGCGCGCCGATCTTCAAGCCCGCATCCACCAAGGCCAGTGGAATTTGGACCGAAGCTTTCGAGCGGCCCGAGCGCGTGTCGGTGACGCGAATCCGCAGCCACTTGGGGCCACCGGGCATCCCCGGCGCGCGAGGTGTGAGCGGTCGCTTGGCGCTCAAGGCGGAGAGCAGTTTTGTCCCTTCCTCCGCGCTGAGTTTGCCCTCTTCGATCATCTTGAGTATCTTCATTCGTTCTTCTGCTGATGCCATGTCAACCTCCGTGTTATGCAGTAGCCACTGCCGAGTCTTCTTTCAACGATTCTTCCGCGGCCGCCAGTTCGCCATTCTTTGGAAGTTTAAATTTTATCCAGATCGGGATCACAGAGACCAGCAAAGCTATCGCGGTGATCGTGAACGGAAATTGCGGGCTGAACCGATCCCACAACTGGGCTCCGATCCACGGCGCCGGCAGAGACACGATACCCAGACTTGTGCTGAACAAACCGAAGGCTGTGCCGCGTAAGTGTTGTGGAACTGCCTTGCTGATCAATGATTGATAGGCCGGCATCATGATTCCCACACCCATGCCCGCCATACCCCAGCCAACGAAATACATCACGCTGTTTCCCTGCGGAATATTGACGAGGATCAGAAGTGAGCTTGACATCAGAATCATGCCGGCCGCGATGCCCACCCGCTCGCCCACTTTATCTGAAAGCCAGCCGCCGGGGATGGTGGTCAGCATCATGCATAAGCCGAACAGCGAGTTGACCCAACCGATCTGCTGAATGGTCAACCCGCCAAATTCCTGCATGTAGACGGGAAACAAGTTGCCGGAAAGCTGAAATGAAATATCCCGGAAGCCATCGGTGATCAGAATCCACGTGATGAGTCCACCGGAGAACATCAGGCCGAACATCGCGCTGAGGTTCGACTTCAACCCCGCGAACGAAAGGGTCGGCTTGGAGGTCTGTCCCTTCGCGGCTTCGCGCGCCATGCTGATGCGCATCAGCGCGGCGATGAAGTAGAAGATCCCGGCGACCAGCAACATGAATTTGAACCCGTACGAGCCCGCCAGCCACGCACCAACAGGCGGACCCACCACGGTCACAATCATGAAGATCGCCTGCGAAACGCCGTAAACCTTGCCGCGATTCTCCTCGGTGGAATGTTCGGCGATGAACGCGTCGAAACTGGGACCCACCAGCGCGCGCGCCACCGCGCCGACCGCAATTGCCAACAAGAGCCAGTGCCAGGTATCGGCCAATATCAATGGAATGAAACCGATCACGCCGAATACACTTCCGATGGCGATTGCGCGCAGACGTCCCAGCGAGTCTGAGATCCACCCGCCAAGAATTTGCAGCATGAGAGGCGCAATCTGTGCGAGCGTGAAGAACAGGCCGATCTGCGGGATCGACGCGTCCAATTCCTTCAAGTAAAGCGGCAACAAACCATCGTACATGTTCCCGCCGATGTTCGCAAAGATCATCGCGGTGAGGAACAAGATCAACAAGCCGCTCAAGAGGGGTTGTTTTTTTACGACCTCCGTCATTTCAACTCCTAACCGATGTAAAACTGCACATGCGCATCATCGTCGTCCACATTGATCATCAACGGCTCGTCCGAGGTGCGCGCGGCTTCCATCATTTCGGCAATTGCCTGCCCCTTGCTTCTACCCATGCCTTCGATGCTCTGCCCAAACGTGCTGAAGAACCATCCCAACAATCCAAGCGGGGCAGGGAACCCCAGGGTAATGTGGCGCGGTCCGTCGCCGGGTTTTGCATTCCGACGATCGACGTTGATATAGATCCAACGCGAAGAACGTCCGCCCGAACCAAGCGCGATCAACAGCACACCCAACATCAGCGGGAGGATCATGCAATAGAACCAAAAATTTGCGCCGACACTCTGTTGAATGGCATAAATCGCCCATGCACTGAACACCGTGAACACGACGCCCGTCCACAGGGGAATCAAGGAAAAACGGCGCGCCCGCGCTTTGATCTGATCGAACTCGGGAGCCTCACTTCGTCTCGATCCGCTTGATGCATCGCTTTCAAATCCCGCGCCTGCCACAGGATGGATCACTTCCACTTGCGCTCCGACGTCTTCCGGATCGTCATCGAGGGCACGCATCAAACTCGCGGCGTCCTCTGCCGATATTTTTCCGTCTTCCACCAACTGGAGGATCTTTTTGCGTTCTTCGGATGACATTATTTGCCTCCTTCGAGTGCGCTCAAGAGTTCATCCGCTTGTTGGGCGGTGATCTTCTTTTCCGCCAACATTTTCAAGATCGACATACGTTCCGCTTCCGACACCGGTTCGGAAGGAGGTTCAGGCGGGGTCGGCGGCTTGGGCGCACCTTTCAAATCCCAATTCCAGCGACCGACCACCAATCCGGTTTTCGGGTGACCCGCGTGTCGAGCATGCCGCGCCGCGTGGCGCTCTGCGCGGCGGGTGGCTTCTTCCACGCGTTTCGCCGCACGTGCCGTTGCCTGCTCCACCTGGCGTGAGATCCGCTCGCCGAAATTGGACCAGTCGAAGTTCAAGCCGGCAAAGTTGCCCCACTCATCCGCTGAGTCGCCCGCATCCGAACGATTAGACACGCGCACTTCGCCGCCTGCATTCAGGCTGATCTTTGCCGAGCCGTCGCCAAGTGTGACGACGCGTTCGGTCGAATCGTCGTTTTCCATTCCCGGCCAATCCATGGATATTTCATCGCCGCGCATGCTCAGGGTGGCATTAACGTTCTTGGGGAGAACGAGCAAAATGTCATCGCCCGCGTCAAGGGAATATGTTGCGTCGGCTTTGGGTTCGAGATACACGACCACATCCTCGCCCACATTGACTTTGATATTGCCGCGCGCACCGCGCAAGGCAAGATCATCGGCGACCGTGTCGAGCACCACATTGCCGTCCACGCCGTGGATGGTCACATCGCCGTGCGCGTTCTTCATGTGCAGGTTGCCCTTCACCCCGCGCAAGGACAAGTCCTCGGCGATCATCTCGATGACCAGGTTGCCTTCCACATCCCGAATGGACGCATCACCGTGGACATTCTTCAGATATACATCCCCTTTCGCGCCCCCCAGCGAGAAATCACCGTGGATGGTCTCTATCGCCACCGCGCCAACATCGCGCATTGAGATATCCCCGCCGACTTCCTTCATTTCGCATCCGCCCACGACGCCGCGAATTGAGACATCTCCGTTGAGTTTGACAAATTCGAGCGAAGCTCCGCGAGGGACGCGGAGGGAGAGGTCATCGCTGGAGGAAACTGAAACAGTTTCACCCGTCTGCTCGACGCGAATCTCATCCTCGTCGCCTTTGATCAGCAGATCACTGCCATCCCAGCCTACAACGCTCAAGTCGCCGTCGATAGATTCAACTCTGATCCTGGGTTTGTTGCCAACCGATAACGATGTGGACATGGGTTACTCCTCCTCGCCGCGCAAAATTCGCATGGCATCATCGGCCGAAATTTTACCTGCCTCAAGATCGGCAAGCACTGTGCTTCGTTTTTCGAGTGGGACTTCCACCGCCTCATCCTTGCCGGGCTCATAACCAAGGGCACGAATCACTTCGTGAAGGCGGTTGCGGATGGTCGGGTAGGAAAGCCCAAGTTCCTGCTCCATACGATTGATCTTGCCCTCGCATCGGACGAAGGTAAAGACAAATTCCATCTGGTCTTGAGAGAGGTTGGAAAACTGCCCCATGGCGAAATGTCCTTCCAGCGATGTATCGCAGGAGGCACAGTGCAGTCGGACCACCTCAAGCTCAGACTGACAGATCGGACAAAGTGTGGGTGCTGAGCGCATTTTGCATTTCTCCTTTTTGATGAAGGAACTTTATCGGTTATATTGTGTAGTACATGTTGCGCGATGCTTTTTTCGGCTTCGGCTTAAGCGATTCCAGCTGATTCGTTTTCATCGACTCGGCATAGCGAGCCTGTAATATTTCGCCGCGCGCGACCATCCAGGCGCCGAGGGAAGCCAGCCACAGGTTGAATGTGTTGCTTTGCCTGGCTTTCATGGAGAGGCGGATTTCAAAGGCTCTTTGATATTCTTGTTTAGCCAGCATCAGCTGATATTCAGTATGTAATTCGTTCATGTTGATTCTCCGTTTTATAACCGACGAGAGTGAGGAAAGTCTACGACGGATGGAAATAATCAATGGTTTATCTGTATTTATGAATAAATTATAACTATTTATTACGATTTGTCAATAGTAAAATTAATAATACTTACCCTAAAATCAATAATCTTGATGTTTGGCTTAGAAATATTGACCCTATGGAGTTTATACCATGATACGAAATCTATTCTTCTCTCCCGGAAAGCCTATACGCAAGAACATACCTGCCTCGGAGTTTCCGAAATTGCTCCGTGACCGAAAGGGGTTGCTCTGGGTAGATTTTGACCAAGTATCCCCGGAAGAAAGCCTCCCCATTCTGCAGAGATTCGGCTTCCACGAACTGGCGATCAATGATGCCTTGCAACAAACCCATTCCCCCAAGGTGGATGATTGGGGAGATTATCTCTATATCGTTCTGAATTATGTGGATGTAAACGGAGACGGCAAAGCATGGAAGCTCGATCTCGATGAACTCGATATCTTTCTTGGCAGGAATTATCTGGTCACCCATCACGACATGCCCCTGCCTGCCATCGAAGAGACCTGGCAATCTTGTGACCGAGATCCACGAAATGTACGAGGCGGGGCAGATCACCTGCTTTACAAGATCATCGACCATTTGGTGGCTGGATACATGCCAACCGTGGAAAGGGTTGACGAGGCCATTGACGAGCTGGAGGATCAGATCTTCGACAAACCGTCGCCTCGGACCCTGGAGCAGCTTTTCTCACTCAAGCGAGTGCTACTCGCCATGAGGCGGATCCTGCTCCCCCAACGCGAAGTATTGAACAAACTTGCACGCGACGACTACCGCGTCATCGACCCAACCGACCGCATCTTTTTTCGCGACATCTATGACCATCTCGTGCGCCTCCACGACCTGAATGAGAATTTACGCGATCTCGTCGGTGGTGCGCTGGATACATATCTCTCTGTGATCAACAACCGCATGAACGAGGTAATGAAGACGCTTACCATCATTACCACTCTGTTCATGCCACTGGCATTCGTTACAGGCTTCTTCGGAATGAACTTTTTCGAGCCGGTCGGCGGACTGACTCCGTGGACAACAAATCCCGCCTTCTTCTTCACCCTGGCAATCATTCTCCTGTTACCCATAAGTATGTTCCTCTGGATGCGTCGCCGAAAGTGGCTCTAGACTGTAACCTGGCGGGATAAAATCGGGCTTGACACAGAACAGGCGTTCGGTTATTATTCATAGCACAAATGAGCGAAGAATGCCCAAAATTGGGCTGGAGGTTGCTATGATGATGGTTCGAAAAAGCAAGGGATTAGGAGAACGCCACCAAAAGATCCTGGATTTTGTCCTTGCGTACCAGCGCGAAAACAGGTATCCCCCTTCGATCCGCGAGATCGGCGAGAAGACCGGGATCACATCCACATCGGTGGTTAATTACTATCTCGACCAACTCGAGAAGATGGGAAAGATCGAACGCGACCGCAAGATCTCGCGCGGCGTCCGGATCTCCGGTCCCAACGCATCCGCAGATACCTTACGGATTCCGATTCTCGGACCCATTGCTGCTGGTATCCCCCTCCCGGAACTTGATCCCAACGTCAGCTATTTGAACGATAACGAAGCGAATGCTGTTGACATTGCCCGCAGTCTCCTGCCCTCAAAAGAAAAAGGCGACAACCTTTTCGCCCTAGAGGTAAAGGGAGATTCAATGATCGACGCTATGATTAACGATGGCGACATCGTCGTGATGAAACAGGCTTCGGAAGCGCGTAACGGAGAGATGGTCGCCGTTTGGCTGTCGCGCGACAACGAAGCGACCCTGAAATACTTCTTCAAGGAAAAAGATCGGATCCGCTTGCAACCCGCCAACCCAACCATGAAGCCCCAGTACTATAAAAAGACCGAACCACTGGAAATCAAAGGCAAGGTGGTCATGGTCATCCGCAGGATGGACAGACCGCTGGCGGCGTAAATCAAACACGATTTCGGAAGAGACGATCGATTTGGTCGTCTCTTTTTGATTCACTCGGCGTATAATCTGCCCCATCGATTGGACGAAAAAAAAGGAGCAACCTATGTACGGAACTGTCGCGCACTTTCGAATTAAACCGGGCATGAAGGATGAATTTGTCAGAACAGTGGATAGCTTCGGCGGCGACTTCATCCCCGGCTGGAAGGCTGATTATTACTTCCAGATGGACAAGGATGCCGATGAGTTTTATCTCGTGGCAATATTCGACGATAAACAATCCTACACGGCCAACGCTGACGCGCCCGATCAGCATGAACGATATTTGAAGTTTCGATCCTTTTTGACTGCCGATCCTGAATGGAACGATGGGCACATTGTCTCGGCAACAGGATCAGGTTCAATGTGAGTCCGATGCGTGTGCGTTAAATCAAAAGGACGGCTCGCACGAGCCGTCCTTTTGATTTACTTGAGTTTAATTCGCCCGCGTGCAGACTGGGCTTTTCCAAAACCGAAGCCCGACCCAGCTTTCCGGCTTCGCATTGCGCCGGAGATGCCGCCGATCAATCCCGGCAATACCAGCAGAACAACCAATCCAGCGAGGACCGCAAGGAACAACGGCAAGGAAGTGGTGGAGACCTCCGGTAAAACACCACCGGGGTTATACGTTTCTTCCGCAACCGCGGGGCTGCCCGTCAACGCGACCGTGAGGTTGCGGTTGACTCCGTCCCTCAGCGTGAACGGGGAAACGTAGGTTAGTTGATACTCGCTCTGAAGGACGCGGCTTTGCTGTTGGAAAAGACTCTTCAAGACATCAGCGCTGCTAGCATAGGCATACACACCTCCGGCGCGTTCTGAGAGCGATTTCAGCCCTGCTTCATCCAAGCCTGACTGCCCGGAGGCGGCAACATCGCCGAAGCCGATGGCCGCGATCGTGAGCCCGCTTGTGCCAATGCCGGCTATCACAGTTTCAATGGTGTTCGAACTTTGGTTGTCCATGCCATCCGTGAGAACAAGGATGGCTTTGCGACCCGACGCGCCTTCCAGCGCAGTCACTGCCTGCAACAAGGCGTCATACATGGCGGTATCACTGCCGGTCTGAAGCCCGTCGATCGCGGTGGTCAGCGCGGCGGTGTCTGTGGTGATCGGTTGAATCGTGTAAACGTTCGTATCGTAGGCGATCAACCCGGCCTGATCTCCGGGACGCATCTGGCTGATGTAACTCTTGGCAGCCTCCTTGGCGCTGGTGATCTTATCGTTCTTATCCATACTGCCGGAGATATCGAACACCAGCATCGTCGTCACAGGGACGGATTCCTCGCTGGCGACATCACCGCCGCCTTTTACATCCACGAACTGCATCAACTGGCCGTTTTCGTGGATCTGGATCGTGGACGGGTCTATGCCGACGGGTTCGCCTGCCGCGTTCGTGGCTGAGACGTACACCGTGACGGTGGGGAAATTGGAATTGTCCACTTGCGTGATGCGGACCTGCGGACTCTCCGGTTCCTGCGCGTGGACCGTCAGAGCCGGTCCGAGCATCAGGGTGAGAATCAATCCCAAGTTGAGAAAGCTTGCGTTGAGCAATGTCGAAACGATTCGTTTTGTCGTACTCATGCCTACCTCTTTTCGTGGTACACCAGATCGGTGTTACCCATGCGAATTTTCTGGCCGTTCGTCAACTGGATTCGTTCGATCTTCTTGTTATTAACGAAGGTGCCGGAGAGACTTCGGTCTTGAAGCGAGAAACTCATGCCATTTCCGTTCAACATGGCATGTTGCGGAGCGATGTCCGGGTCCGGCAGAACGATCTCCGATTTGAGCGGCGAACTGCCGATGGCTACCGACGGTCCTCCAACGCGCATGAATTTGTCGAGGATGAACTCGGTGCCTTTGAGTTTACCGGACGTGACTTCAAGCCACGCGCGAGAAAGCAGGACAACGATCAGGGAAATGAACGCCCCAACCGACGCGCCGAGCAGGACGAGGCCCGCCACCTTACCGGTCAACGGATCTTGAAACCTGGCATGCATGAGTTCAAGCAAAACGCCGCCCAACGCGCCGCCGATCAACCCACCAAGCATACCTTTCCACGCCTGCGACTTGCCGACCACGCCTTCAGCCAAGCCTATCAACATGCCGAAAACAGCCCAGCCCAAAGCGCGCCCAACGATCCCTGCGCCCACATATTGGAACAAGAACTCGCTCAGCGGCAGGCCGATTGCACCGGCTGCCAAACCGAGCACACCGCTGAACACGCCTGCTTTGACCGCCTGCACCGGGTTTCGCGTGAGCGCGCCCTCCGTGAGACCAATGAAGAGTCCCACGCTCAACCCTACCAGTGCACCCACAATCGCCTCGCTGAGATACAGGTTCGCCGAGAATGAGAGACCGATCTGGTCGCTGACCTGCCAGCCGATCAACCCGCCCATCGCGCCGAGCAAGGCATAGTAATAGGAACGCATCCGTCTATTCATAGGTGGTACCTCCTTCGAATTCCTCTTCAGTCTTTTTCAAGTTATGCCAATGGACGACACTCCTGCGTCCGTTGGCTCCATCCATTTCGTAAAATCCAAAATAACGGCTCGGGTCGAGCGTGCCATCGCTCTGGCGAATGAAGAATCCAGCCGCCGAGGTGAAAGGTTCCACCACGAGCGCGATCTGCCATGGTTCGGGGAAAAAATTGTTGTGCAAGAACGTATCGTAATGCGAAAGGAAAACTCCCATGCGCGGGTGGGTGTGATACCAACCGACGATCTTTTCCTCTGGGAAATATTTTTCGATCTGGTCATGGACATCCAGCAAAGTATCTTTGGTAAAGGTCAGGTAGACGCTTCCCTGCCGAGTATGGCGGGCAGGAAGCATGTGATTCACGACGACGAACTGACCGCCGGTCTCTGGATCTTCGCACCACTGACCGATCAACACGCCGCCCACCTCATCCTCCGACTTGTCCGCATGTGCAGTGATACGGAAGTAAGCCAACCGGGCAAGGAAAACGGATACTACGGGTTCGAAACCGGGATTGTCATAAGGCGAATACCAGCGCTGAGAAAACTCAAGCGGTTTCGGCATGCTGTGTGGACGCACCGTCTCTTGCGGGGTAATTCGAATAAGTCCGGGCATGGATGTTCTCTTAATGAAAGGTATCTATGAGTTCGGTACGCGGACCGCCCCGTCGGGCGAAGCGGTCCGCGTAAGGGAATCTACCCCGCGGTAACGTCGGCGGTCATCATTAACCGATCGCCTTCGGGTATCCCCGCCTGGGTCAGGGTCTCTTCTTCCTTCAATTCGCGACCCAATGCCTTGCTATCGAGGCGATAGGACATGGGGCGACCATCCGGACCGGTTACGGGGAGTTCGAGCGAGGTTGTCAGTTCAGGAATCAACTCCTTCACTGGCACCTCGGCAGGTACTTCCGCATTGCGGGTTCCTCCGGAAGGGAGAACGAGTGTAACGGGAATGTCGGCCATTGTTTATTTCCTTTCTTCTTTCTGGGTTTGGTTGGCTGATCCTCAGCCACGAACAAAGTTCCGCTATTGCCTGCCAGTGCGCACTGGTCATCGCAATTTGATTTTAGGTTTATCGACCTTCGGCGCGGCGGGCTGAAGTTTTACCTGCACGCCTGATTTGCCCTTTGCCGAAATGGAAGAGTCGAGTTTCACTCGCTCGGGTCTCAGCAATTCGCGTCGGTCGACAGGAAATTGATTTGGATGTTTCTTACGGTACTCGCGGCTCCAGCGTGCCGCTTCGGCGTCCCACGGGAAGGGCGGTTTGGTCGGGTCGTCGTGAAAGTTCTTCCACTGAAGCATTTCACCGAGCATAACCACGAGCCGGTCAAGCGAACGGCTTGCCGCCCACCACGCCGCATCGATACACACGCTGCCGTTGAGGTGGTTGATATTGGGGTGCCAGATCGGGGTCAACCATTTCATGCCAGGCCAGCGTTGCGGGTACTGGTTATGCAGGTAGATCTCAACCTGATGATGTTCGCCATACTTCGGGTTGCCCTGCCGATCCACGCTGACGATGCTCTTGCATTTGAAGGTCACGATGTATCGCTCGGGGGGCAGGTTCGGGTTCGTTGAGGTTGACGTGAACGATATCAGGTCGCTTCGCGCCGCCAGTTCGACCATGAGTTCGTAGTCGCCGCGTAATCGGCGCATTCGCGGCGTGGCGGCCACCGCCATCGAACCAGCGGTGATGTCCGCAGTCAGCATCAGGCGGTCATTTTCCGGCACGCCTGCCTCCGACAACGTCTCGTCCTCCTTAAGTTCCCGTCCTAGCGCTTTGCTATCTGCGCGGTAATTCATGGGGCGCCCGTCCGGACCGATCGTTGGCAGGCTCAAAACCGAGACAAGCTCGTTCATCAGATCCCGGACCTTCACATCGCCTGGCACCTCGGCGGCGCGCGCACCACCGCTCGGCATAACAAGAGTTACATTCAAATCTGGCATGGTTTAACCCTTCTCCATCATGTATTTAGGTGCGGCACCTGGCAAAAACCGGTGATCGCCCAGCAATCTGCGTGATGCAACGTATGACAAACATCACATTCCTTCACTCCGCGCGCATCGTTACGGCTTACAGCATCGAGGCAATACGGACAACGATGCTCCTCGACCACCGCCAACTGGATGTGCGACTTCCGTCGTGACCGACTCCGGCGTGGAGATTTCGCGTCATTTCTAGTCATCGGTTTGACCCGGTTCTTCGAACGGATGCGCGGGGTAGGTGTTGCCGCGCCACCCGGACTGCGAAACCAGCTCACCGGTTGGTGAATTCCACTACCGTTTGACCTCTCGGGCGCGACACTCACGCCAACCGTGCTGCGCGGTTCCACCTCGATCTGCGAGTGCCCCAACGGCTCGACTTCGATCACCTGGCGGACGGTTTTTCGCCAGGCTTGCAGCGACATCACCGCCAATAACAAACTGCCAGCAAGATGAGCCACATCGCTCGCATCCATTCGGCTGAAATCAATGACCGTTTCCGGATTAATTTGCAGAGCCCGTAGTTGACCTGGTAATGTGTTGTCGAACGTGAGTTGCCGAATTTGACTCGACACCTCTTTCTGTAAACCGAACGGTCCGATTCCCAGAACGGATCTTGTGAGTAAGCCCATCAGGATCATTCCGGTCACCACAGAAAGAATCGCAACCAGATATTGGGCAACCAGGTTCCAGTTGCGGTACACGATCCGCGAGCCAAAACCGGCGACGATTCCCAGGGTGGCGTCCGCAAAAAAGGTGGATAGGAGAAGCGGTAATTCCTGGTTGGCTCGAAACCACAACACGATTCCCAAAGACGTATTGACCACCAGCAGGAGAAGGATCATCATCTTGCGCATGAACGAATCCGATTCTCTTGCAGTGGAGGGGTTGGATAGGGAACTCATGGTTGCGACACGCACTGCCATCGCCATTAACTATTCCTTTGAGTCCGTATCGATCGAAGACACAACCGAGGAGATCACCGCTGCGGAGCGCTTCTCATCGGTAAAACGCACTCGACCCGGCTTGGCATCGACCAGTTTGACGTGCACCGGTTCAGCCATCGGCTTGATCGACAGACCTCTTGAGGGTTCATCCTTGATCCGAATTCGATTGCGAATTGCCGAATTCGGGGAATCGACCAGCCGCACTTCGTTCTTGAAGCGGATGCGCTCGCCGGTTGATTCCTTTTCAACCGCGCCTAACTTTATCGTTTGCTCGAAGTGCCGGAAGTGAAGGGTTTCGGGCAGGTCGCCTGTTAATTCATAAAAGCGATATTCGAGGCCGTTCTGGGCGCGCAGGATATGCAACGCCGGCACGCCTATGCTTGCCAGCGTGCGATGAAGGAATTTCTCCTCCCCGGTGATCGTATGGGTGAACTGCGCCTCGCGCAGGGTGCCGCACGTCGGGCAGTGCCCTGCCTCGAAAGTGATCTCGCTCAACGGCTTCAACACCTGTTCCACTGTTTGACATTTGGGACACTCCAGCGATATCACCACTTCCTGATCTAATTCGATCACGGCATCTTCTCCGAGGTCAACACGTGCAATGCGGAGGAGGTCGTGCAGCGTGGTGCGTTCCGCGCGGGCTGGCAATTCAGTGATGTCGCCATATACCCAGTGACTTTCACAATCCTCGCGCGGCACATACGCCGTGGTGTGCATATGATTGTTCAAACCATTGAAGTGCGTGACCTTGCCCGGCTCCACCGACATGGCATGGATGATCTTGAGGGCTTCCTGCGATTGCATGCCGCCGATGATCGAAGCAATGGTTGGCGTGGTGGGCACCTTCCCCAGCAAGACGTTCTGCCGTGCCAGTAATTGGCAGGAATAACGAAGGGAAAGATCGCGCAGCGCCTGTTCAGTGAGCGTGCATTCGTAGCATGCGCCTTCGCCCGGCACAAACACGCGCATCAAGCCGAGCAACTCCTGGATGGCGCCATCCACCCAGGGCTTGTTCATCCAGTAACAGAAGCGGTTGACAGCCAGCCGCGCTTCGCGGTTATCGAGACAGCCGATGATCGCGTCCATACGGCGGATGATCCCCAGCCCCAAGCTGGTGGTCACATCCCCGTTGAGGTATTGGATATGCACGTCGGGGTTGATGGATTTGGCGCGCGCAGCCGCCACTTCCGCCTTGCTGCGATTGTTATCCGATTCCCGGAACAGCACCGATCGGCTCAGGTTCGCCGCTTCGATTTTGTCGAAATCAATGATAAAGATGTTGCCCACTCCCATCAATGCTAGGTTCTTCAACACTTCATTGCCGAGCGCGCCGGCGCCGATCACCAACACCTTCGCATTCTTCACCTTCTCGCGTTCCCACCACGAGATGAACTCGAACGTACCAAGCCTGTCTGTTTGCAGGTTGGGAATGTGGATCGGTTTCTCAGGGGAGGTGGGAATCCTGCGCGGACCGGTAAGCGGTTCGCCTCCCATCACCGGGCGGGCTGACGATCCGGCGTCTGCATTGCCGGCCAGTTCCTTCGCTTGAGTAATATTTGATTCATCGATCTTCAACGCAAACCAACCGACATTGGGTTTGGAATCGAGCAGCCGGTTCTCCTCCAGGGTTTTCAACGATTCGCGCAGCGTGGTGCGGCTGACTCCCAATTGGTTCATTAGTACGCGTTCGGAGGGTAATTGCGTTCCCGGTGGAAAACTTCCATCCAAGAGCATTGCGGCAAGTTTGCCAGCGGCGGCTTCTGCAAGGGATTTGTGTGAGATTTTCTGAATTTTCATTGGGTTCTCTCGTGGTATGGTGGTCAGACCAATTGCGCTCATTATAGAAATCCAGTAAGGCGAAGTCAATCAATTTCATAGGTCATCGGTCGTGGCCTGGTGATTTCAGAAATGAAAAGACGACCCATTGGTCATGGGTCGTCTTTTCGATTCACTAGGGTAATTGATGAAAGAGGTGTTACTCAAGCACGACGGACGCGCCGGCTTCTTCCAGTTTCTTCTTCGCATCATTCGCGGCATCTTTGCCCACACCCGCGAGCACTTTCGAGCCTGCGGTTTCCGCCATGGTCTTGGCTTCACCGAGACCGAGGTTGGTCAATTGACGGATAACCTTGATCACATCGATCTTCTTCGCGCCGGGATCCTTGATCACCACGTCGAACTCGGTCTTCTCTTCGACAGGTTCAGCCGCGGCGGCGCCAGCCCCCATGCCGGGCATCGCCATCGCGACCGGAGCCGCGGCAGAAACGCCCCATTTTTCTTCGAGTTTCTTCACGAGATCAGCCGCCTCAAGGACGGAGAGTGTGGAGAGTTCCTCCATGAGTTTTTCGAGCTTGTCAGCCATTGTTTGATACTCCTAACTAGCAGAATGAATTTGTTTGTATGCTGTGTCAGCAGTTGGACTGCTGGCATAGCGGTGATATGACAACCATATCGAGCTGCCACGATTCCACAGCCGATTACGCCGCATTCGCTGCGCTTGGTTTCTCGCTGAAAGCCTTGATGACAGCCGCCAACCCGCGCGCGGGTTCGGCGATCGTGCGGACCAGTTTTCCAGCGGGAGCCAGCAGCACGCCCAGCAATTGTGCGCGGACAACAGGCAGCGGCGGCATATCAGAAAGGGCTTTGACCTGTGCTGCGCTCAACACCTGACCACCCATGAATCCGCCTTTGACCTTGACGAAATCCTTGCCTTTCATCGCCTCGGTCAGGGCTTTCGCCGTGGATGCCGGATCGGTGTAGGCAAACGAGACCGCCGTGCTCTTCACAAGGAAATCCTTGGGGAGCTCCATGCCATTCGCGGCGAACGCACGGCGCGCCAATGTGTTTTTCAACACATGGAACTCGCCGCCCGAGTCACGCACTTTTGCGCGAATACCATCCAGGTCTTTCATCTTCGCGCCAGTGTATTCCACCAGGATCACAGACTGGCTTTTCTTGAGCCACTCATCATAGATGCCCAGCACTTCCTGCTTACGTTCTTTTGATACTGCCAAAGGACACTCACCTCCTTTCAATAAAAAGTCTTTGCCACACGCACGGCAAAGACTTTG
>CAZFDL010000020.1:19479-24831 GCA_964517905.1 uncultured Anaerolinea sp. | reverse complement strand
GCGCCTACCCAGGGTTTCCCCAGCCTGTGATTCTGGGCGATCACCACCTTGTTGAATTTCTGCGCAATTTGCGCGGACACCAACGCCACGGTTCCCCAATCATCGCCAAGGATGGCAACCTTCAATTTCTCAGCGAATTGCCCAGTCCACATCCATTCCATACGAAAGCGGTCCGCTTTGACCCAGTAGCCGCGTTTTTCCCATGCCGTCACTGATGTGTCGATCCCTTCAGAGATAGTTTTCAATGCGAGCGATATGAACGCGGCAATATCCCGCGACTCTTGATTCACTTCCGCCTGTTTCGCCAACTCGCGGATTGCCAAAACTATGGCTTTTGATAATCTTGCCCGGTCTTTACCTGCGGAATCAACGCTAATAATGCGACTCAAATCAATGCTCCAAGTTGGGTATCAAGTGCGGGATTATACCAATGAAAAAATCCTCCCGAGGATCTCCGGGAGGATTTTTTCTGGGCTTTTATGGCATCAAGGTTTAAAGGCAACCAAAGCCTGCCACGTTTGCGGACCGATGATCCCATCCACGAGCAGGTCGTGCGCCGTTTGAAAAGCCCTGGTTGCGTTTTCAGTTTGTGCGCCAAAGATACCGTCTATGCCTATGCCATACCCAAATTTATGCCGCAGCAGTGTTTGGGCCGCGCGCACTGCCTGGCTGGTGCTACCCTCCTGTACCTGCGCGCCTTGAATCAAGGCAGACCATGTCTGTGGACCGACGATCCCATCAGCAGCCAAACCGTTTTGATTTTGGAAGGCGACGACCGCGATTCGTGTTTGCGGTCCAAAGATTCCATCCGCATCTACATCCACTCCTTTGAATTTGAGCAGATGCTGAATCGCGCGGACTTCCGGTCCTTGATCGCCCTGTCGGAAAAGCGGCCAATCGGGGATTAATGGCGGTGAGGTACTCGTGGCGGATGGGACGGCAGTGTTGGTCGGTACCGGAGCTGAAGTGCTCGTTGAAGTATTTGCCAAGGGCGCTATCAACGGGGTAGAGGTTTCCGAAGGCGAGGCCGCCAAAACAGGCGCAGAAGCGGTCAATTGTGCGTACCCGGTCGCGAGGATCGAGTCCGCTTGATCGGTTGCATTCTGCGTTACGGTAGGGGCTCCAGCGGGAGTATTCAAATTGCAGGCGAGCGCCGCCAGTGCCAGCATGAGGAATCCGATATGAAATTTTAAACGATTCATCGTTCTCTCCTTCGTGAATTTTGAGAATAAAGCAGAACTGCATTTCGAGCCAGTCCCCCGAAGGTCAGCAAAGCACGGATGGATATGTTCATTGACGCTCCCCCTCCCCTGTTTTATAATCTCGCCGCACTCGTCAAGATGCGGGGACGTGGTGGAATTGGCAGACACGCAGCACTTAGGATGCTGTGCCGCGAGGCTTGAGAGTTCGACCCTCTCCGTCCCCATCTGATCCCGACCCTCATTTCCCTCTCCCAAGGGAGCGGGAAAAATTATGGAGAACTAACTTGAAAATTGAAAAAACGATCGAAGAGAATCACGAAGCCAAACTTGTCGTTGAAGTGGAATCCGAATTGATGGACACCTACAAACGCCGCGCCGCGCGCAAGATCGCTGAGCGTGGAAAGATTCCCGGCTTTCGCCCGGGTAAGGCGCCTTATCACATGGTGGTGTTGAACTACGGTGAACAAGCCATTATTGAACAAGCCATTGACTATTTCGTCGATGGCGAATATTCGAACATCCTCAAAGAGGCGGATGTGAACCCCGGCGCGTCGGGACGGTTGGAGAACATCGAATCGTTCGAGCCGCCCAAGCTGACCTTCAAGGTGCCGCTCTCACCCGAAGTGGATCTGGGCGACTACCATTCGATTCGCATTCCCTATGGATGGTCTGCTCCCGCGCAAACGGAGGTGGATGCCGCCATGGAAGACCTGCGTCAAATGTACGCGACAACGGAAACAGTGGAACGCGAAGTGCAGGAGTCCGACTACATTCAAGTGGATGTAGATTCAGAAACCCCGGAATTAAAGCGCACGGGATTCGCAACCGTCGTCCGCAAGGTCGACCGCGATAACGAATGGCCTTTTACAGGTTTTGCCAAACAACTCGCGGGCTTGAAACCAGGCGATACAAAGACGATCAAGCACGACTTTCCCAACGATCACGATCTTGAAGCATTACGGGGGAAAAGCGCGGAATTGACCGTGACGGTGAAAACCGTCCGCGCAGTGACCTTGCCAGAACTCGACGATGAGTTTGCCAGGACCGTCGGCGCTGGGGAGACGCTCGAAGCGCTACGGGAAAACGTATCACGAGACGTGGAGGCGCGCTCCAAAGCTGATTACGATGACAAGTATTTCGTGGATCTGATCGAAAAGATCAAAGAAGGTGCGACGTTCAAATATCATCAGCACTCGCTCGATCATGAAAGTGAGCACGTGCTCGAAGATCTGACGCAACGACTTGCGCAACAAGGCATGGATCTGGATACGTATTTTAAACTTCGAAATACCACACGCGACCAGTTCATCGAAGAGGAAGTAAAGCCCGTTGCGAAGAAGCGTTTCGAGCGGTCATTGATCCTCGACGAGATCGTCCGAAAGGAAGAACTCGAGGTGGATAACGAATCGCTGGATAGCGAATTCAACCAGACCTTGAACGCGCTCGCCATGCAGGGCATGGACTTGAGCAAGGTGCGCGGCGGCAAGAAGGGTCAGCAGCAGTTGGCACAGGCAGTGGCGATGGAATCAGCGAACCGCGTACTCACGCGGCGCGCGTTGGATCTGCTGAAATCGATTGCAGTGGGCGAGTACAAATCGCCGGAAGAGCGGAAGGCTGAAGCCGCCGCGAAAAATGCGGAGCCGGAAACGAAGGTCGTTGAAGCAGAGGGAGCCGTTCCTTCGGGCGAGACAGACACTTCATCTGAAGCCGAAACAAAGAGTTAACGGAATTCCAATACTCGAACAGTATCATCGTCACAATTTAATAAGGAGACAAGACATGAGTCCAAATTTCAAAAACATCGTTCCGATGGTAGTGGAGAATACAGGCCGCGGCGAGCGCGCCTATGACATTTACTCGCTTTTGCTCAAGGAGCGCATCATTTTTCTCGGCACCCCGATCGACGATCAGGTTGCGAATGTGATCGTGGCGCAATTGCTGTTCTTGAATCACGAAGATCCTGAAAAGGAAATTCAAATGTACATCAACTCGCCGGGCGGCGTGATCTACGCGGGCCTTGCCATCTACGACACGATGCAAATGATCTCGAACCCGATCAGCACGGTGGCGGTGGGCGTGACCGCTTCGTTTGGGACCGTCCTGCTTGCCGCAGGGACCAAGGGCAGGCGCTACGCCCTGCCCAACGCGACGATCCACATGCACCAGCCTTTGGGCGGCGCGCAGGGGCAGGCGACTGATATCGAAATTCAAGCCAAGCAAATCCTTCGCTTGAAAGCCCTGTTGCTCGGAATCATCGCCAAGCACACCAACCAACCTCTCGAGGTGATCGAACGGGACAGCGACCGCGATTACTACCTCGAAGCGAAGCAGGCGGTGGAATATGGCCTGGTCGATCAGGTGTTGGAAGTGCCGGAGAAGGTAAAGTAGTATAGAAACTGGATCAAAAACCCGCCGAGAAATCGGCGGGTTTTTGATTGACGTTATAATCAAAAGACAATGTTGCCCTCAAACATCAAAGCCCTCATCCTTGACATGGACGGCGTAATCTGGCGGTCGGACGCGCCGATAGGTGATCTGCCCGCAATCTTCAACCGTATCGAAGCGCGCGGATTGAAATACGTCTTTGCCACCAACAACGGAACGAAAACACCGGAACAATACGCGGCGACCTTGGAAAAACTGGGTGTGCGCGTTAATCCTGAACAGGTTGTGACGTCCGCGCTGGGTGCGGCGCATCTCCTCGCCGGTACATTCCCGCGCGGAACGAGAGTATTTATGATCGGCGAGGACGGAATCCGCCTGGCTTTAGTGGAAAAAGGGTTTGAGGTAGTATCAATCGAAAACGCTCAGGTAGCTCAAGTTGTTGTAATGGGTATCGACCGTCAGGTCACCTTCGAAAAAATGCGTGAAGCGACCTTGCTGGTTCGGCGCGGCATTCCGTTTTATGCAACCAACCCCGATAAAACCTTCCCCACCCCGCGCGGAGAAATCCCCGGCGCGGGCGCGTGGATTTCCGTCATCACGACCGCAACCGGCATAGATCCGATCTACGCGGGCAAGCCTTTTCCATATCTGATGGAGTTTTCTCTCGAACACCTTGGCACAAAAAGAGAAGAAACCCTCGTCGTCGGAGATCGACTTGAAACCGACATCGCCGCGGGGCAGGCAGTGGGGTGCCCCTGTGCGCTGGTACTGAGTGGCGTTTCCACTCGTGAGCAGGCAGAGGCATGGTCACCGAAGATAGATATTCTGGCGGATGATCTAGCGAGTTTGGTTGGTTAATTCCCGATGTTAATCTACGATCTAGATCTCGAATCGATCACAAAGCTTTTGGATGAATGGGGCGAACCCGCCTACCGCGCCAAGCAAATTTGGCAGGGGCTGTATCAACATCTCTACGACACGCCTGAGCATTTCACATCTCTATCCAAGCCGTTGCGTGAGAAGCTTGCAGGTCACCTCGTATATGATCCGTTCAAGGTAAAAACCTATCTTGAATCATCCGATGGCTTCACGCGCAAAACGCTTTTTGAACTGCCGGATAAGAACTTGATCGAAGCCGTGCTCATGCGCTACGGCGACCCGGCGGATAATCCGCAGATCACCGCCTCCGCGCCGAATAGCGAAAATCTGCGCGGCGCGAAAAACCGCAGGACACTTTGCATCTCAACGCAGGCGGGTTGCGCGATGGGATGTGTCTTTTGCGCGACGGGACAAATGGGGTTCAAACGCCATCTCTCGAGCGGCGAGATTGTCGCGCAAGTGTTGTATTACGCGCGCATGCTGAAAGAACGGAACGAGGTCGTGACCAACATCGTCTTTATGGGCATGGGCGAACCGTTCCATAATTACGACAACACGATGGAGGCGATCGATCGACTCAATGACGCTACCGGATACAATTTCGGCGCCCGTCGTTTCACCATTTCGACGGTGGGGCTGGTTCCCCAAATCCACCGTTTTGCGGACGAGAAGCGGCAGGTCAACCTCGCCGTCTCCCTCCACGCAGCGGACGACGAATCGCGCGTGGCCATGCTGCCCATCAACAAGAAGTACAACATAGAAGAGGTAATCGACGCGTGTCGTTATTACGTCTCGCAGACGCATCGCCGCATTACCTTCGAGTGGGCATTGATCCACGGAGTCAACGATTCGCCTGAAGTCGCCAGAAAGCTCGCCGGGCGCTTGA
>CAZFDL010000020.1:0-19379 GCA_964517905.1 uncultured Anaerolinea sp. | reverse complement strand
ATCCACGGAGTCAACGATTCGCCTGAAGTCGCCAGAAAGCTCGCCGGGCGCTTGAAGGGGTTGTTGTGTCACGTAAATGCTATCCCCCTCAACCCCACCACCGGTTATAGTGGTCAAGCCACCACGCGCGAAAGGGCGGCAATGTTCAAAGAGTCGTTGGAGCAGGCAGGGATTCCATGTACGATACGCATGAGGCGCGGGATAGATATCCATGCAGGATGCGGTCAGTTGGCTGGCTCTGTTTAGTTTGTAAATTCCAAACGAAAAGGTTTAATAGAGTAAATTGACTACACGCAAATTGTTTTTTTATGCTTGCATCCGTTTTTCGCTAGCGGTGTAGCTTCATTGCTCGCTGAGGTTATCTCGTCTGATCCCGCCATTGCATTATAAGTATCCACTGGCTGGCGGACTAATCCTTAACGAAAAATTACACGCAAACTTGCAAGAACATTCGTCTTGAAGTATAAGTCACCCCATCATTTACAGGTAACGCACCCCATGGACAACCAAAAAACCAACTGGCTCGAACGCCCCATCCACAGCACACTGCCGGCGATCACCAACGAGATCGCGATCTTCGCCGGGATTTTTCTGCTTGCCATCTTCACCCGCTTCTATGACCTCGAAACGCGCGTGATGAGTCATGACGAAAGCCTGCACACGTATTTCTCGTGGCTGTTATACCGCGGACAGGGATATGAACACACTCCGATGATGCACGGCCCGTATCAATTCCACATCATCGCGCTGAGTTATTTCCTGTTCGGCGTATCGGATTTCACCGCGCGCATCCCGGCTGTGCTGTTCAGCCTCGCCACCGTGTGGATGGTCTGGTATTGGCGCAGATATCTCGGCAAATGGGGAATGATCGTCGCTGCCTTTCTCATGGTGCTCTCGCCCTACATGCTGTATTACGGGCGTTACGTGCGTAATGAGTCATTCGTGGGCTTTTCCGGGATCTTGCTTTTGTATTCGATGCTACGGTATATCGAAAGCGGCGCCAAGAAGTACCTGTTCCTCGTCACTGCCGCAACGTTATTGCATTTCACCTCGAAGGAAACCGCGTTCATTTATACCGCGCAAGCCCTGCTATTCCTGGGGTTCTATTTTCTCGCGCGCGTTACGCGCCAGCCCTGGGAAGGGAAGTACAACCAATATCGCGCTTTCGTCATCGCGCTCGCCGTCGCGGCATTACTGGCGAGCGTTGGCATGGGTCTCGCATTGACGAATCGACACGCAGAAACGCTGACAGCCACCGAGACCGCCGCGCCTGCCGACCCGACCGGAGCGCCTTCTCCGTCGGCCGAATCTGCGGGAGGCGTTTCGGTATCCACGGTATTGCTGTTGCTGGCTATCGTCGCGCTAGCGGTTGCTGTTGCAGTCCTTTATGTGGGATACGGCTGGGGGAATCTGTTACAGGAGCGCTCCTTCGACCTGATCGTTTTGCTAGGCACTTTCGTGTTGCCATTGCTAACGCCGTTCCCAATCAAATGGTTGGAAAAGCCGCTGAACGTGATCATCCCCACGGACGCGGCGTCGGTCACGTCGCTTGACTTTCGGTCCCTGATGATAATCGGTGCGTTCGTCGTTGCCTTTTTGGTGATCGCGATCGTCGTCGGCCAGATTTGGAACCGCGAATGGTGGAAGTATGGCGCGTTTTACTGGGGGACTTTCACCATTTTGTACACCACCGTGTTCACGAACGCGGCCGGCTTCTTCACCGGCATCGTCGGATCGCTTGGATACTGGTTAGTGCAACAGGATGTGGAACGCGGGAGCCAGCCGGAGTATTTCTACGTGTTAGTGCAGATTCCCATATATGAATTTCTGCCGGCAATTGGTATGCTGGCAGCCATCGGTTTGGGCTTGAACAAACTGCTCAAGCAGAGACAAGCCGAAACGGGGCCGGATGCGGAGACGAGCCAGGACACCACGAATCCCATGTTCGTGGTCTTTTTCAGCTTGATGACATGGTGGTGCATTTCCAGCATTGCGGCGTTTACTGTCGCGGGTGAGCGCATGCCCTGGCTGACGTATCACATGGCGTGGCCCATGATACTCCTCACAGGTTGGGCGGTTGGAAGTGTGATCGATTCTGTGTTGATCAAAATCAACGAAGAATCACCCTGGCGGCCTTTGATCGCTCTTCTCGTGATGGCTGTCTTTTCGATCTCAGTTTTTAGTATCTTACGCTCGTTGTATGGTCCTACTCCCCCATTCCAGGGCACTTCTCTCATTCAACTACAAGCCACATCGGCATTCATCTTCCCGTTGCTAACCGCCTTCGGCGCTGGAGCGCTGCTTTTTTCTTTGATGCGAAATGATCTCGCAAGCCTCGGAATACTTTTGCTTGCCACAATAATAATCATTGCGGCCGGCTCAAGTATATTGAACGGTGCATGGCTGCTTTCACTGCAATCCACACCGGGATCCGACCCCGCTATGATCGGCTCCTACGGGATTCAGTTCGCTGCTGCGTTTCTTGCGTTATTGCTCAGTATCGGCGGTGTCGTTTGGCTTTCGCGCATTCCGCGCCCGAGTCCCCTGGTGGGCTATGCGGTCCTGACAATTTTCGGGTTGCTCGCGCTGCAAACCGCGCGCACATCCTTCCGAGCAAATTACATCAACTACAACGATGCCACAGAGTATCTCGTGTATGCGCACGGCGCCGGCGGCGTCAAGGAAGTGCTGGCACAGGTGGAGGAGATCTCCATGCGGACCACAAGCGGATTGAACGCGATCGTCGCCTACGATGCCAGCGCGCCGGACACCGGCGTGTCGTGGCCCATGGTTTGGTATCTGCGCGATTTCACAGCGCAGCGATCCTTCGATCAACCCACACGCGCATTGCGCGAAGCGGTGGCGGTGATCGTCGATCAGAAGAACTTCGACAAGATCGAAGCTGCGCTTGGCGATGGATACTATCGGTTCGATTACATCCGCATGTGGTGGCCTAATCAGGATTATTTCGGGCTCGATCGATCTCGCGTCCTGAATGCGATTACCAACACAGAAATACGCTCGGGTATTTTCGATATCTGGTTCGACCGCGACTATACGCGCTACGGGCAGGCAACCGGCAACTCCTCGTTGACATTAACCACATGGCAGCCCGCCGATCAGATGAGGCTGTACGTACGCAAGGATGTAGCCGCTCAGATTTGGAACTACGGTGTGGGACCTACTTCCGCCGGAACCGCCTCTGACCCATATGAGGCTGGCACAATCACCCTCGCGGCGGACCAAATCTTCGGCAGTGAGTTTTATCCGCCATTAGGCCTCAACGCGCCGCGTTCCATTGCCGCCGGACTCAATGACGATCTATACATCGCCGACTCACTAAATCATCGAATCCTCCATATTGCATCCAATGGGAATTTGCTCAATGAGTGGGGATCGTTTGGGATGGTCGACTACAGCAATCCCGCGATCACGCAAGTGGAAGCCACGCAGCAAGCACCGGTAGGAACCTTTAGCGAACCATGGGGCGTGGCGGTTGGACCCGATGGCTCGGTCTACGTGACAGACACCTGGAATCATCGCGTCCAAAAGTTCACGGGTGACGGTCGGCCGGTCAAATCATGGGGACTCTTCGGTCAACCCTCGCCAGACTTTCCCAACTCGGAGTATGTCTTCTGGGGACCGCGCGGCATCGCCGTGGATTCCGACGGACGCGTATTCGTCGCCGATACCGGCAACAAGCGCATCGTCGTTTTTGACGCGAACGGGAACTATCTCACCGAATTCGGCTCCGGCGGATTCGACCCCGGTCAGTTCGACGAGCCGGTTGGCGTCGCGGCGGGAAGCGATGGCAGCATTTACGTTACCGACACATGGAATCAGCGAATACAATCGTTCATCCGCATCGAAACAAGCGGAAACGAGATCTTTTATCAAGCGCTCACACAGTGGGACGTGAATGGCTGGTTTGGGCAATCGCTGGATAACAAACCGTTCATTGCGGTAGGCAGGAACAACCACGTCTTCATCACCGACCCGGAAGGCTACCGGGTGATCGAATTCACGAGTTCCGGTGAATTCGTCCGCACATGGGGAGATTTCGGCAATGAGTCCAGCCAGATCGGTCTGCCCTCCGGCATCACCGTGGATCCGTTGGGATTCATCTGGATTACTGATCCCGGAAATAATCGGATCCTTCGCTATCAACTCCCCCAATAAGCAAATCAAAAGTCAGCGGGCATGCACTCGCTGACTTTTGATTTTCAGATCTCCACTGCAAGACAAGTGAGGGTTTGCTCCACGCCGGGAATGGGTTGAATGATCGTGGCGATCATTGACCCAATCCTATTGACATCCGGCGCTTCGATCACCGCCACCGCATCGTACGGTCCGAACGTCATATGCGCTTCTGTGACCTGGTCAGCTTTGCGCAGTTGACGCACAACATCCTTCACTTCCCCCGCGCGCACCTTGATCAAAACATATGCTTTCATGCTATTTCCTTTCGTTATCATTCAGTCCGACGCAGGTAGATCGCCCAGTAGACTGCCGCCACCAACACCGCGCCGCCAATGATGTTGCCGAGTGTTACCGGCAGGAGGTTGCCAACCCAAAATGCCTGCCACGTCAGTTTGTCGAGGTTTGTTACACTTTCGCCTATCGCCACGATGAAGTTTTGGTCGAACATCTTGATCAATAAGGCATACGGGATAAAGTACATGTTCGCAATACTATGCTCGAATCCCGCGGCTACAAATGCGGTGATCGGAAATATGATCGAAACGATTCGGTCGAGCGTACTGCGGGCGCTGAAACTCAACCAGACAGCCATGCACACGAGCGCGTTACATAAGATGCCCAGCGCCAGGGCTTGAAAGAAATCCAGATCGCACTTGGCCGCCGCGGTGCGAAGTGCAGAAATGCCCACCGAATTTCCGCCAAAGGTGTATTGACGTGTAAAGAACATCAATCCTGCGGTGCCAGCCGCGCCGACAAAATTGCCCACATAGACAACCAGCCAGTTGCGCAAGACCTGCCCGGCCGACACCTTCCCGCTCGCCCAGGCCATAACGATCAGATTATTTCCCGTGAACAGTTCGGCGCCGCCGACCACCACGAGGATAAGCCCCAGACAGAAGACCAAACCCGCTAGTAGGCGCGTCACCCCAAACGGAAGTGTAGCCGTGTAACTGGCGCCATCTGCGGGCGTAACTACGATACTCCCCGCGCTCACTGTCGTGGCAAAGATCGCACCGAGCGAGATGAACGCGCCAGCAAGCACAGACAGCATGAACATCTTGATGAACGGCATTTCTGCCTTTCGCACGCCAAGATACTCAGCGCGCGCCGCCATTTCCTGTGGGAGCAATGCATCGATGCGAATTTCACTCATGGTTTTCTCCGAATAGTTGGTGGGCAACCTTCGAGTCGAAGTGTAACCCGGTAATGTGGATCACGGGGGATGATTAAGTAATTTGACCAATGTGACTTTCTTCCATAGTTAACTCGATCATGCATTTGGTTCACCGCGCCACGCAATATACCCGCCGGCCAGCATCGCCAGCGCGACCAGGGCGATCACGAAGGACATGACCCTATTGTTACCCGACCGATCGAACGAGCCCGCCGTGGTTGCTTGCGTAGAAGTTGCGTCAAAAGACATCGCAGTCATCGTTACCAACGGAGTTGGTGAAATCGTCTGCGTGAACGTGGGGAACACACCTGGTGTCACTGTCGATTGCACAACCTCACGCTGGATCAATAAGTCATCGCCGGGGTAGATCGTATTGTCAGACAGATTATTCAATCTCTTAATATCGTCGATTCTGACGTTATAGGCAATCGCGATCTGCCACAATGTTTGTCCCGCCTGCACTTCGTATACCACCTCGCCATTCTCATTTGGCGTGCTTTGTACCACCGGTGGGATCGCGGCTGCATTCGATGATGGGACAATTGTTCCGCCTACTGTGGGCGGAAGCACACCGCTCGAGGTGGGTAGTGCACAATCAATAACATAATACACACGTCCGTTCGCGAGCGCCACACCCGCACCGATCTCAGTCAGGCTGGCAGAGATCATCGTATTCAAATGAGGAGCATCACCGGTCCATTCATTCACTGCCTCCAGCGCGGTCAAGCTTTCGTTTCCGCCGATGATGTTCTCCGAGCGAAATCCTCCAAGAGAAAGGTCACCGGCAAGTGGATATCCTGCAGCGAGCAAGCGGCCAGTTACACTAATACCGCCTGGGCCATAATGGGTTACATTTCCAGTTGTCGCCATGTATTCTGCGTGCGCCTGGGCGGTGTACATTAAGATCGGATTGGGGTTGTAAGGCGGTAATCCATAGGAGGCGCGTAACGTATTGACCGCGTCGATCAGATCACTCGCTGAATCCGCCCCACTGGGCATTGCCAATGCAGGGTGCGATAACATCAGTGCAAACGTCACCAGAATGAGTCCGCATGCGGCGATGAATTGTTTCCTTGCCATGTGAAAATTATAACCGCTCAGATTTTCAGGTGTGACCGTCTTAGGTCGGAGCTATAATATCGGCATGCCAGCAGATTCATTTCAGATCCGCATTTGCCCCGCCTGTGGATTGCGCTACCCCATGCAGGACGGGAGCACGTTCGGGATTCGATGTCCATCATGCCTGGCAGAGACCCGCCTCGCACACCAAGGAAAATTGAATCGCGAGCGGACGCGTTATCCATCCTCGGATCTTCCCCCGGTTGGCTCCTCATCCATCGGACGCGGAAGACTGGCTGTGCTCCTCGATAACATCCGCTCGGCAGGAAATGTGGGGTCGATTCTTCGCAGCGCGGAAGGGTTCGGATTCTCGCATGCCTTCCTGTGCGGTATTACGCCGACACCCGAAAACGATGCCGTGCAAAAGACGGCGCTTGGCGCGCAAGACTCGGTTACGTGGTCCTATCACAAGGACGCGCCCAAGTTGGTTAGGGGTCTAAAGGCTGAAGGTTGGAAAGTCTTCGCACTGGAAGAGGATGCACGGGGAGATCCCATTCACCCTATGCAAAGCCTGAACAATGACACGATCCTGACCGTTGGCAACGAAATCACAGGAGTCGACCCCGATGTACTCAACGAGTGTGAGCATGTTTTTTACATCCCGATGCGCGGGGAGAAGAAATCGTTCAACGTAGCAGTCGCGTTCGGTATCGCGGCGTACCGGCTGACCGCATCGCTATGAATAGTTCGTGTGTTATCATAACCATAAACAACCATCAGAGGAGATAAAGTATGGCAATCAAACTGATCGTCCCTGTAAATGGACCTATCACACAGCTGTTTGGCGAGAACCCGGACATCTATAAAAAGTGGGGTTTCCCCGGTCATAACGGTATCGACTATGGGATACCAAACGGAACTCCGGTCAATGCGGCAACGGCAGGCACCGTGGCGCTCGTAGGTTTCGAGAACGGTGGGTACGGTAATTACGTCAAACTGAGCCACGTGGATGGAAGTAAAACGTTTTACACATACTATGCTCACCTCGCCAGCGCAGCCGTGTCGGCGGGGCAAAAGGTTAAAACCGGCGCGGTCATTGGCTACAGCAACAACACCGGCGCGAGCACCGGTCCGCACTTGCATTTCGGATTGAAGATCGATGGCGAGAACCCAGCCTACAAGGGCTATGTTGACCCGATGCCTTATTTCTCCACGGGCGATGCAGCCACCACGATGGATGAAGCGGTTAACACAGACATCCCGGATGCGGTGAAGATCCCATCCACATTGACGCTCGAAGTTACATCGGAGTTACTGAACGTGCGCAACGGTCCCGGCGTGGAATATGCCATTGTCGGGCAGTTGCAAAAAGGAAAAACATTCAGCGGCCGTCGGCTTCAATCGAAGAGTGTTTGGGTTGAATTTGAAAAGGGAAAGTGGGTCGCGCTGGCGTTCAACGGCCTCGTGAACCTCAAGGTCAAATAGCCGCACAAAGGCCACAGATTAATTGGCGCTTTTAATAACAAAACGCCCCGGCTTTCGGGGCGTTTTGTTTATTTATTCGGGTTTCTTGAAATCATCCATCTGGTTGTGGATTTGTTCGAGCAGGTGCAGGATCTCGTCGCGTTCGCTACGTGCAGCCTCGAGCGATTGTGCGATGGAGTGCTTTCCTTCTTCACTCTGCGTGGTGTTCAAGAGGTGTTCCGAGCGCGTGATCTGCGCGCTCTTATGATGCAATTTCGTTTCGAGCCGCTTGCGATAACCATCGTAGAATTCGAATTCACTGATGGTTTGATGTTCAGGCTTCACTTTTTGCGTAAGGATATCGGCAATGGCCGGCAGGAACGATTCGATATCCACTGGCTTCTCGATGAAGCGCGTCACTCCGATGGCGATGGCAAAGTCCTTATCCTCCGGCGTAACATAGGTGGCGGAAAGAAAAACCACCGGTATGTCGCGCGTCTTCGGGTTGATGCGCAAGCGATGGACCAGGCTGAACCCGTCCATTTTGGGCATTAGAATATCCGCGATGATCAGCGCAGGCCTTTCCTTTTGAACAGCCTCCAGCGCCTCGTGTCCGTTTCGAGCCGTAACCACGCGATAACCCTTGAATTTCAACGTGGTATCGAGCAGATTCAGGATATCCGGAATATCATCCACTACGAGGAGGTAACCTGGCGAAGTCATGGTCGTATTGTACCAGCAGGGAATACGTTGTGAAGGGGGAGCTGGTTACAAAATCATTGTGCCTCACTTGTGGGTGCAAAAACAAAGCCTCCCTTCGTGAAGCGCCTGGCGAACCCATCGAAGAGGCCGAACGGGGGTCCGCAGCTTGATCGCACGCCTATATCAAGATTTGTTTCACTTTCAAGTGGAATAGATTTATTTCACAACAAAACTTCTCCTGAATCCGCCTGCGAATACGACGTCCTCACGGATAACCGTAAATTCCATTATTGTTTCGCTTGCGACATTTACACCAATAAGCACAGTGATCAGAGTGATATAATCCCGGGGCAATTCAGACTACGTCTATCCAAATCGTCGGCGTGATGTTCAAGGTCCCGCCGCAGTGGAGTTGACCAATGAACATTGGCCGCTACGAAATCATCCAGCAACTCGGTCAGGGCGGAATGGCGATTGTTTACCTAGCCCGTGACCCGCTCATCAACCGTCAAGTGGCGATCAAAGTCCTGCCGCGCCAATTCACCTTTGATCCGCAATTCCGCTCACGTTTCCAACGCGAAGCCGAAGTGATTGCCACTCTCGAGCACGCTTCCATCGTGCCAGTCTATGATTTTGGCGAACACGAAGAACAACCATTCATCGTCATGCGCTACATTTCGGGCGGCACCCTGGCAGAGCGTATTGCCAAAGGCGCGTTACCTATTGACGAAATCGCGTCGTTGTTCCAGCGCATCGGTCAAGCCATAGATTATGCCCACAGTAAAGGCGTGATCCATCGCGATATCAAGCCGGGCAACATCCTGTTCGATTCGCAGGGTGAAGCGAGCCTGTCTGATTTCGGGATCGCCAAGATCGCCGAAGCCACCTCCGCGTACACCGGCACGGGGACGATGATCGGCACGCCTGCCTACATGAGTCCCGAACAGGCGCTCGGTGAAAAGAATCTCACCGGGCGCACCGATATTTATTCGCTCGGTGTCGTGTTGTTCGAAGCCCTCAGCGGCGAGCTTCCCTTCAATGCCGATACGCCCATGGGTGTGGCAGTTGCGCACATTAACCAGCCGGTGCCAAGCCTGCTCGATCGCAAACCAAACCTGCCTCCCGCGTTCGAAGCTGTTATCCGCAGAGCGCTAGATAAAGACCCGACAAAGCGATTCCCAACCGCTGCCGCACTTGCTGAAGCCATTCGAGATCGCGGCACAATGTTGGAAAGAGGGACCGTGCTGGAGAGAGAAACGACCCTCGAAGCGATACCCGGGACGGTGATCGAACCGCCTCTACCGCAATTTACACCCGGTTCCGTTTCCTCGACCGTTAACGAACCTCAGCGTTTCACGTCCGCGCCCGCGAATAAGAAATCCGGACTTACGCGACTCCTCGGAGTGGGTGGCATTATCTTCGCACTTTGTGCATGCATCGGTCTGGTAGGCGGATTCGTGACCGGGGTGATTCCGAATCCATTGGCCGTTGCAGTTACCGACCGAGCCGTCGCTTCCCCCACACCTGATCCTGCCACAACCCTTGCGCCAACGCAGTTCGTCCCGGTTGGTTTGAGTACCACCTACATCGAATATATCTTCGACGCCTCCGGCAGTATGCTGCAACCGATGGAAGGAACGACCCGCCTAGACGTTGCGAAGCGCGTGCTTACCTCCCGCCTAAATGCCCTGCCACCGAACGCGCAAGTTGGTTTACGGGTATACGGTCACACCATTCCGTACCAGGGCAGAGAAGCCGAAAGTTGCGAAGACATCGAACTTGTCGTGCCGATTCAAGCCAACGGCGCGCAAGCAATCGTCAACTTTTTGCCCTCGATGCAGGCGCTGGGCATGACGCCAATGTCCGCGTCCATTCAACAAGCCGCGAACGATTTTACCTTCGAACCTGGGCGCAGGAATTTCATCATCCTTATCAGCGATGGCGAGGAAACGTGCGGCGATGAACCAGCCACCGTTGTACAGTACCTCAAGGAGATCGGCATTGATTTTGCCATACACGTGATCGGCCTCGATGTGAATGCCAGCACCGCCGCGCAACTACGCGCGATCTCTGACGCCGCGGGCGGCGTATATTACGACGCGAAGAGCGAAGCCGATTTGAACAATGCACTGGAAGACCTCAACGAAAGCATTTTGCCGTCCGAACCACCGGTGGTATCGATCGATTCCACGGCAACATCATTGCCTCCTCCGAATGCCGAGGTCGCCTCCGAGGGCGTAGTCGATGCGTCCTCCATTTACGACGCCACATTTCCCGCCTCGCTTGCAACCGACGGCGACCTGACCACTTCCTGGTTCTCGGCCGGCGTAATTAAAGGTGACGACAATCCAACGTTTGTTTGGACGGGCGTTCAGGAGGATTTCATTACCTCCATCGAAATCATTTCGAATCGCGAGCATGCTGTAGCTGCCTTCCGGACCAACTACGGTTTTGAAACGGTCACCATTCAAGTGTTCGATGCCGCAGATAATCTGGTATTTCAAGATACGATCAGTCTCGATGGCACGCCTGACCCCGACGTACTCGTTGAACCCAACGTGGTGGGACAGTGGATTCTGCTAACGTTTAGCGGCGGTGAGGCTCCCGATTGCGGCGGCTTTGCAGAACTCTACGTTAACGTGGCGCGATAGACATCGGCAAAATTCAATTCAATGCATCCCTCACCCACTCGATCGGGTGCCGCGCACCCGTGCCTAATCCGTGCCGCACTTGCATCCTGCAAGCCGCGCCCGTCGAGGTGATTTCAGAATCATGATTCGTGGTTGATAATCTTCCTCGCTCCACCTTCCAATCACCCTTTGCCAACCCTTTCGCCACTGCATCCTCAAAAATCAGCATCGAAAGCGAATAGTGTTCAGCCTCATACCCGAAGGTGCCTGCCATGCCGCAACAGCCTGCGTCGCTCAACACCACTTCGTAGCCGCAGGCGCGCAACAATTCCACACTGGCGTCCGACCCGCTAGCAATTCCATCGGCTGCCTTTCCCTCTGCACGCTGGTGGCAATGCGGATGAAATATGAGCTTCTGAAGTTTATTATCCTCTCCGTTCTTATCTACTATTTTGGCTACACGTAAGGAATTGAATTCACTTGACCTCAGCAGGAATTCATCCAACAACCAGACTCTCGTCGCACGCTTATGAATCTCCTTCGCTTGATCCGGAAGCAAGTCAGCGTATTCATTTTTTAGTAGATACACTTCAGGGGGCTCCACACCGACGATGAACGCTTCGCGCGCCGGGTCGAGTTGATTCAACAACTCAAGGGTTTTCCGCGCATGACGCCGCGCTGCATCCACGAATCCTTTTGAGAGCAACGATGCTCCTGCACCTACGATGGGAAGCACAGACACTTCATAACCAGACATCGCCAACACTTCGATGGCTGCGGCCTCCACCTGCGGTTCGACATACTGCGAAAAAACATCGGGCAAAAATATGATCTTGGGTTTGTCACTCTGAGCAAACGCTTCAGTTGCCCCACCCACACGGAGCAACTTCACACTTCCACGGTTTGGCATTCCCCCCCGTTGAACTATCCTAGGCAATGCCCGCTCCTTTGCCAACCCCAATATTCGCGCGATCAATTTCCTTGTGTGATCGAACTCCATCAACCAGTTCGTCATCGGCGCGATGGGCGCCATCATTTTCGCTAGCACATGGAAGTACCCAAACACGTAATCACGCAAAGGCCGCCTATGACTCTTGTAATACTCATTCTCGAATTCATACTTCAACTTCGCCATATCCACGCCACTCGGGCACTCCGCTTTGCAGCCCTTGCACGCCAAACACAGGTCGAGAGCTTGGAATGTCGCTTCCTCCAGCTCGAGCTTATTGCGTACAGAATCAAAAGTGAAAGAGGCCGCTTTTTGGGGTTGCTGGATTAACTCACGCAGCAAATTCGCCCTTCCCCGCGTGGAATGCATTTCTTCCCTCGTTGCTTGAAACGACGGGCACATCACACCTGTCGTCTTCCTGCACACACCCTGACCATTGCACTGCTCCACAGCCAACTCAATTCCGCCTTCGCGCACAAACGACAGACTCGGAGTCCAGGCGCGGGCTTCGTAGTTTGCGCCATAACGCAAGTTTGAGTCCAGCTTCTCTGAGTTGACGATCTTTCCTGGGTTCAAAATATGACCTGGATCAGCTGCATCCTTTAGCAGCCGCATGGCCTCCATCACCTCCTCTCCATACGTGCGCGCCAGATGTTCCGAACGCGCCAAGCCGTCACCATGTTCACTGCTCATCGCGCCGCCTAGACTCAACGTCAGCGCGAGAACCGCCTCGCTGATGGAACGAAGTTTTTCAACACCGCGCAGTGTTTTCAAATTCAGCACCGGGCGGATGTGCAAACATCCTGCCGACGCGTGGGCATACATTCCGCCTTCTGTACCGTGCGCAAATAATATTCTTTCCACTTCACGGACGAATTCACCTAAACGCTCGACAGGAATCGCACAATCTTCCATGAATGCGATAGGCCGCGCCGATCCCGGCTGGGAATCCATCAATCCAAGGCCAACTTTGCGCACATTCCAGATCCGCGTCTGCTCTTCTCTTGATTCGGCAATTAGAAACCTATTTCCAACGGGCGTACGTAGACCGCGTGCCCGACTCATTACACTGTTATGCTCGTTACCGCTAAACTCCACCACAAGCAATGCGGCAGGGTCACCATGAGTCCAACCCATCTCCCTTGCGTAGCCTGCCGATTGTCTCGCCGCACGAATGATCATATACGGTATCAACTCAATTGCCGAAGGCTCATGAGTCAATAGGCGAGGTACATCGTCACAAGCATCCGCAACACTACCGTACGAAACCACTGCGAGCACCGTGAACTTCGGTTTAGGAACGAGATTCACTTTTATCTTGCGAATAACAGCCAATGTGCCTTCGCTCCCCGCGAGCAATGGCGCAAGATTCAAATTAGTCACGGGCGGGTAGGATCCCTCCCATCCTGCAGGCTTCGATGGACTCCACGGTAACAGATAATTTAATCGATATCCCGCCGCATTCCGCCATGTCTGCGGATAATTACTCTTTATTGCATCTGCATATTTTCGTTGTATCTCCGAAACAGCTTGCAGAACTCTCCCCTGCAAACCTAACTTACTCCCCGTTTCGCTGTTATCGCCGAGAATTTCCCCCCATGTAGCTAGAGTCCCATCCCCTAATATCACATCCGCCCCCAACACATGGTCGGCACTCATTCCGTATACGATCGAATGTGCGCCAGTGGCGTTGTTACCGATCACGCCGCCCATGGTGGCACGCTCTGCCGAAGCCGGGTCGGGTCCGAACATCAAACCGACTTTCGACGCAGCGCGGTTCAGGTCGGAAAGTACAACACCAGGCTCCACAATTGCAGATCGCTCTTCGGAATTAACCTCAATGATCGAATCCAGCCAGCGCGAACAATCAAGGATCAGCGCTTCGCCAATTGCCTGTCCAGCCAAAGAGGTCCCTGCCCCACGCGGCAAGATCGGAATCTTAAACTTTGCCGCAAGTTCAACGGCCGCGTGCAGTTCTTCCTGAGTGCGCGGAATTACCACGCCCAACGGCTGAATTTGATACATGCTCGCGTCGGTGCTGTATAAGATCCGTGTGGCTGCGTCTGTGCGGATATCGCCGCTGAAGTTTTTATGCAAACCGTACAAGAATTCGCGGGGGAGCGACATGCAGTAATTCTAAATGAGAACTCCGAGTTCTTCGAGAACTCGGAGTTCGGTTCAACCTGCCTTCCCCTGGCTCGCAATCGCCGCCGCTTTCCTGGCGGCTTCCTCCGCGTCACCGAGGTAAAAGTGCCTTGTCGGTTTCAAATCCCCGTCCAATTCATACACCAACGGGACGCCGGTTGGAATATTCACTTCTGTGATCTCTTCGTCTGAAATGCCGTCGAGGTACTTCACCAACGCACGGATGCTATTTCCATGCGCGGCAATGATCACGCGCTTCCCGGAGAGGATCATTGGACTGAGAATTGAATGCCAGTATGGCAGGACCCGGTCCAGCGTGAGCTTAAGTGACTCCGTGGCTGGCAATTGCTCAGGAGTCAACGACGCATAACGCGGGTCGAATCTGGGATGCCGTTCATCTGTAGGTTCCAACGCGGGCGGCGGCACATCGTAACTACGCCGCCAAATTTTGACCTGCGCCTCGCCGTATTTTTCAGCCATTTCCGATTTGTTCAATCCCTGTAACGCACCGTAGTGACGTTCGTTAAGTTGCCACGCATTGATTATGGGTACCCATTCAAGGTTCAATTCCTGCAGAATGACCCACAAGGTTTGAATCGCACGCCGCAATACAGATGTGTAAGCGATATCGAACACGAATCCTTCAGACTTGAGCAGGCGACCGGCTTCGTGAGCCTCTGCCCTACCCTGCTCGGTCAATCCGACGTCCGTCCAACCCGTGAATCGATTTTCAAGATTCCAGACACTTTGACCGTGACGAACCAGAACAAGTTTGTGCATACGTTTGCTCCTGCTAGAGATAACCCAACCCTTTCAATCGCTCTTCCAAGTCCTTCTGCCCTTCGCCAGCGGCTTTCGTCGGAGGTTTGAGATGTGACTGATCAAGATGCTTGCCAATAGCCAGGAAGGGAATATCGCGGAATGAAACACCGCCGAAATCGGTCAGGTCGCGATTGGCGAAGATCACACCAGGGACGATATCCGCATCCATGCAGTGATCGGCGCCCCAGTGATCGCGGTTCACTTCCAACGACTCAGCAGGGATTTTGCCCAGCCCTGTCTCAGCAGAGGCGCGGTAGCCGCTGGCGTAACCAACCAAAAGGTCGGGGCCGAAACGTGTGTAAGGGCCGGTATATGTTTCGTGCTTAAGACGAACTCTCTCCACGACCGCAGTTCCATCGGTGTCTTTCCAGCCAGATAATTTTGATTTCAGGTCTGACAGCAGGTTTTCGATCTGCTCAGCTTGTACAATTCCATGCCCTTCGCGCCCGACAACGTTGAGGTAGATGCTGTTAAGCCCGACCGCGTATGCTTTCGAATTTTGCCAATCAACACCGGCAAGGTCATTGCCGCCGTTTTTTAAAGCAAGGAAATCATTGTCTACCAGCCATCGATTCACATGCGCTTTTTTTCGAAATGGGCCGAAACCGTGATCTGACAGGATGAGGTAACGATATTTACCACCCCATGCCTCGACCTTTGCATTGACATCGCTGACGAATGTATCGAGCCGTTTGTACCAGTCTTCGACCACATCCATGCGGTTGTGGAAGAACATATGCTGCACCCGGTCAAGGTCGTCAAAGATACTGGCAAGCACCCCCTCATGAAAATTCTCCATAAGATGATACAGGATCTGTATCCGCCGCTCGAAAACCTTCGCACATAAGTCGAGGAATTGCTCATCGGTGATGCAGCCCTCCTCCAGACCGGTGGTATCCTGGGGCCAGCCGAGTGTAAGGTATGGCCCAACATCCTTCCAGATCTTTTTTGCGAAGGAACCAGAGGATGAATAGTGCCAAACCGTGTGCGCAGGATGGATCTGCAAAGGCAATGCGTAGACTCGTACCGCGCCGTTCACGCTTGTAAGAATAAATCGAGTGATCGCATGGATAGTGAGCAGCATCCCCGCCTTAAAGCGCAACTCGACGATCTCACTCCATTCGCCGAGCCGAAGTTCGATTTGGGTTTTTTCTAGCGTCAGCTTTGCTGATTTTTCATCGAGGATTTCCACAGCGAGAGGCAGAGTGATTGTGCGCGGACCCTGGCGGCCAGCCATTTGAGGTCCCGGCAGGGCGGCGGTGAAGCGGCTCCTGCCAGCGCTGTCCAGTTTCACAACGGAAGTCTTTGGTTTCGACTCAGTCTCAGACGTAAACAGCGTGCCGACGCCCAGTTGTCCGCGAATGTCCGGTGTCCCAAGCCCCGGCAAGGTCATCACGGGCAGTTCGGGTCGCGCGGGAAACATGGCAGGCCACCACAACGCGGTGGCAGGATAGCCCAACGCGGCGGCTTCCTCGAAAAAGGTTTTTGCCGTGTATGGAGGGACAAACTGTTCGCCGGCGAATCCCTTTTTGGTCGGCAGGATCGAAATGAAAGGCGCGTAGGTTGCCGGGTCGCGGTGCACAAAATCGAATATGCCATGCACGCCGGGATCTGCGCCGGTGGCGATGCTCGTCCATGAGACTTCAGTTTGCGGAGGTGAACAGACTTCCAATCGCGAGTATCCGCCCTGCTTAATGAAAGATTCAAAATTGGGCAACAAGTTTCGCCCCGCCATGCTCTCGAACACAGCGGGGTCGAAGGAATCAAAACCGAGGATCAACGTCTTCATGCAGGCATGCTATTTTTCAGATTCTTCTTCATCCTTGCGATTTCGGCGCCGCAAACGCGCAAAAAATTCGCGGATGTTCCGCGAAAAGAAAAATAGAACGCCGGATCCGACGGCAAAAAGACCGGCAAGCGCCTGAAAGAGAATTCCGCCGGTGTTGGGGTCAATATACATGGTGTGCTCCTTTTATCGATTGAGCGTTATACCGTACACTCAGGGAAAAGTCAATCTGTATCTTGATATCTGAAGATTCTGACTAAATACAATGTAGGGTCTCAGCAGATGTTATCGCAGTCTCCGTGCAAGCTCGTAGGCTGAAAGCAGTTGGCTTTTCATTTCGTGGACCATAGGTAGTTTTTCGTTAATGAGATCGTTCAATTCTTCTGGATCGTCTTCCAAATTATACAATTCGAAAACACCGTCATGGTATGGATCGTTCTCTGCATTGTATCCAACATAATAGATCAACTTGAAATTACCACGACGCATCGCAATCGAAATCGTCGGCAGGTCTTTAAAGGCTGAGGAATTCTTCGCATCCATGGAAAAGCTTACGCGCTCGGGCTGCTCTCCGAGGGTCCTAACAAACCCGGGAAGAATTCTACCCTCACACCAATCCGGCACTTCATACCCCGCCGCATCTAGGAGTGTAGGAAGCACGTCAATGCTGTTGGTCACAGAATAATAATCATTACGCTCGCGCTGCGAGGGAGCCGATATCAGCAAAGGAATGTGTATACTCGGTTCGTAGACATAAGGCCCAGAGTGACCTAAGTACCCACGCTCAAACGACTCTCCATGATCGGAGGTAAGAACCAAGAAGCTGTTCTCCAATACACCTGCGGCCTGCAATTGATCTACGAACTGTCCAAAAGCGTAATCCGTATTTGCCAAGTATTGGTCGTACGTTAACCGATTTTCGCTAAGTGTCTTTCTCGATGTCGAATTCTCCTTCCACAAGTTGTGTCTCGGCTTTGGCTTTGGCTTCCAGCCATTAACAAACAGCTTGTCAAAATCGTCCTGCGGCTGATATGGATCGTGTGGAGGAAATAGGTGCACATAAAAAAGCGCAGAACTTTCCAGACTTCTTAAAATGGCGACCAAACCAGAGAATACATCCTCTATCCGAAAAAACAGGTCATCGGCATAATGCTGGAGACCATCCTGCGCCCTTTCGATATTAGCCACCCTATGATTTTTCCTGTACTCGTTCATCAATCCGAGTATCAGCGAGCCCGGTATTTGATCGAACAATAGATCGGTATTTGCGCGAAACCGAAGCGTAGAATCACCCACCTCGTTTTCGCCCACATATTGCTCAAGTTTGCTGAACGAACCGATGGGGTAGTGCCTGTCAATTTCGCTGCCGAATTGAGCTAACAAATAATCTGCCAGATAATTTTGGGTAAATCCCGCCCTATGGTGCATACGGAACAGGTTGAAGATATTTCGTTCAACCGCATCATGCCTGACCACACCTCTGATATTTATTGCTCGATGTGTCCAGGGATAGGTACCCGTCAAGAGAGATGCCGTGCCCGATGTTGTGAAGGTTCCTCCGGAATAATGGGCATGATATACGTTTGCGCGTTGAGAAAATCGTTCGATATTCGGTGTTGTCGCACGGGGATACCCATACAGCGACATGTTGCGAGCGCTCAGCGCGTCGAGGACCAGAATGATGACCGTGGGTCGGTCTGAAGAAAGCTCGGCCACCGGGGAAAAAATTTTGGAAGCAGCAAATGCGCCCGGTAACCCTGAGAGGACGTGCAGGAACTCGCGCCGGCTAATTTTTCTCATTGCGGTTCACTATTTCCTCACGAGAAGCACGATCAAGCTGATCAGGCTCAACGGAACATAGAGATACAAAAATATGATGGAGCGATCGGCTAATGTCTCAAGATACATTGCCAGCGCCGGAACGCGGCGGAAAAAAATCTGAAGGAAAATAAGCACAACGGCTGCGCCGGGGATATAAAACAGAAGGAGACGTTCGAGTGGTATGGCGTGAAATGCCAGATACAGTGCGAGCAGGAATAAAACAATCACGGTTGATCCACCGCGCAAGACAAGTTCATCTCGATACCATCGTGCTGGTAAAAGAAGCGCGAGTGAGATCACGCCTAATAAAACGATCAAAGAATCAATTAAACTCACTATAAGCGTTTGAGCAAAGAGAACGAGTATCTGACTTGCATCTAGAAACATTAACCAGGCTGGCACGATCTGCAAAAACCGATAGAGTGACCAACTGTAGAAAAGGACGACAACCAGACCGGATACCGATAGAAAATCTTTATATCGAAGCATGACGAAACCGTTTGAAAATTATAGTGGAAATCAAATGCCTTGTCCAATTCCACTCTTAACCGTAAAATGAAGATATGCCCACCGACGATGTCACTCCCATCCGCCAGCAGTATCTTGAGATCAAGCGCGACTACCCGA
>CAZFDL010000019.1:0-25266 GCA_964517905.1 uncultured Anaerolinea sp. | reverse complement strand
ACCAAATTCCTCAACACCGTGTGGAGAATACCTCCGTTGCGGTGGTAATTCACTTCCACATCCGTGTTCAGCAATGCGGTCACCTGGAACTCGACAACCGACCCATCCGTCCTCTTCGCCTTCACTGTCAAAATTGATTTCGGCTTGAGTTTATTCAAGCCTTCGATGTTGTAGACCTCATCGCCTTTCAAACCGAGCGATTCGGCGTTTTGACCGTCCATAAATCTCAGCGGCAGGATGCCCATGCCGACGAGGTTCGAGCGATGGATGCGTTCGAACGATTCGGCGATCACCGCGCGCACGCCTTGCAGGAGCGGTCCCTTTGCCGCCCAGTCGCGGCTTGAACCCGTTCCATACTCTTTACCCGCGATGACGATCGCCGGCGTACCTTCGCTCTGATATTTCATCGCCGCATCGAAGATCGGCATGATCTCTCCGGAGGTGTGATGCTTCGTCCAGTTGCCTTCCTTGGGGGTGACAAGTAAATTTTTAAGGCGAATGTTCGCAAACGTGCCGCGCGCCATAACCAGATCATTGCCGCGCCGCGAGCCGTAGGAGTTGAAATACTGCGGAGCCACATCTCGTTCCTGTAAATATTTTCCAGCGGGACTGTCTGCGGCGATGTTACCCGCAGGGGAGATGTGATCGGTTGTGATCGAATCGCCGAACAAGCCGAGCACGCGCGCGCCTTTGATGTCCTTCACCGAATCCACGTTCAGTGTCAATTCCTGAAAATAGGGAGGGTGATGAATGTATGTCGAGCGTTCATCCCATTCGTACAGGTCGCCACTGGAGACCTTGATCTCTTTCCACATTTCCGAGCCGCTGAACACGTCGGCATATTTTTCCTTGAACATTTCGGCGCGCACGCTGGACGCGACCACCTTGTTGATCTCATGTTGGGAGGGCCACAAGTCTTTCAAGTAAACAGGCGCGCCGTCTGAGCCCGTTCCGAGCGGCTCTTTGTCGAGATCGATATCCACCGTCCCTGCCAACGCGAATGCCACGACAAGCGGCGGACTTGCCAGGAAGTTCGCCTTCACCAGCGGGTGAATTCTGCCCTCGAAGTTCCTGTTGCCTGAGAGCACCGCCGCCGCCACTAAATCGGATCCTGTTACTGCCTTCGCCACCTCGGCAGGCAACGGACCCGAATTGCCTATGCAAGTTGTGCATCCGTAGGCGATGACGTTGAACCCTAGTTGTGAAAGCGGTTCGAGCAAATTCGCCTGTTTCAGGTATTCCGTTACTACGCGCGAACCCGGCGCGAGCGATGTTTTGACGTACGGCTTGACCTTGAGTCCTTTTTCGAGCGCTTTCTTTGCGACGAGTCCCGCTGCGACCAACACAGAGGGGTTACTTGTGTTCGTGCACGAGGTGATCGCCGCGATGACCACGGCACCGTGTTTCATCTTCATCGAGCCGCCGTTCGCGCCGTAGGTGGCTTCGGCGGCGATAGCTTCGGGTTTGAGTTCGAAGCCGCGTTCTTTCACAGGGGCTGATAATGCCTTGCTGAAGGTCTCCTTCAACTCAGACATTGGCACGCGATCCTGTGGGCGTTTGGGTCCTGCCAACGAGGGCACAACAGACCCAAGGTCGAGTTCGAGCGTGTCGGTGAATTCGGGGTCGGGAGTTGTGGGCTCGCGGAAGAGTCCCTGCGCGCGCATGTAAGCTTCGGTCAAGGCGATCGTTTCTTCGGGGCGACCTGTCAACCGCATGTAGCGGAGCGTCTCCGCATCTACAGGGAAGTAACCGATGGTTGCGCCGTATTCTGGAGCCATGTTGCCGATGGTGGCGCGGTCGGGGAGAGACATGGTATCCAACCCCGGACCAAAGAACTCGACGAATTTATCCACAACGCCTTTCTTGCGAAGCATTTGGGTGACGGTGAGCACAAGATCGGTGGCGGTGACGCCTTCACGCAATTTGCCAAACAGTTTGAACCCGATCACATCGGGCAACAGCATATCCATGGGTTGACCGAGCATCACGGCTTCGGCTTCGATTCCACCCACGCCCCAACCGACCACGCCGAGACCGTTGATCATGGTGGTATGTGAGTCGGTGCCGACGAGCGTATCGGGGAATGCAACCGTTTCCTTGCCGTCCTTTTTCGTCATCACCACATCGGCAAGATATTCCAGATTGACTTGATGTACGATACCGGTCATGGGTGGCACGACACGGAAGTTTTGAAAGGCTTGTTGACCCCATTTGAGAAATTCATAGCGTTCCTTGTTGCGCAGGAATTCCATTTCGGTGTTGCGCTGCAGCGCGTCCTGAGTGGCGAAGAAGTCCACTTGAATGGAATGGTCGATGACAAGGTCAACCGGGACAAGCGGATTGATCCGCTTCGCGTCGCCGCCGAGACGTGCCACTGCGGCGCGCATTGCGGCGAGGTCCACCACGGCAGGGACGCCGGTGAAATCCTGCATCACCACGCGCGCAGGGAGGAAGGGGATGCCTGGCCGCCCGCTTTGCGGTTTCCATGCCGCGATGTTCTTCACATCGATCTGATTAATTTCTTTATCGTTACACTGGCGCAGAGCCGCCTCCAACACGATCCGAAGCGAAAATGGAATCCGCTTCAATTCGGTCAGACCCGCTTTTTCCAGAACATCGAGGCGATAGAAGGTGTATTCCTGATTCCCCACTTTTAACGTGTCGCGTGATTTAAACAGATCGTTCATAGAGTTCTCCTTTGGCGGTTTGAATTTTCGTGGCGAAGACTCAAGTCGTCACCACAGGCTCCAGCCAAACTTGCGAAGAACACAAAGGAGCGCCTTTGCCATCCTTGCCGTGTGGGCGAATTATAACTTCAATTCCTTTTCCAGCTGTTTCACAAGTTTTCCCTTTTCGGTCTCGCCAATGAAAGCCGCCTGCCCAGCGGCGATGATGCGTTCTTTCAAGGTGTTCTGTGACATTTTCAAGTCTTCACAGGCAGTGTAATATTCGTGGCTGAGTGTAATGCGTGAGATGCTTGGGTCATCGGTGTTGATCGTCACATTCAAGCCTGCCTCATACATCTTCAGAAGGGGATGAGTCTCCAGAGATTCGAACACACCTGACTGATAGTTGCTGGTTATGCAGACCTCGAAGGCTGTCTTGCGTTCACGCGCCAGAGCCACGATCGAATCGTCCTCGAGCACGCGCACGCCGTGACCGATCCGATCGGCATTGATCTCTTCGATGGCTTCGCGCACATTGTAACCCGGTCCCCACTCGCCCGCATGGATGGTCACGTGTAAGCCTGCCTGCTTCGCCTCTTTGAAGATTCCATAGAACGGCTGGGACGGAAAATCGGCTTCGTTGCCCGCCAGGTCAAGCCCAACAAGACCGTCTTTGATGTGGTCTGCCGCCAGCCATGCCACTTGTTCCGCCAGTTCGGCGCTTTCATGCCGATTCACCGACGCGATCAACTGAACCAAAACGCCATATTTATTCGCTGCCTCTTTCGTACTGGTCAGCACCCAGTCGATCACATCGTGGAGGGGGAAACGTTCGGCGCGGCTCAACGCCACAGGCGTGAACCGCAATTCCATGTATTTCACGTTGTCTTTGGCCGCGTCCTCAATGGCTTCGCGCGTGATCCGATGAATGACCTCGGGGGAGCGATAGAACAATCGCAGAGTGTTGAACTTGCCGAGAAAATTCTGAAAGGTGAGCTTGTCTTCTTCCTGGATCTGGACCAGCGTGCTCAGGCGCAGTACATCGGCGGGGATGGTGATGCCGTGTTTCTGCGCAACGTCCAGCATTGTGTCCAGCCGCAGCGAGCCTTCGAGATGCCGATGCAACTCGACTTTGGGGAACGCCCGATACGTATTCAGCGAAGCGGTGACTCGTTCGGCGGTGCTCATGTGGGCTAGTTTCTTCGACGCCTCTTCTTCCGATTTTCATCCCTGTTCATGGATTGCAGTTCAACGGGCGCATCCGTAGTTTCCACCGGTGTGATCTCGACCGGTCTCGGCTGGTAGGCGAACACGCGGCTGATCACCAGTCCGCGAATATCTTCCAGCAGTTGCGCGAACATTTCGGAGGCGCGTGATTTGTATTGTACCAGCGGGTCGCGTTGGGCGTAAGCCTCCAAGCCGATGGAGACGCGCAGCGCTTCGATGCGCGTCAGATAATCCACCCACAATTCGGTGGTGGCGCCCAACAACAATTGCCGATGGACTTCGTTCAGGACGTACCTGCCGATGGAGTCGCTCAATGCCTCCCGGTCCGACTCAGGGAGGCTTGCCACGCTTTCGTTGAGTCGATCCTCGCCGAAGGCTATCTTTGCGGGGACGCCGAAATCCGCCAGTTGTTGCGCATTCGCCGACAGGCGATTGAACTCACGCTGACCCCATGCAAGGCGCAAGGCCTCTTCGGCTTCCTCAAGATGAGTGAGCACATCGTCGATGATGTTTTCAGCTTCCTGCCCTTCGAGCAAGCGCGCCATGAGGAATACATAACTAAAGCGCGAGACGACCTGTTTCACCTGCCGATGGGTCTTCTGATCGAAGCCGGTGCGCGCGCTCTGCGAGAGCGAGAGGAGTAATTGCAGTGTGGATGTTTCGTTAATTTCCTTCGGCATCAAAGATTCGATGTCGCGCGCGATCTGTCCGGTCAATCGTTCACGGCGGCGTTCGAGCGCAGACTCCGCGGCTTCGAGGATCTGGTCAGCGGCATCGTCCCAGTTCGAGATTTGGAACTTTTCACCCAGGGGTTCGCCGATGCGGTTGCTCACCGCGGCAATTATGCGCGACGCGAAGGCGCCGGTCGATTGTGCCGAGATCATGGCTTTGATATCGTCTTTCACGCCGGCAGGATCTTCGCCCAGCGTGCGGAGTTGCTCGTTGTTGAGTCGCAATTGCAGGCCAATAATGGTGTTAAGTTCTTCGACGAGCTTCTGCGGTCTCGGCGAGTCTTCACGGTCGCGCAGGCCCTCGAAGAAGGCATCTACAGACTCTTCGCGGCTGGAGATCTGAGAACGAAGGCTATCCTCGTTACGGTCGATCAAGGCTTCAATGGCGCGCAGGTGATGCGCGTTTTCCGCTTCTATGGCGCGGGCGATCAAGTCCAACGTCGAATGGCGAAGATCGTCCGGGGCGGCGATTCCCTTGAGCAGCAAAGACAAGCCGAAACTGGGGAAGAGGCGTTCTCCCACCATGAACGGAGGCTGCACTTGTTCGAGCCAGGCGATCAATTTCCACGGTCCCTCTTCATCCGCCATTCCTGTTTCGACGCGTTGTTTGACCTCCGTCTCGAGGAGCGTGTTGATATCTTCGCTCAGGTCTTCTTTGACGAAGATGCGGTCGCGTTGACCGTAGACCTGTGCGCGTTGGTTGTTGAGCACATCGTCGTACTCGAGCAGGTGTTTGCGGACATCGAAGTTGGCGCCCTCGATGCGGTGCTGTGCCTGCTCGATCACCCGGCTGACGACGCCCGCCTCGAGCGGGAGCGATTCGTCCACGCGCATGCGATCCATGAGGCTGCTCACTTGTGAGCCGCCCTGAATGCGCATGAGGTCATCTTCGAGCGAGAGATAAAAGCGCGAGGAGCCGGGGTCGCCCTGGCGCGCGGCGCGGCCGCGCAACTGGTTGTCGATGCGGCGCGCATCGTGACGCTCCGAGCCGATGACGTGCAAACCGCCGAGTTGCTTCACACTTTCCATGTCTTCGAAATATTGCAGGAAGAGTTTGATCTCGGCTTCGTAGATTCCAAAGTTGGACGGCTCCACCCGGCGCAACGCGACGCGGCGTTCCTCGAGCGACATATCGAATGGATTCTCGTGACCGGCTTTACGTAGAACGCGGTTGACCGCGCTGATGACCTCCTCGGCGATCTCGCCGCCGAGTTTGATATCTACGCCGCGGCCCGCCATGTTGGTGGCGATGGTCACTGCGCCGAACGCGCCTGCGCCGGCGATGACCTGCGATTCTTCGGTGTGTTTACGTGCGTTAAGCACTTGATGCGGAACGCCGCCTTGTAGTACCGATTTCAGTCGGGTTGTGTTCGATGCATCGAGGCGAAGAATTTCAAGCACGACGCCAATATTGTGCGGGTCTTCGAGGTTGATACTGGTAATGCCGTATGGCTGGACGAATTTCCGCATGGCATCCGGTGAGATTTTTTCAAGCGGTTCATTGAACTGCTGGAGTTCCGGGATGAGACGTCCATCCTCTTCGCGGTCGTTTGCTTGCATCCAAGCGCGCCTGACCAGGGCGATCTGCATCAACCGTCGGATGGATTCCGCCTTCAAGCGCTGTGAAAGCCGTTCGGATGCTTCGACCGAGGTTGTGCCGGCGAGGATGGGGCGTCCGCGGATGTGTTCCCGGACGATCTCCATTACGATGGCACGCAGCTTCGCCTCGATGGTCTTGTAAATGACATCGGGGAAATCCTGCCTTCGATAATAAAGCGGAGTTTGACCCGGGTCGTCGCGTTTTGCAAAATAAGCATACGCGTAGCCATCGTCGTCTTTTGTTTTTATCTCGATCAGAGGCGCATCGTTGCCGAACGCCTGATATTCAAGGTTTGGCGGTATCGGACTGACCTCGAGGTTGTAGATCTTGCTAAACTCCTCGGCTTCGGTGAGCGCGGTGCCGGTCATACCCGCAAGTTTCTTATACATGCGGAAATAGTTCTGCAGTGTGACCGTGGCGTACGTCACGTTTTCAGGCTCGACCTTTACACCCTCTTTCGCTTCGACCGCCTGATGCAATCCGTCGCTCCATCGCCGACCCGGCATTAGCCGCCCGGTGAATTCATCCACAATAATCACCTTGCCAGCCTGCACCAGATAATCCTTATTGCGATGGAAGAGGAATTGAGCGCGCAATCCCTGTTCAAGATACCCGCGAATCCGCGCCTGCTCTGGCGTGATGTCTTCGGGTCGATCCGGGTCAATCAATGGCTGACCCAGAATCTGCTCCACACGCGCCAAGCCTGTTTCCGTCAGTGATGCGTTCCGATCCTTCTCGTTGACCTCATAATCTTCGGGTTTGAGCTGCTTCACCACTTGTGCCATCCTGCCGTACCATTCCAGATTTCCCGAGGCGGGACCCGAAATGATGAGGGGCGTGCGCGCTTCGTCGATCAACACGTTGTCCACTTCATCGACGATGGCATAGTGATGTCCGCGTTGAACGCGGTCGTCCAACCGCATGGTCATGTTGTCGCGCAGATAATCAAAACCAAACTCTGAATTGGTGCCGTACGTGATGTCTGCTTCATAGGCGAGGTGTCGATCCACGAGGCGCAGGTGATGTTGATCTTCATGGGGCGATTCGCGTTCCAAATCCACGAGAAACGCTTTCTTCCCATTCTCAGTGGCGGCCGCCATTTGTAGAACACCAACACTCAACCCCAACGCGTGAAAAATTGGCGCCATCCAACGCGCATCGCGTCGCGCAAGATAGTCGTTGACTGTGATGAGATGAACGCCTTTGCCAAGCAGCGCGTTGAGGTACATCGGCAATGTGGCGACCAGAGTCTTTCCCTCGCCCGTCCGCATTTCCGCGATGGAGCCGCGGTGCAAGGCGATACCGCCGATCAATTGCACGTCGTAGTGACGCAGACCGATCGTCCGCTTGGAGGCTTCGCGTACGGCGGCAAAGGCTTCCGGCAGGATCTCTTCCAGCGCATCCTGCCCAGCCTGAAACTGTTCGCGCTCCTCCAGGCCTTCCACATTCCCAATAAGTTGGGCAATGCGATTTTTGAATTCATCGGTCTTGGCGCGCAGCGCGTCATCGCTCAAGGATTCAAAGTCGGACTCTAACTCATTGATCTGCTGGGCGACTCCGCCGTATTGTGCGATGGTCTTTTTGTTGGGGTCTCCCCCAAAGAATTTCACAAAACTCTTAAGCATTGGTTACCTTTTCGACGGGGAATTATACTGCCTCCGGCATGTCGACTTGGGCTGGATTTCTTGCACCCTGGCTTGAGGAACCGTATGGTAGCACGCGCGCATTAGCGAAATATAAAAGACACGAGGGCATCTCGTGTCTTTTCGTGGGTGAAAATACTCTATTTGTCCTTATCCTTGCCGCCGCTGTTATTCTCTTTCGTCCTTTCGGGCTTCGGGGTCTTGCCATACTGGTTGCCATTGTTGCCCTTCAAGTCGGGCGTCGAAACGGCTTGATCGTTCGCTTCAAAGGTCTCGTCGACAACAGTGACAACGGTTGGAACGACAGTCGCAGTCACGGTGGGTGTGTTAGTCAGGGTGACTCGGGGCGTCTCGGTGGCTTCCGGTACTTCGGTGTGGACGACCTCAGTCAAAAGGGATGGGTAACCCGGTTCAGGAATGCTCTCTGATTCTTGCGCGCCGGGGCGATACGATTGAACGACATCGGAAATATCCGAGCGGTAGAAATATATCGCAGCGCCCGCTTCTGCAACGATGGCAGCCACGAGGATCATTTCGAAAACCCCGCCGACTTTGGTCAAACTGCTTCCGGCCGGACTTGGCTTGGGGGTGTTCCTGATTCCTGCACCAATGCCCAACCCCAACCCGATCTCTGCAACCTTACTTTTGTAATCCAGCCGGCGGGAGGCGAACAGATCGGATGGATAGTGATTCTCTGCCGATCTGAGTTTTGTCAAAAGGGCGACCACATCGATATCTTTTGGGTCGAATTCCATCGGCTACATGTCCTCGAGTTGCAGCCCAAGCGCCTTTCGTAGTTTTGCAATTCCCCGGTTCTGTATGACTTTGATGTTGTTCACTTCCTTGCCAACGATGTCGGCGGTTTCCTTCAAGCTGAAATCTTCGAGGAAGCGGAGGATGATCACGTGACGCTGATCGTCAGTCAGTTCGGAATTCATCGCCGTGATCAACGCTTCCATCATCACCCGCTCCTCGATCTGTGTTTGGGTCGGCGTGAACTGACCTTTTTCAAACGTCCCGACCGCGACTTCCAGAGGAGCCGTATGCTGGTTGGCGCGGGAGCGATCTACAACAAGGTGATATGCAGTTTGATACAAATACGAACGGAGGTTTGTGCGCGGTCCCTTGCCGGCGGCGAACTGTTCCAGCAGTTGTGCAAATACATCCCCCACGATATTATCCGCGACGATGGGATCGTGGCAAAGCCGCAGGGTATATTTATAAATGGCGGGCGCATACTGGTCAAAGATCGCGGTAAGCGCTTCTTCATCCAGTTTTTGGGCGGCTTTAAGCAGGGCGACGCTGTCGGTCATACGTTTGTGCGTCCGCTCTGCCGCGCCGGAATCGCACGGCTGAAGTTGTGAAGAAGGCAAATGAATGGCATGGGATGGGCGGCAAAGATTGCTCTATTATAAACCGGTACACCTCTCCTGCGTGGCGCGGGTTCCTGACGAGTTTGTCAGGTGCGTATCATCGTGGGTAATAAAGCTGACTAATGCCGAGTCCATTCTGTGTTGAACTTGATATAATCTCCCGCAGGAGCAGACTATGTTTTCACTTGAAGGACCAGACCGGCGCAAGGAAGAAGAACGAGTGCGCAACGAGGGACGTCTTCCGCCCGGGCAATCGCTTACGTTCAAATTCCCAGTACTGCACTACGGACCTGTGCCTCACTTCAACCCGGCCACGTGGGATTTCCGCGTGTGGGGCGAGGTGGAGGAGGAAAAGCGCTGGGCGTGGGATGAGTTCAATAAACTTCCGCGTGCCAAAATTCAAATGGACATTCACTGCGTCACTCGCTGGAGCAAATTCGATACGACTTGGGAAGGCGTTTCTGTGAAGACGATGGTCGAACAGGGCCTCATCAAGATCAAGCCTTCCGCTACACATGTGATGCAACATGCCGAGTATGGCTTCACAGTCAACCTGCCGCTGGAAGTTGTGCTGCAGGATAATTTTTTGATGGCAACGCATCTAAACGGTGAACCGATCACGCCGGACCACGGCTATCCGTTGCGCGGTATGGTGGGTTTCATTCCGAGTCGTGAAGACCTCGAGACCCCCTACTTATGGAAAGGTGCAAAGTGGCTCCGTTCCCTTGAGTTCATGTCGCGCGACCGGCGCGGATTTTGGGAACAAGCCGGCTACCATAATCGCGCCGATGTGTGGCGCGAGGAACGGTTTGGTTAAAAACAAAAATGAAGCGGCACTGTAACTGCCGCTTCATTTTTGTTCTCCTAGGGTCTGGTACCCAGCGTCAACGATACATTCACAGGTTGACCGTCCCGCAGCACGGTCAATACCACGGTATCGCCGGGGGACTTGCTCGTGATCAGGTAGCTCAACAGATCATCGAATGTTTTCACTTCTTTTCCATCGAAAGCGACGATCAGGTCGCCGCCGGCGTTCAATCCGTTGATGCTGGTCGGTGATGTGCCGGCGCGAATCCCTGCCTGTTCGGCGGGACCGCCCGGAACCACAGAAACGACATAGGCGCCCGTGTATTGGGTGAGCCCCAATGCCTCCACCTCAGCAAGACCCATATCACTGTTGGACGATATGCCCAGATAAGGATATTCGTATTTTCCATCCTCGATCAGGAATGGGACGATGCGTTTCACCAGGTTGATCGAGATCGAGAACGCAACCCCGGAGTTGACGGCGTTGCCGGTCAGTTCGTTCACATTATTGGTGCGGATGGATTGATTGACACCGATCACCTCGCCGTTCAAGTTGAACAAGGGTCCGCCGGAATTGCCTGGGTTGATCGCCGCGTCGGTTTGAATGATGTCCGCGTTGCTGAAGAACCCGCCATCGGGCGCGGCGTGCGCGGGTTGTGTGCGCCCGAGACCCGAAATGATTCCCATCGTCATGGTTCCGCTCAAACCGAAAGGGTTGCCGATGGCGACCACGGGCTGACCAACCAAAAGTGCGCTCGAATCGCCGATGGGGAGGGGATGAATCTCCTCCCTTGGCGCGTCGACCTTGATGACCGCCACATCGGCATCCACATCAAAACCGACGACCGTGCCGTAGGCCTTATAGCCGGTCGAGAAGGCGATTTCCACGGTGCTCGCGCCATCGACCACATGCTGGTTGGTGACGATGTGGCCCTCACTGTCGAATACAAAACCGGAGCCGAGCCCGGTTTCTGTGCGGACGGAAACCACACCGGGGATGACCTGTTGATACAGCGCGGCCAGCGACCCGTCGAGCGGGATCGAGTTTTCGGAAGCGGGGGCAAAAGTGGGAAGGGGTTGAACCGGAGACTCAGCCTGAGGAAGCTCCGTGAATCCCGGAAGTTGGCAGGCCGTGATGGCCAACACCAAAATAATGGAGGAAATGAAGATGCGTTTCATACTGTCCTTTCTTCGTCCGTCGTTGCGAGGCGCGCCTCGCATTGAAATGCCGATTTAGAATTTTATCTTCGACGTTTCTTCGAGCAACTCGCGTTGCTTTGCTGAAAGATATTTTGGAATTTGCACTTTGAGCCGCACGTACAGATCGCCTTTGTCTTTGGGGTTTTTAACATGCGGCATGCCGCGCCCGGCAAGGCGAAAGACCTGCTCAGGTTGTGTGCCGGCGGGAACGTTGAGTTTGATCTTGCCTTCGAGAGTTTCCACCTCCGCTTCGCCGCCGAGGATGGCAGTGAACACACTAACGGTTGCATTTGTGTGCAGGTCATTGCCCCGGCGCTCGAAGCGCTGATCTTCTTTTACGTTGATCACGAGATACAAGTCAAGCCCGTTCGGACCTGCGCCTGCCACGCGCACTTTCGAGCCGGTGCGCACCCCCGCAGGGATGCGCACTTGTTTCTGCTTGCCATCGGTTTGAATCAAGCGCGTGGCGCCTTGATAGGCTTCATCGAGTGTGACTTCGAGTTCCTGCTGATAGCCCTGTGGCTGTGACCGCGCTTGCCCGCCGCCGAAAATGGTGCGGAAGAAATCAGAAAAACCGCCGCCGCCGAACATCTCGTTGAGATCGTCGAAGTCGACGCGCGTACCGCCGTATTCTCCCCAGTTGAAATCGCCGGGGGTTCCGCCGCGTCTCTGCCATTGCGAAAAATCGGAACCCAGCCTGTCATAGTGCGAGCGTTTGTTCGAATCGCTCAGCACCTCATAGGCTTCATTGATCTCCTTAAATCGGTCCTCGGCGCCCTTGTCTTTTGGGTTGTAGTCGGGATGATATTTTTTCGCGAGTTTGCGATACGCTTTACGGATCTCGTCATCGCTTGCTTTGCGGTCGACACCGAGGATCTTGTAGTAATCTTTGTAATCCATGTTTGTATTGTTACACCGCGCAAGGCCTTAGTCAAGAACCCGTTGGCGCGTCTAACGCAACTCTAATTCGGATGCGGACGATGGACAGCAGACGATGGTCAATGGACGATCGTCTCGACCTCGCCTCATTTCGAAGGGACGGATGTTTCGACCTAACCGAGTTCCTTCACCAGATACAATTCCCCGCGTTCGAACCCGCGATTGAGATAATAGCCCCGAGTTCCAACAGCCGCGATGACCGCCATGCGCTTGAAACCGCGTGCGCGCGCGATTCGTTCTACCTCTTCCAAGAGACGCGTGCCCAAACCAACGTGTTGCGCGGCGCCGTCCTTCTCCGCACCGACCGGGAGCGACTGCCCGTACACATGCACTTCGCGAATCAGCGCTGCGTCGTGCAGATCGTTGATTCCGGTGCGTGGTGAGTTATCCCCTGGCAAAGACATGCGTACAAACCCCGCGAGTTTATCGTCGGGAGTAACATACGAAACGAAGTGCTCCTCCGCCGCGCCGGCCGGATAGACCAGGTCGTCCAGTTTCAACGACTCGACCCTCACGGTCTTGCTCTTAACCTCACGGCACCGCACACACTGACATTTCGTTCCGCGTCGTTTCAACTCCTCCTGCACATCCTGCCGCAGACTTGTCCTGCGGTTCCCTTCCACCACATTCGTGGAGGGGATGTCGCGGATCACGCGGTTGACGCGGCAATAACGCGGGATGGTCGGCTTGATGTCGGCGACCAAGTCGATCAACTCATCTGTTGTGTAGGGTTTGAACTCACCCCGCTGCCAGTATTCGTACAACTCGGCGTTCGCCAGCAATTGATTCGGGTAGATCTTGATCTCATCCGGGCAAAAATCATTCCACAGTCGGGCAAAGTCCTCGCGATCCGATTCGGGAGTCGCGCCGTGAAGGTTGGGCATCCAATGCAGGACGACCTTGAAACCCGCTGCGCGGAGCAGGGCGGTGGCTTGACGCGTGCAATCCACGTCGTGCCCGCGTTTGTTCATTTCGAGGATGCGGTCATCCAAACTCTGCGCGCCCATCTGAACCTTCGTCACGCCGAGATATCGCAGCCAGCGGATCTCCTCGGGATTGATCTCGTCGGGTCGTGTTTCGATCACAAGTCCCACATTGCGGTGATGGGCTGTTTCGTTGAATGTATGCGCGTTCTCTAATTCTCCAGTCTCCAGTCTTCGCTCACCTTCAGGATACTCATCGGAAGATACATCGTTCATTGCATCGAAACAACGCTTCACGAACCATTCCTGATACTCGCGCTTATACGACGACCAGGTGCCGCCGAGGATCAACAACTCGATCTTCTCTGTGGGGTGTCCCAACGCCTTCAATTGATGGAGGCGCGAGGTCACCTGCGCATACGGGTCAAACTGATGTTCCACGGCGCGCATTGCGCCGGGTTCATCGGGCAGATAGGATTTCGGCATTCGTACGTCGGTGGGGCAGAAGATGCACTTGCCGGGGCAGGGATATGGCTTGGTGAGAACCGTCACCGTCGTCACGCCGGAAAGCGTGCGCATCGGCTTCATGCGCAGACGTTCGAGCAGGCGGGTATCCTCCTGTATTTCTCCCGCAGCCACCAACTCATTGTACAATGTCACCAGCATGGATTTGTTGAGATAGCCGCTGCCGTCTGCAAGCGGATGGCTCCGCAAGGTCTTCGTCACATCGCGCCCGCGACGAATTTCCTCGAGCACAAAGCGCGCGAGTTCTTTTTTATCGGGGGTGAGGAGATGCGTGGCTCTCCACAGTTCACGTCGTTCGAGTTGCATGCTTAATTCAATATACCTATCTGCTTGTCAGCTGCCCAGGGGAGACATCTGCCTGCCTGAACAAATCGGTGTGCAGGCCGCATTCGGTCTTGCCGCGCCCAGCCCAACGACCGGCGCGCTCATCGTCATTGACTCCGACGGCAACCGTGCAGGGTGAGCAACCGAGACTACGATAGCCCTGATCCCACAGCGGATGTTTTGGAAGGTTATGCTCCCTTGCATAACCTTGCACGTCTGAGTTTGTCCAATTCAACAGTGGATTGATCTTCAACAAACCGCTCGGTTGCAATTCCAATATGTTCGCATGCGCACGCACGGAGGTCTGGTCGCGGCGAATGCCGCTGATCCATGCCAGCAGATCCTTCATTGCGTTTTGCATGGGCTGCACTTTATGGATGAAACAGCACAAGTCGGGGTCTTCGAGCGGCAGAGTTTGCGTACGTCCGCGCACAAGAGTATCCCAGCGCGAATCGCGGTAGAGGTCCAGCACGTTCAAATTCCACTCCGAGGCGAGACGTTCGCGGAAGATGCCCGTCTCCCAGAAATGATAACCGGTATCCAGAAAAAATATCAGCATGTCACGCCGGATCTGGGAGACCATATGCAGCAACGGCACAGACTGGGTCTGGAACGAGGAACTTAGTGCGATCTGGGGCCAGAAATTCTCGATCGCCCAGGTAATGATCTCCTGCGGAGTCTTTGATTCGAATTCGTTCGAGAGCCGCTCGATCTCCTTCCGCGTGAACATGGCGGCATTATACCCGTTATAATCCCTCGCATGGATTCAGCCACTACGGCGCGCCTTATCGAGCTGAACAGGGATTTTTACACGCGCTTCGGCGAGTCGTTCTCCGCGACGCGGCATCGGATTCAATCCGGCGTGCGGCGCGTGCTCGATATGCTACAAGGGGATGAGTCCATTTTGGATCTCGGCTGCGGCAACGGGGAACTCGCGCGCGAACTGGCGAAGCGCGGCCACCGCGGCTCGTATCTTGGCGTGGATTTCAGCCTGTCTCTCCTGCGTGAGGCGGAGTCTCAGCCTGGGGGGTTCTCGCCAATATTCATGGAAGTTGATCTAACAAAGCCTTCCTCTTACAGCGATCAGCTTTCATCCACTGGTCACTGGTCACTGATCACTTGTTTTGCCGTTCTGCATCACATTCCTTCAACGGAACTCCGGTTGAACATGCTCCAAACCGTTCATCAACTTCTAAGACCTGACGGCAAGTTCATCCACTCCAACTGGCAGTTCCTCAACAGCGATAAACTGAAGGCGCGCATCCAGCCGTGGGAGGCTGTGGCAATTTCCCCTTCCGATGTGGACGCGGGGGATTATCTGCTCGATTGGCGAAGCGGGGGGGAGGGTCTGCGTTACATCCACCACTTTAGCGAATCCGAATTGATTGAACTGGCGCGCGCGACAGGGTTTCAAGTGGACGAAACTTTTTACTCCGATGGCGAGGGTGGAAATTTGGGTTTGTATCAGGTTTGGAAACCGCTCTGATTTTTATTTACTCACTGCCACACGATTTCTCCCCCTGTGTTTGGCGATGTACATCGCCTGGTCGGCGCGGGCGATCAGTGTTTCGAGGTCGGGGGTGTTTTCATCTTTTCCTGAAACACCGATGCTGGTTGTGATGTTCAGCATCGAATTGCCGATGGCGAAGGGAGTTTCACAAATAGCCCAGCGAATCCTTTCCGCCACCTCGACGGCGATTTCCACCTCGGTTTCCGGCAGGAGAATCACCAGTTCTTCGCCCCCATATCTCGCGACCAGGTCAATATCACGGACAATATCTTTGCAGCGTTTTCCAAATTCGTGCAACACGAGATCGCCGGTCCGATGTCCATAGGTGTCGTTGACCTGTTTGAAGAGGTCGAGGTCAAGCATCAGGCAGCCAAAGGGGCGGTTAAAGCGGGATGCTCGCGAGATTTCGATCTTCCCCAACTCGAATAAACTGCGGCGATTGTGCAGACCGGTCAGTGGGTCTGTTAGGGCGAGGTTCTGCACTTCCTGAAAGAGCCGGGCGCGTTCCAATGAGGTTGCGATCTGTTTGGAAAAAATGGACAGGATGGGTAAGTCCAATTTGTTCGCGTTTTCACCCCAGATCCACAGAATTCCCAGCAGGTTGTCTTCCAAAGCCAACGGAAGCCGCACGAGCTGGACGCTGGGGTCGAAGCCCAGCGCCCCAAGCACTTCGGATGCCTCTCTATTCAAGCGCTCTCCGAATACCATTTCGATATCCTGTGCGGGAGAAGGTAGGATCTGAGGTTCGAGCAGGTCTGGGTTGCCTGTTTCGCTGGCTGTTGGCGGCAGTGAAAATCTGTGTTCGATCAATGCAAATCCCAAATGCTCTTCCACGAGCTCGAGTATCTCGGGTTTCATGGACGTGGATCGCAGGCGGAACAGTTTTCGTTCTTCATCGTATACAGCAACGATGCACGTGAGACCCAGTTTATCGAGCTCCACACCCAGGACCTCGATGATTTCGTCGGGTGTTAACGCTTTTTGGATGTGGGTTGTAACGTGGGCGAGCGCGTAGACCAATTGATTCGAATGGGCAAGCTGATCCAGCCACTTCCGCTCGGTGTGCGCCTTGCGCATATGTTCGATGGCGGTGGCGAGTTGACCAGCCAGCGTTGTCAGCAGGCGCTCATCGTCCCGGGTGAAGGCATCCGGTTTCACGCTCTCCGCGTTGACGACTCCCAACACCCGATCCTTGATCTTTATGGGCACGGCCAGTTCCGATGTGATTCTCTCGTCTACGGTTAAATAGTATTCCACTTGATTCACGTTCCCGGTGCGCAAGGGTTGACCAGTTTCAGCAACATGACCGGTGATTCCCTGCCCCAGCATGAGATCCCGGCCGGCCGACTTGCTCGTCAACCCAAAGCGATAGGATGGATGAGGATGAAGAATTCCGGTACTTCCGTCCAAAAGCAGGATTCCAAAATTATCGGAATAAAGATTCTTGCCGATGATTTCCGTCGCGCGCTCGATCAACTGGTCTTCATTATCCAACTGAATGGAAGCGCTGGCAACATCGTGGAGCGTGGTTAACTCCACAACCTTCTTCCTGGCCTCCTCCAGCAGTTGTGATTTTACAAACACGAGCGCGATTTGTTCCGCGGCGATCTCGGCGCGCACAATTTCGCCGGGATCGAACGATCGGCTTTCACTGTAGCCCAAAATTAGAGCTCCCAATTTGCGGTTCTGGGCTATCAGCGGAATTCCCAGCATCGATTTTCGGGAGAAGCGAGAGGCGAAGTTTGGATCGATATGCGGAGAGTTCTCGATGTCGGCAATTGCGAGCGGGTGTCCCGCTTTGAGAATCGAGAAGGTCAGGGTCTTCTCGCCCGGTTCGAAGCGCATCTTGGGGTAGGTTTCGCGGAACGAACCGTATGCCACCATGGGGATGGTAAGGGCGTTCGTCTCTTCCCAGCGCGCAAAGAAGCAGTCGTCTGCCTTGAATAGCACGGCAATTTGCGCGACGAGAATCTGAAGGCTTGATTCGAGATCATCTGATTCAAGCGCCGTTCCGGTAATCTGATTAAGAAATTCGAGGAAATTCGCGTGTTCCTGCCGGTCCTTTTCCAGCTTCTCGAGCCGGAGAATGACTTCGTTATGTCTGAACAGGATGGCTGCCATGCGTCCCACAATGAACGCGACGAAAAACAACAGGGCAATTCCCATGAAATACCCCGGGCTCGCGGTTAATTCGCTCAACGGGTGACCCAATGCGAGCAGGGAGGCGACATCTCCCGCTATCGAGAACATGGCAGTGACCATCCCCCCAGCCACACCAAAATACCAACTACCGAGGATGACCGGAACAAGGGCAAGGGAAGTAATCACCGTGCCATATTCGTGGTGGAAATAGGTAAAGACCCACAAATACAACATGAAGGTGATGCTGACGATGATGTAGCGGAGCGTTTTGTGCGGTGGCGCACGGAGCCATGACGAAACCATCCCATTCACCTTTTATCGGCTCATTGTATTCTTTACCCTCGGAAAAAAAGATTGCAACTCGAGAACACTTCGTTCGCAGGCGGAGAAAACCTTCTGTTCGCCTGCGCGCCTCACGTGTTCACATGGTTGGGGTTGGCGATATACTGCCACCAATTATTGTGTATGCCACTCCGCCGGCCGGAGGCCTTGGGGAGGTGCTTCATCCACCACTTGTGATGTTCCCGAATATCGCCATTACCCCAATCCGCGGCGGAAACCTCACGCAGGATGCCTTTGAAGTTGGGAAAGTTGTACAGCCAGTCGTCACACTCGCTCATGACGATGGAAGGATTGTTCCAGTCGTAATCGCGAACACTGTTCGGCGCGAAGTGGACGTTGCCCAGCGCGGCTTTCCCCGGGGAGGTCTGGTCGTATCGAATGAAGCGATTCCACAAGTGATCCTCGCCCGAAAGATTCTCAAAGGTCTTTTCCATGATCGACTCGGCGCGGTGACCCATGTTCTCGAGCATTTCACCCACTCCGCGTTCATACGAAAAACCCATGATCACAAATCGCCGCCCGGCGGCCTCGGTTTGATTCAGAGGCGGCGCGTTGCACCAGAACGCCTTCGGCCCGGCCATGATCGACTCGTAAAAGCCAGCGTGTGGGAAATTAAAGATCCACACTTCGTCGATCTCGTCCTTTGCCACCCGTTGCAGGAGATTAAATCGCTTGATGATGGCGTGATAATCCGCCTCCTGCGGCATGTACGGGGTCGTTTCACCCCGCAGGACATTGAGATAGGTTTCCGCGTCGTAAACAAATCCGTTCACTTTGGCGGGGAAGGCATCCACATCGATGCGCTGGATGATCTGGTAACGCACGAGCCCGCCGCTGACTTGCAGAATATCGGACATGAATCCCATGGCGAGGTCTTCCACTTTATTCCAATGCATGAACTCGGAAAGTTTCTTGCCGGAGGTTTTGTCTACTACGGGGTCGTAGACGATGACGAGGGTTTTGAGGAGCGTCTGCTGAGGCGGTTCGTCTGAGGAGTCTGAAGCAACCATACCCTGCGAGGGAGGCGGGTTTTTTCGTCGGAAGAGGGAAAATAAACTCATGTCAAAGAATCGATGGGGGAAGGAGGAAAAATGAATGGATCACAGAAACTCTGTATCTCAGCGGCGGACGCTTACGGCAGGTTCATTGCGAAGTAGACTTGGTTTCCAATCGCCACATACAATACGTAGTTCGGGCTGACGGTCATCGCGCCAGCAGGACCGGACTGGAACGGATTGCCTTTGCCGGCGTTCCCTGTGAGTTGATTCTGTAGCTCCAGCGAGCGCGGTGTGAAGCGGAAGACTTTTCGATTCTCCGAATCCAGTAGCAAGAGGACGGAGTTCGGCGCAGCCGTGAGGGAGATCTGCGTGAAGTGGGCTTGCGCAAAAATATTGATATCCTGATGCGCGGGGAAGGGGTCGAGGAAGTTGAGCGGATCGAGGCAGCGCGTGGGCGTTTCGACGATGCGGCTGAACGTGCAGGTGGAAACATGCCCGTCGGCGTGAAGCAGGTAGAGGTCGTCGCCGCTGACGGCGAGGTCGATGGCGGTATCGATCGTGTTGGGGATCTGATTGCCGAAATAAAAGTAGGGCGTGTCGATGAAGGTGCTTTCCTGACCGACATACACCCACACGGACCGCGCGGTTGCATCCAACACGTATAAATTGCTGCCGTCCAGCGCGAAGGCGGTGATGCGTCCCCAGTTTGTATTGGGAAGCGACGGGAGCGGAATGGCTTGCGGCACCTGACCGGGGGCGCAGTACAGGAGGTTCCCATCGGCGTCTATGCCGAGGACCGTGGCACCCGCGAGATTGACTTTTGGCAGCGCAAGCAGGTCGACCAATGTGCCAACCTGATAACCCGCGTAGGTACCGGGCTTGCAATTGAATGTGGTATCAAGATCGAGACTGCGCCCCGTGAAGACCGCATGCAGAATCTCACCGCGTCCGGCATCGAGCATGTACAGGTCGCTTTCGCTTGCCGCCATGCGGCTGACCTGCACATCTCCGCCGAGCCCATTGGTGAACGCAGGGACGAATTCAAGCCGTAATACGCCCATCAGTGCATCGAGATTCGATTGTGCTACTTGTTCGAGTTGATCGGATTGTTCGGTCTCACCGTATTCTTCTGCCTGTGCCAGCAACTCAAGAGAGCGTTCCCACGCGTCGCGCTGGCGGACAGGCTCGCTTTCGCTCATCGCGCGCGCGACTTCGCTCTGTGCCTGGCGATAGAACTCATCATATTGCACGCTTTGACCAAATCGCAAGTAAACCACGACTGCGATGGTCACGACCATGATCGGGATGATCAGTGCGATGAAGACCAGCGCATACGTTGGCATGAAGAACATCGGCTGTTGATCTGGTTCGGCAACAGGGGATTCAGTTCCGGGCAGCAGTCGTGGGATAAACCGCTGAAAAAATGAGCGCAGATTGTCGTTCAAGCGCCGCCCCGATTGGATCCCGCCAACCATCACTTTCGCCATCTGGCGCGTCGCGATTCTGTGCGCATCTGGCTTGTCCGCGTTTGCGGCGGCGGTCGCAGCGGCAGGCATGGGGGAGTCTTCTTCAAGAGACGCCGCCCTGGCTTCTTCTATTATTTCTACCACTTCTTCCGTTCCATCTGGAGCGGGTTTGATAGTTTGCTCGGTGGTTGGCTGTGCCCGCGGAATGGATGGAGGAAAATTTCGCGGCGTGGAGGGCGATTCCTCGGTTGTCTCGCGCGAATCTTCCTGGTGGGGAGGGAGCAACTGCTCCGGTTGCGGAGGGATCGCGTATGCGGAAGGCTGGAGCATGTGCGCGGCAAAGTCCGCCATTCGGTCGAGTTGTTCTTCGGTGATCGGGGCAGGAGAATCGGGGACTGCAGAATTAAAGACCGGAGATTCTCTACTCGGTACTTGGGGATCCGTAATCGAAAAATCTTCGGCTACGACCTCCTCTTCGCGTACTTCGCGACTTCGCGGTTCAACTGTGTCAGGCGAGGAGACTGCCGGGGAAACAGAATCAACTTCATCCTGAGGCTGACGCGGCGCGTTCACATCCACATACAGGACGGTGATCGCGCCTCGTCCAAGCTGCGGCTGGATGAGCGCGGCATGCAGGTCGCCTTTGGTGAACGTCAGTTTGCGATAGCTCGCATCCAGCGAAGCAGGCGGTCGTTCACTCAGCAGATCGGCTTCCCAATCCCTTGGGAATTTGCCGCACAACACGAGCAGGTCGTTGGAATGCAGCTCCACTTGCGAAAGATACGTTTGAACGTTCTGACTCGACCCCAAGCCCTTGCCCGATAGCGCTGGATCGTGAATGTGACGCGACTGTCCTTCGCCCACCCACACCGCATGCACCGGTCCGCTCAGGAGCAGGGTGCATTGTGTCTCACGAACCGAGGCGAGAACGAGCATGCCCAGCGCGTATTGCCCGCGCCCGCTGGTGGAGAGGTTCCGTTCGAGCAGTGTGGCGTTGAGGTTTTCCGCGGTCTTCCGCATGGCGCTCGTGAGCGAGCCGGGCGATTGGTAAAAAATATTCGCTGCGATGTGGTTGACCTGGGCGAGTTCTGCATCGGACAGTGACGCATTTCCAGACAGCATGAGATAAATGACCAGGCTGTCTTTCTCGCGGCCGCGTGCGGTTTTGCGCGCCGGCGTAAGCGCGAGCAACCCCGGCAGTGATGCGGAGTCTTGTCCGTTGATTCGGTGGATCGGGAGGATGTTGAGATCGAAGGTTGCCACGGCGTAAGAATGATCGAAAAGTTGCCATCATTATACTGGTAAAATTTATCGAATGTCATTGTAGTAGGGGCGGAGCATGCTCCGCCCCTACTTTATGGATGCATCATGATTTTCACACGACAACAAGATTTTTCAGGAATTGACCCCTCGACTTGGAACGCGCTGGTTGAGCAAAGTATCGCCGATACGCCGTTCTCGCGTTACGAATATCTCAGCGAATGGTGGCAGACCCTCGGCGGCGGCGAATGGCCGCGCCAATCCACTGAATTGACTTTGATCTCGGCAATGGAAAACGACCAGCTCATTGGCATTGCCCCGCTGTTCATCGCTGATTACGATGGCCGACGGGCGCTGATGTTGCTCGGGAGCATCGAAATCTCCGATTATCTCGACTTGATCGTGCGCCGACAGGATATGCCGCGCTTTCTATCCGGTCTGGTTGACTTTCTCGCCTCCTCCCCGGGGGAGAACTGGTCTGCCATAGATTGGTATAACCTGCCCGACGATTCTCCCACCCTTGCCGCGCTCAAAGAGGAATCCGAAACACGCGGCTGGGTTTATCAGGAAGAGGTATATCGTCCCACTCCCCGCATTGCCTTGAACGGATCGTTCGATGAATATCTCGCGCGTCTGGATAAAAAACAGCGGCATGAGATCCGCCGAAAAATGCGCAGAGCCGCCGAATCCAATTTGAACGTCCGCTTTCATCTCGTCGGCAGGGATGCCGACATCATGGCGGAGATGGACTCGTTCTTCCATTTGATGATTCAAGATCCCAACAAAGCCATGTTCCTCAAAGATTCCATGCGCGCGCAAATGACCTCCACCATCCGCGCCGCGTTCGATCAGGGTTATCTCTGGCTTGGCTTCCTCGAAGTGGATGGCGTGAGAGTCGCCGCCTCGTTGAACTTCGATTACAGGAATAAATTGTGGGGTTACAACTCCGGCGTCAGCCGCGACCACATGGAACTTTCCCCCGGCTGGGTTTTGCTCGCCAACACGATTCAATGGTGTTGCGAGAACGGCCGCGCCGAATTCGATTTCATGCGCGGGGACGAGGAGTACAAATACCGCCTCGGTGGTGTGAACCGGTTTGTGATGAGGGCGAGGGCGGTTAAGTGACTTGCGCGGTTCTTGATTGGAATAAATTCTGGATCACATAACCACATAAAGCAATCCCAAGCAAAACGAATGGCATTTGCCACGCCATCGGGAAAAGAAATGTGTGGATGTAGGCAGTGGGCTTGAAGATGATGAACCATGATAAGGGCGCAAGCACCGAATACCATGTGGCAACGACAAGTGCAACTCCGGAGTCGGGGGACTTTGCGGGAGGCGCATTCCTGCGCCTGTAAAGGTACAAAAGAGTGAACAGGGCAAATACCCCGATCAATTGCCAATAAGCAACGGTTACGTTTCCAATTGATAATGCTTCTGTGCTCAAATACCTCCCCAGTACTTCCGCGTGACTAGCTCTCAAGCTCTCCGCGTAGACGCCGCGATACTCATCGGCGTTGCCGGCCGCGCGCCGGTTGAACGTATCGGTGACGTAATAGAGTCCGCTCTTCAGGCTTCCATCCGCCGAGGCGATCTGCAGGATGAGCACGCCTAGCCCGGTGATCGTCGCTAACGCGAGAACGATGCCGAGATGTATTGCCCGTCGCATCAGGGTTTTCCAATCCCAATTGTCTCGAACGGCAAAATAAACGAACGGTACGGTCGCCATCACCAGCGCGGCCGTGATGATCTCGAACCCGGTGAAAAGGATTTTGATCAATGCGGTGAGGAAGATTACAAAATAAATCCTAAAAGAAGGAAAAATATTCTTTTTTGAAGCATCCGCCAATAGAAAGATTCCACAAACGAATGGCAGGAAAAACGCCCACAGATTCCAATACAGACTGCCCGCAGGGAGAATCATCCATTCTGATACAGCCGCGAAAATTAAGATCAGTAAAGCCGCCAGCCAACCGAACTCGACGGCGATAGCCGCGGCAATCAACGCGATAACAACCGCCGAGACAAGCGCAACCGAACATCTAAAAATTTCTAAATTTGTAAAGGCAGGAAAATTTGTCAGGGTGTCAACGAGACCAAAAACAATGCCCTGAAATCCCGGATGTGATTTGTATACCAGATACGATTGAATTGGTTGTCCCGTCTCATATACCTGATATTGATGGTTCGCGATCTCCGCCCCGAAAGCCCAGCCGTCCTCGGCGTCGAGAAGTCCGAGCAAACCACCGGCGGAAAATAATCCATCCTGTTGCGATTTTGCCAGGCGTGCAACGACCACGCGTTCGGATGTCGTTTGCCAGCCGCGGTAATTGTATTCACGCACCAATCCCCACCTATCGCCGTTGAAACTGGGGAAGAGGAGGAGCAGTCCGGCGATCAGAAAGAAAACGAAGGTGCGAAATTTCCTGGTCATGTATCGTCCCTGATGCGAATCATCCTCCTCCGCTCACGCCTCCCACAATCCCTCCCTCCGTCAACCTACGCAAATCGCCCAGCGCGGACTCGATCTCTTCGGGCTTCACGGGGCGCTCCTCGTCGCGGTGTTTCAACAAACCTGCCTTTGCCTTTTCGATCGCCAGTTCTTTGATCGAAGCGTTCAATGACATCGCCTCTTTCACCAACGCCGCGCCTTGTGAATATCCGATCACGGGGTTCAACGCAGTAACGATGATGGCGTTCTTCGCGAGCCAGCCCTCCGCTTTTTCGCGGTTGGCGGTCACGCCTTTCACCGCGCGTTCGGTGAATGCATTGACAGAACCGATGACCACTTGCATCATTTCAAATAGATTGTGCGCGAGGATGGGCATCATCACATTCAATTCGAGTTGTCCCGCTTGCGCTGCCAGCGCCACCGTCGTGTCGCATCCCACCACATGGAACATGGCTTGATCCAACATCTCAGCCAACACGGGGTTCACTTTGCCCGGCATGATCGAAGAACCGGGCTGAACGGCGGGCAATCTGATCTCATCGAAGCCAGTTGAAGGTCCTGAGGAGAGGAGGCGGAAGTCGTTGGCGATCCGAATCAAAGTCAATGCGAGAGTCCGCAGTGAAGAGGAAAAATCCGCCGCGTCTGCCATCGATTGCATCGACTCGAATAAATTATCAGACTGATACAACTCCAGCCCGGTGATCTCGGATAATTTTTTCACCATGCGCGCGTGATATTCGGGATGGGCGTTCAAACCGGAGCCGACGGCTGTCCCGCCGATGCCAAGCCGCCTCAACCCCTCTGCCGCTCGGCGCACGCGATCCGCGTCGCGCTCTATTGCCTTGGCATACGCGCCGAATTCCTGACCGAGCCGCACGGGCACGGCATCCTGCAAATGTGTGCGCCCCGACTTGACCACCTCATCAAACTCTTTTGCTTTGCCTTCCAGTGCAGACTGTAAATTTTTCAGCGACGCGAGCAGTTCATCCACGCGCCACAACGCCCCCAAACGAATCGCCGTAGGAATCGTGTCATTGGTGGATTGCGCCATGTTGACGTGGTCATTCGGATGCACGTAATATTTTCCGAGTTCGCCGCCCAAAATTTGCGTGGCGCGGTTCGCAATGACCTCGTTCGC
>CAZFDL010000018.1:9508-25268 GCA_964517905.1 uncultured Anaerolinea sp. | reverse complement strand
GGATGGTTTCAAAGGCGATCTCCGCTTCGAGTTTGACGAGCGGCGCGCCGATGCAAAAATGGATCCCCAAGCCGAAACTGAGATGACGACCTTCGTCTCGCGTGATGTCGAAGCGGTGAGGTTCGATGAATCGATCGGGGTCGCGGTTGGCGGAACCGATGACCGTGTTGACCAGATCCCCTTTTCGGATCAATTTACCGTTCAAATCAGCATCTTCAAGCGCGGAACGATAGGTTATTTGCACAGGGTTATCGTAACGCAGGATTTCATCCACAGCCGAAGCCATCAATGCGGGGTTTGCTTGCAACAAGTTCATCTGGTCGGGGTGTTGAAGCAACGCCAGAATCCCATTGCCTATCAGGTGAGTCGTGGTCTCATGACCTGTGCTGAGCAGGATATTGACGTTGGCGACCAGCTCGTCCGCTGTCAGCGAGGGGACGGTTTGGGATCCGCGAGTCAGTTGTCCCTGCGGATGATGCGGAACGGGACATTTGCCGTCCCCTGAAACACCAAGTAAAACGCTCAACAGGTCATCACCCAGGTTATCACGTCGCCTGTCCGCCAGGGCTTTGATGTAATCGGTCATCTCGCCCAAACTTTGCGCGGCGCGTTCGAGCAATTGTTGAGGTTTGTTTTTCACCGTGCCGAGGATCGCAAACAGGTCATCGGACCAGGTTTTGAAATTCGCGCGGTCGGCGGCGGGTAAACCGATCAGTTCCGCGATGACCATGACCGGCAAAGGATAGGCAAGATCCTCAACGACATCCATCTCGCCGTGATGTGCATCGAGTAATTCGTTCACGGTCTGTTGAATGAACGGGCGCAATCGCTCCACGTAGCGAGGCGTGAACGCATGGTTCATCATACTGCGAAGGCGGGAGTGATAGGGCGGGTCGGAATAAAAAACGGTCCTGGCGAACGAACGATAGACGGGTTCCGCGATCTGTTGTTGCGGATTCGTAAGCCGCTCGAAGTTTCGCATCAGCCCCTCTGCGCGTGAAAAGCGTTCGTCGTTGTACAGTGCCGCGATGTCATCATACCGTGTGAGGACCCAAAACCCGAACTCTTCATCCCAATGGATCGGGTCTTGCTCACGGAGTTGTTCGTAAAACCGATAGGGGTCGGCGCGCACTTCCTCGCGTTGCAAGTGTGAGAGACTGAGCGCGTCGCTGATCGCCGTTAACATTCTGATTTCCTTCAATCCCGGCGAAATTATACTACTTGTTTGTGAAATTGGATACAAACGGTCGGCTTTGACTCTATCCCAGCGGTTCCCCCGCGTCGCGCGTCGGGAAGCCTGAGAGCCTGACGTACATTGCCACCCTCCCAGCCTGCATCCCACTACTGTCTGCTCGATGAAATTCCACGATCCGCTTTGCCAATGCCCAGCCTACTCCAGAGGAATCCGCATAATTCAGAGACGAATAGACCTCTTGCAGGTGTCCCTGTCGCCGGAGAGATTACAGAGAAAGATAGCACTTCTCAAAGGTCTCTGCAGGCACAGTGGCTGCGACCGAACAAGCAACACGTATGAAGTTATGTCAAATGGAGAAGAAGAAGTAATTAGGGAAACGCGCGTTCAAACGAGGAGATGATCGTATTCCACATCCGGTTCGCATCTTGGTCGATCGTTTGGAACTCTGGATGCGCTTCGAACCAGGCCAGCGAACGGCGGATACCTTCGGCCCACGTGATTTCACAATGGAAGTCTGGGACAAAGCGCTTTATCTTGGAGTTATCGAACGCAACACTGTTCGACTTATCGCCGATCAACGTGCCGAGTTTTTCGGGGTCGTGCGCGACGATCAAGTCGCTCGGAACGTGAATCATGTTCGGCTGGGCACCCAGGGCGTGATAAACCTCTTCGTAGAGTTGATTCCAGGTGAGGACGTGATCGGAGGTGATCTGAAACACCTCCCCGATCGCCCGGGCGTTGCCCAGCAGACCGATCAGTCCTTTTGCAAAATCGGCATTCCATGTGACCACCCACAGGGAGGTCCCATCGCCCGGAACAATGACCTTCTTCCCTTGTTTCATGCGTTCGACGATCGTCCATGGATGGAGCCAGCTGTTCATCGCAAGTGCGATTTGGGTGGGTCCATAGGTAAGCGAGGGTCGGATGATCGTGACCGGAAAGTGTTCGTTCTGATGCGCATTCATCAAGCGCGACTCACACGCGATCTTGTTGCGTGAGTATTCCCAAAAGGGATTTCCCAGCGGGGTCTCTTCGGTGATGAGGTAGTTCCGCACCGGCTTCTGGTACGCCGAAGCCGAACTGATGAAGACGTATTGATCCGTCTTTTCCCTGAACAGACGAATGTCGCGTTCTATGTCGTGAGCGGTAAAGGCGATGAAGTTCACGACCGCGTCGAAGCGGTGACCCGCCAAAAGGGCGGCGAGATGCGTTTCATCCCCGTGCAGGTCGCCTTGCAAATGAGTGGCGCCGCTGGGCGGGTGATATTTTGTCGAAGAGGAGCGATTTAGAATGAAGAGGTCATGCCCTCGGTCAACAGCCAGGTCGGAACAGGCCGAGCTGATCAGTCCGGTTCCGCCAATGAAAAGCAGCTTCATCAACCTTCTCCGAGTTCAGGGATGGGCTGGATGGGACTTCGATTTGCCAAATAACTTTCCGCCCAGAAAATGATCAGCGCGAGCCAGACGAGGCCGAACCCGACCAGCCGCGATCGATCGAACTGCTCTTTGTAGATAAGAACCCCGATGAGAAATTGCATGGTCGGGGCGAGATATTGCAGGATGCCGATCGTCGAAAGCGGAACCTGTTTTGCGGCGGAGGCAAACAATAACAGCGGAATCGTCGTCACTACACCAGCACCGATCATCAGGAGGTCGGCGGTGACTCCAGAGTGTAAGAAGAAGGCATTGCCACCGTTTTCTGCCAAGCCAAGATAGAGAACCGCGGGTACGAACAAGATGCCCGTCTCGAGGGTGAGGCCAAACACCGAGCCCAGCGGGGCAAGTTTCTTCGTTAAACCGTAAAAACCAAATGTAAATGCCAACAGAAGTGCGATCCATGGCGGGCGACCATAGGCAAAAGTAAGATACGCCACTCCGATCGCGGCGAGGGCGACCGGGAACCACTGCAAGACGCGCAAGCGTTCACGCAGGAAGATCACGCCCATCAGCACACTGAGTAATGGATTGATGAAATAACCCAGGCTTGTTTCGATGATGAAACCCGCGTTGACCGCCCACACATACGTCAGCCAGTTTATGCCGATGAGAATGGCCGCGATGAAATAGATCTGGAAAGTCCGCACAGTTAAAGCGGAACGAAATTCATTCCATTGGCGCGTGACAAAAACCACTGCGCTTAACAGTAAGAACGACCACGCGATGCGGTGCCCTAGCAGCTGCGGCGCCGGAACATCCTGCAACAATTTCCAATAGATCGGGAAGAATCCCCACAGCGTGTATGCCGCTATTCCGCTCAAAATTCCTTTGTTCATTCATCTCCAGGCAACAGACAGGATTGGATCACTTGAATTCGATGCTGTCACCCCCGCCGCACTTACATTAGAACCGATCGGTCAGAAGAACTCGATCGGTTGCCGCCCGGCATACCCCGCGTCCACTTCGTGCCAATAAGCGATGTCGCCCTCTCCGTGCTGCCAGCACAGATAAACTTCGCGGCCGTCTTTCTGTGCAGAAAAATCGAGCAGGCCAATGTTGATGTCTTTGATCTGCGCGCCGGTATCTTGAACTTGATGAACCAATGCGTCGAACTTTTCGAACTCGAAGACCATCCTGCCAAGCACCGGGTTGCCGCCATTCCCCGCGGATTTTTCCACCGCGGACCAGATCTCGGGCTGGTTGGCGAGAATTCGCTCGCGGATAAGCATCACTTCATCCATCAGCGGACGGATGATTCTCAAGGCTTCATTGGCTTGCTCTAGAGTGAAAAACTTTGGCATCGCAGTAACCGATGCCAGTATACCCGAAACGGAAACCCCTAGGCGGATATGGCCGAATAACCCTTCTTTTTGACGGCAGCGACGATCTCCTCGATCGTCAGCTTCGATTCATCGTAATCCACGACCATTTGCAGTTTGTGGTAACTGGCGTTGACCTCGCGCACCCCATCGAGATCGTCCTCGAGACTCTCGAGCTTCATGGCGCAGTTGGTGCAAGACATGTCTGGAACGGAAAAGGTCTTCTTCATACGGTATGAAATTCTCCAGGTAATGAGTTACTTAAAAATGATCACACCGGTGTACATACCCATCGAGCACGTGAAGAACATGCGCGTGCCGGAGGGCTGGGCGGGGATGTCCACTTGAACGGTTCCAGTGTCTGGGAGAAGTTGATAAAACCCCAACGCAGGGATGACAAAATCGCGCGCGCAGGAATAAGTCCCATTGGTGACGAGGTTCAAGACGATGGGCGAGTTTGCATTAAGACTGAGAGTCTGTGGAAAGTATCCGTCATTCTCTACGAACAAGGTTGCGGTGTTGTCGGCATTGGGCACTGTGGACGCTAGCTCAGTGCTGCCGGTAGGCAGAATGCTCCGGCTGAGGTTCTGGATCGAGAGCGGCGATCCCATCAAGTTCAGACCACTATCCAGGGTGACCAGCCCCAAGATCAAGACAGCGACCGCGACGAAGCGCATGAAGAACTTCTCTGTGCGCGCGCCGAGTTCGGTGGCGAGGAAAGCGGCAATAAAAAAGACGGGAATCGTTCCCAGGGTGAAGGCGAACATCATCAAACCACCGGATAGCGGGTTGCCCGTCGCGAGAGCCGCAGCCATCATGGCTTGGGTCACACCACAGGGAATAAGGACAGTCAACGCGCCGAGAAAAAGCGGCGTGAACGTATCTGTCCCTTTGGCAGTGCGGCGGATGTAACGCGTGATGAATTTTGGCGGTTCAACTGAAAAATAACGGAAGATCGGATGCACGTTGAACATACGCAGCGCGTTGCCCACCATGAAAACACCGATAACGATCATCAAGACTGCGCGCGTAATGGGACTCAGGGTGAGGAAGGAACCCGCCCAGCCGAGAAGGAATCCCAGCACGGTATAGGCAACCAGCTTCGCCAGAAGAAACAAGAGGATCGGAACGGCAGTGCTCGTGCGCGGCGGCTGGATATGTTTGTCCTTCTTGCCCCGCCTGTGCCCCGCCGCCTGTTCTGAATAATCCTGTTCGATCTGATGCGCAAGTGAACTCGCCAACAGACCGCCCTGAATGGCAAGGCAACTCAAACCTCCTGTAGTGAGTCCTGTGATGAAGGCGACCGAGAGACGACCGCCGAAACCGCTGCCTGCATCGAACGAAAAACTCTCAAAATTCTGGTTTTGCGCAGCAAGCATTACCACCGACATCGCGATCAACCCGATTCCAACGGCAAAGAGAATGACCGGACCTACTGCAGGTTTGTTTTGACGATTCATGAATCCTCAAGCTCCAAAGACGGTATGGAAGAATATTGCAGATTATAGATTTCACTGCCGGCTTTCATCAGTGACATTAAACACCCGGAACCGTGTAATTCGACCATAATAGTCGAATAACCTGAACGGCACCAAGGGGACCTCGGCTGTAAAATGGCGATCCTGAATGGATTGTTGGGAACCCACTCAGAATGCGATCCGTGGGTTCCCAATTTTGCTCCGAAAGCGCTACCGCTGACCGCCATCCCAAACGACGAATGGCATGTTGACCACCACACCCGGCTGTGAAATCGTGACCTCGCCGGCGTCCTTCGCGGACATGATCTCAGCTTCGGAGGTCAGCAGCCGTGCTTTGGCGGGGTCAGCCCACGTCACGACATTGATGCGCCGCAACGGGGAATAGCCGGTTGTCCCGGGCGGGTTATCGAACACGTCGGCTTGAAAACCGAAGGGACCCATGCCTTCGAGTCCGTTATCGAAGACGTACACATCGGCAAGCGATTCCGCCGGCACATCCGCAAGCGAGGCGACATGCAAAACGGGCGAATTCATCATGTCGGTCAACAGCTGAGCTACACCGGCATCCGATGTTTCGGTGTGGACGAAGAAGATCTCCTTGCCGTCCGCCCAGGCTTTACCGGCGGGTAATTCGGCTTTCGGCATTTCTTCGGCAGCCTTGGGCGCGCACGCAGCAACGAACAATGCCAGCATGAGCAGAGCGATGATAGTGATTTTCTTCATTTCAAGTTCTCCTGTTCATTAGATATATGATTTTTAGCATCCTCAATGGGATGCTCGATCTCACCCGCCATGAAGGCAACCGGGGATTTCCGGAAGGCATCCAGACAGGCCTTGCTGCAAAAGTAGACGATGTCGCCTTGGAACATGGCGCTCGGGTATCCGGATGAATCATTTAACGTCCCGCCGCAAGCAGTTTTTACATTCATTAATCCCTCGTCTCGACCCGTGTCTGTAATTTCCATATTGACATTGTGCGGCGTTTTAGATCTTCACCCGGCGCAGGCGCAGGCTGTTGGTCACCACAAAGACACTGCTGAAAGCCATTGCACCGGCGGCGAGCATCGGGTTCAAAAAACCGAACATCGCGGCGGGGATCAAGATCACGTTGTAGAAGAAGGCCCAGAACAGGTTTTGCTTGATTGTACCCAGCGTCCGACGCGAGAGGCGGATCGCGCGCGACACGCCGCGCAGGTCGCCGCTCATCAGCGTCACAGGCGCGGCGGCCATCGCCACATCGGTGCCTGTCCCGATGGCGAGACCCACATCCGCTTGGGCGAGCGCGGGGGCATCGTTCACCCCGTCGCCCACCATAGCAACGACAGATGATGCGCCATTGACCGAGGATGATTGAAGTTTCTTCACCTCTGAAGATTTTCCCTCAGGCAGAACTTCGGCCAGGACAGTATCCACGCCGACCTGCTTTGCGATCGCTTCAGCGGTCTTTTGGTTGTCGCCCGTGATCATCGCGACTTTCAAGCCCATCGCATGCAGGTCCGCGATCGCATCCTTCGAACTGTCTTTGATCGTGTCCGCAACGGCGATGATACCCGCCGCGACATTATCCACCGCGACCAGCATGGCGGTCTTCGCTTCGGATTGCAGACGACTCACCTCGGATTCGAGCCCACCCAACGGGATGCCGCGCGCTTCGAACATGCGGCGGTTTCCGACCATGACGCTTCTTCCCTCGACCTCAGCCTGCACGCCATGCCCGGCTTCCGCCTTGAACCCGGCCGGTTCCGCCAGCGAAAGTCCACGGGTCGTTGCCTCCGCCCAAATGGCTTCACCCAGAGGATGCTCCGAGCCTTTTTCCACGGAGGCTGCAAGTCTCAATAACTCGTCACTGTTCATGGATGATCGATCACTGATAACTATATCCGTCACTGCCGGTTGACCTTTCGTGATCGTGCCGGTCTTATCCAGCACCACCACGTTGACCTTCCCGGCGCGTTCCAGGGCTTCGCTATTGCGAAAGAGAATTCCCGCCTCAGCGCCTTTGCCCGTCCCGACCATGATGGCGGTCGGCGTGGCAAGCCCCATCGCGCACGGACAGGCGATCACCAGCACGGCGACCGTGTTGATCAGGGCGCGGGTGAAATTGTCCACATCGGCATTGATCGGCAATACCGGACCGAAGAAATACCAGCCCGCAAAGGTCAGCGCGGCGATGGCGATCACGATCGGCACAAACACGGCTGAAACCTGGTCCGCCAGTTTTTGGATGGGAGCCTTGCTTCCCTGCGCGTCCTCCACGAGTTTGATGATCTGTGCGAGCGCGGTCTCGCGCCCAACCTTGGTGGCCTCGAACTTCAACAGGCCCAGCTTGTTCAAGGTCGCGCCGATGACCGAGTCTCCTTGTTTTTTCTCAACGGGGAGCGATTCGCCTGTCAGCATCGACTCGTCCACGGCGCTTCGACCTTCGACGACCACGCCATCCACGGGGATCTTCTCGCCCGGTTTGACGAGTACGATATCCCCTACGCGGACATCGTCGATCGAGACCTCAGCCTCCGCCCCGTCACGGATGACGCGGGCGGTCTTGGCACGCAATCCCATCAGTTTCTTGATCGCCTCGGAAGTACGCCCTTTGGCGCGGGCTTCCAGGAATTTCCCAAGCTTGATGAGCGTGATGATGACCGCCGCCGTTTCATAGTAAACGTGCCCCATCAACAGGCCGAACGTGATCGGCAGCGAATAGAAGAATGCCGCGGAGGAACCCATCGCAATCAGAACGTCCATGTTCGCGGACTTATTGCGCAGCGCCTTATACGCACCAACGTAATACTGCCAACCCACATAGAACTGAACAGGTATGGCGAGCGTGAGCATCAGCCAGCCGAACCAAGGTTGGGCGTCGCGCATCCCGCTCATGGAGGTACGGGCATAGACAAAGTCAGGCAAAAGCCCGAAGTCCTTGCCCATCGAAAGCAGAAAAAGCGGTATCGTGAATATCATACCGATGATGAGCAGGCGGCGCTGTTCATTGATCTCATGCTCGCGCGCCATGGCTTCGGCATCTTCTGCCTCGCCGCCGAGTTCCACGGCCTCAAAACCAGCCGAGGCAATTGCGCGGCGGAGTTCCGCCTGTGTGACGATGGTAGGTACATACTTGACGCGAGCTTTTTCAGTCGCGTATGTGACTTGCGCCTGAAGTACGCCCTCAAGATTTGCCAGGGTTTTTTCGAGGCGCCGGGCATCATTATCGTCCGAGAGGCGGTGGATGATGAGGTCGGCTTCACCGGTGGCGATACCGTATCCGGCGCGGTTGACGCGGGCGATGAAATCGCCGATCCCAAGTTTCGTTGCATCGAAATCCACGGTGGCGCGCTCGGACGACAGGTTAACGACCGCGGTCTGCACGCCGTCCAACTTCTTGAGATTGCGCTCGACCGTCGCAACGCAATTGGCGCAGGTCATGCCGGTGATCGGGAGGGTTAATTGTTTTGTAGCAGACATGTTGTATTCAACTCCAAACTAGCTGTATGTAATAGTATTTTTCAAATGCGGAAAGACAAACCAAACAATACCCAGCCCCGCCAAAAGTCCGGTAACGAAACGCATCCACGAGTTGAATGAGCCGAGGGCATCGCCTGTGTAAAAGGAAGTCGCGAAGGCGTCGCTGGTCAACCGCGCAAGCCATAGATTTGTGTCGCGGAATCCCTGGCCAATGCCTGCGAGATCGCTGATGGCATGTGTCCCGCCATCCAAGGCGATTGGGAGCAATAACAGGGCGAAACCCCACCAGGGCAGTGGCTTGATTCTTTTGCGAAATGGTATCCAGATCAATGCGAGCAACCAAATGCTCGTATAAAACGAAATCATACGGTCGGACCAGGCGACCTTCCATCCCATGACTTCGTTCCCCGTAAATTGCCGCAGAATGAACGGATTAGCCGTGTCCTGCCAGACGATTTGAATCTCGGATAGCGAATACATGATCTTTTCCCCAAAAAGAAAGAATGACCGCTCCGGCAATTGATGGCAGAAAAAAGAGTACAACAGGTACAGAATTTTTCCCGGGGTATCCCAACCGATATACATGAACACTGGGGCAAGAAACGGAAGGAAAACCCAACCGCCATACAGAACGAGGAAGATTTCGAACCAATGGCGGGTTGCCGTAAACGCAACCCGGGAGAGCAGACTTGTCCGTGAAGATCCGTTTGAAGAACGTTGCATGTCTGACGAAAATCGCATAATTGGCTCAGCTCTCCACTACAGAGACAGATCCACCCGCCGTAACAACTGAGCATTGATCGCCACGACAACGGTGCTGACCGACATCAATAAGGCGCCGACCGCCGGGGAAAGCAGGATTCCAGCCCAGGCAAGAATACCAGCAGCTAACGGCAGGGCAACAAGGTTGTAACCAGAAGCCCAAATCAGGTTTTGAATCATTTTGTTGTAACTGGCACGGCTTAATTTGAATATCTTGACGACGTCCAAAGGATTGCTTTTCACCAGAATGATTCCTGCCGACTCAACAGCCACGTCGGTGCCGCTTCCGATCGCAATCCCCACATCCGCGCGCGTGAGTGCCGGCGCATCATTTACGCCATCGCCGACCATTGCAACTTTCATTCCTTGCCTTTGAAGTTCGATCACTTTTTGGTCTTTGTGTTCGGGTAAAACTTCGGCGAAATACAAGACGATGCCAAGTTCATCGGCGACGGCTTTGGCGACCTCTTTACTATCGCCTGTCAGCATGGCGACTTGCACGTTCATTTCCTTCAAATTTTTTACAGCCGCGAAGCTTTCGGGTCGAATGACATCTGCCAATGCAAATGCGGCGATAACGTTTCCGTCAACGATGAGGTAGACAACGGTCTGACCCTTTTGCCCTGCAGACGAAGCGAATTCCAAAATTCCTGAATCTGGCTGAATCTTGAGCATCTCAAGCAACCTGGGACCCCCAACCCACAACTCCCTACCATTGTGCTTGGCATGGATACCGCGTCCTTTAATGGCTTCAAATTCGCCTACCGTCGGGAGGTGCAAATTTTTTTCCCGCGCGGCTTGGCGAAGCGCGCGAGCAATGTGATGTTCCGAATCCGCTTCAACCGCCGCGGTCAAAGCAAGCGCATGGTTTTCATCCGAGCCGACCGATATCATGGAAACCACTCCCTGCTCGCCTTTGGTAAGAGTTCCCGTTTTATCAAAGATGATGACGTTAATTTCACGAGCGGCTTCAAAGGATAAACGGTTACGAATCAAAATCCCATTTTGCGCCGCAGTGGTGGTTGTGATAGCCACAACGAGCGGAACCGCCAAGCCTAAAGCATGAGGACAGGCAATGACCAAAACCGCCACAACTCGTTGTAAGGTGAACAGATCAAAACCGATTGCCAGAGTCCAAAGAACGGCGGTGAGTACGGCGGTGCCAACGGCTAGATAGAACAACCAGCCGGCAGCTTTGTCGGCCAATATTTGAGTGCGCGATTTGCTTTGTTGAGCCTCGCGCACCAGCCGCATGATGCCCGCCAGTGCGGTCTGTTCACCGGTTGCAGAAACACGTACACGCAAACTGCCATCGTTGTTGATACTTCCGGCGATGACCGTAGCGCCCGGAATCTTCTTCACCGGCAGCGACTCGCCGGTTATCATCGCCTCGTTGACATCCGATTCGCCGTCTACCACCACGCCATCCGCAGGTACGCTCGCCCCGGGGCGGACAAGCACCAGGTCGTTTAACTTCAACATAGACACCGGCACGGCGTGGATATTGCCATCAGGCATGATATGTTCGGCGGTATCGGGCATTAATTTTGCCAACGCATTCAACGCACCCGATGCCTGACGAACGCTTCGCATCTCAATCCAATGCCCCAACAACATAATGTCTATGAGTGTGACCAATTCCCAGAAGAACCCTTCACCCAAATTGAAGAACAACGCCGCGAGGCTGTAAACAAAAGATACTGAAATCGCAAGGGAGATCAACACCATCATACCGGGTTGGCGGCTGCGAACTTCCGGGACAGCCATTTGAAGGAAAGGCACGCCGCCGTAGACGAAAACGATCACGGCAAACAGAGGCGCCGCCCACCGACTCCCCGTGAATTCGGGCATCGTGAAGCCAAACCACATCTGTAGCATGGGTGTGTAGAGCAGGACGGGAATGCTCAACAGCAGGGAAAACCAGAATCGCCTGCGAAACATCTCTTCATGGCCACCATGGTCTACGTGACCCGAATGTTCATCGGCTTGCGAAGGTGAAGAGGCGTGCACACCATGCCCGTCGTGAGTTTGATCTTGCGAATCGATAGTTTGAATCGCCCCACCAGACGGTGATCCGTGCAAGGTATGATCCGGCGCTTTATTGCCGTGACCCTCATGCATATCATGTGAATTGTTCATGGTGGCTCAAACTTCCACGTATGGGAACGATTCCCGCTCGCGCTAGAGCGTGATCAACCCTTCAGCAGGATAATTGATCTCGGTCAGCAAAGCTTTGATCTTCGCCTCATCGGCTGGCGAGTCAAAGGCGATCTCGACCTTCTTCGTGTTGAGGTCGGCTTTAACAGTCTGCACACCCGGCAGGTCGCCCACTTCCATTTCGATGGTGTGGGTGCAGTGGTCGCAGTGTATTGCAGGGACGGAATAAGTAACTGTAGTCATGATCTTCTCCTTATGATTCGAATTTATTCACCAGCGGCGACGACAACCAACTCGCCGATCATACCGGCTTCCTTGTGTCCTTCGACAGAGCAGAAGAATTGATAGGTGCCCGGCTCAGCGACGGTGATCTCAAGCACGGTGGTCTCGCCTGTCTGTGCCGAAGCGTGCACATCGAACTCTTCCTCTTGTCCGTGCATCTGATGCGATTCGGAACCGCTGTCTTGCACGAGCTTCGTGCGGGCTTCGATACCTTCGATCACGAAATCATGCTCGACCAAGCCTTTGTTTTCAAGCGTGATTACCACGGGTTGGCCCGCCGGTATCTTTACAGAATACGGGGTGTAGGCAAAGTCCGTCAATTCGAGAGTGATTTCTGTATTTGGGGTTGTGGTTCCTCCGCAAGCCGCCAACAGGACAGCCAGGATCAACGACGGCAATATCTTCTTAATCATATTTCAACTCCTTGTATGCATAGAATAATTAGACCTTCGCCGACATCTCGAACACTTCGGTGATCTCCTTCAACACGCGCTGGCGTTCGTTTTTGTCGTTCCCTTGAATCGCAGTGATGACGCACGAATTCAGATGATTCTCCAGGATCTGCGTACTGACCTTGTTCAACGCGGCATCGACCGCCTGGATCTGGCGGATCACATCAATGCAATACGCGTCCTCCTCCACCATGCGGATGACGCCGCGCAGATGCCCTTCGATCGTTTTCAACCGGCGTAATGTGATATCAGTTTCCATGGTTACCTCTGGTTTCCAGATAGCGTCCTCTGCCGACCTCTTACCCCCCCCCAGGGGGGTGGGGGTAATATAGCCGATGGCGCAGCAAACGTCAAGTCTGGCGGGACGCGGTTCATCATTTTCTTTGATGACATCTGTCACTACCTCCGACCGCCATTCCCACATAGACTAATTATCGAGGATTTTGAACATCCGAATTATCGGCAATCCCCGGAGCAAGACGCTTCTGCAGAACGGGCTGGCACCCGATACCCCTGCATGAAAGGAAGGCACTATGCAAATCACCCGCCAAGCCGATTACGCAACGCGCGCCATTCTTTATCTTGCGCGCGTAAACAAAGGGGAACGCGTCGCAACCAGTCAGGTGGCGAAAGAACAGAAGATTCCCCCGTCATTTCTCGCAAAGATCATTTCACAACTTTCTGTCGCAGGTTTGCTGCACACGTCGCGCGGCGCGCACGGAGGCATCTCTCTCGCCCGGGAACCGGAGAAGATCACCCTGCTTGAAGTTATCGAAGCCATCGACGGACCCATCCACCTCAATATGTGCGTCGAGCAGCATGGCGCGTGCATATTCGAGGAGAACTGTCCGCTCCAGCCTGTGTGGCACACCGCGCAGAGTGAATTGGTGAACCGCCTAAGAGATACGAATTTCGCTCAACTGGCCGCCTGACGGTGTTAGAATAGGGCAACTATGAACCTCTCCATGTGGCGCAAGGCGCTTACCGTAATTCCCAACGTTTCCAAAGCGGAATGGGACAGCCTCGATACGATCTCACGCTGGCTGATCTCTACACGCGCGGCTGTCCTCGTTATGACCGTGATGTCGGCGGCTCTCGCGGGACTTTTCGCCTGGCGCGACAACTCATTCGATCTCCTGCCGTGGATCGCCCTCGTGCTTGGCCTGGTGCTGGCACATGCCAGTAACAACCTGCTGAACGATTACGTGGATCACGCGCGCGGCGTTGACCAGAAGAACTACTTCCGCACCATGTACGGCCCTCACCCGCTCGAGAATCAGCTGTTGAGCAAACGCCAGCACCTCACCTACTTCGTGGTCACTGTCTTGCTTGCGTTGGCGTGCGGCATTTATCTCATGCGCCATAACGATTACGATCCGCAAGCCTGGTACCTGCTCGGGGCCGGCGCGTTCCTTTTGTTGTTCTATACCTGGCCCCTCAAATATATTGCACTTGGCGAGGTGGCGGTCTTTCTCGTGTGGGGTCCCTTGATGGTTGGCGGTGGGTACTTCGTGGTTGCGGGCAGTTGGAGTTGGGACGTGATGGTCATTGGCACCATCTACGCGCTCGGTGTCACCACGGTCATCTTCGGCAAGCATATCGACAAGATCGTTGTGGACCGCGATAAGAAAATCCACACTCTGCCGGTGCTGCTCGGCGAGAAGATCTCGCGCTACGCGGTCATCGGCATGATGGTCCTCCCCTACTTCCTCATCGTTCACCTGATTGTCGCAAAAGGCTTTTCGCCGGTCCTGCTTATTACCTTGTTCGCGATACCGCGGCTGAGGCAGGTCATGCCGGCGTTTCTCAAACCCAAACCCGTAGAACGCCCCGCGGATTTTCCCGACGGACAAGGCGGTTGGCCTCTTTACTTCGCCCCGCTTGCTTTCCTTTATAACCGCTCGTTTGGTTCCTACTTCCTGCTCAGTTTGCTGGTGGATGTGGTCTTGAAGAAATTCCTCGCCTGACGAGCCGGTGGCGGGGAGCTGAGTACGATCAGACCGAATCAGCATAGTTCTCTTTTCCGGCTGATTGCGCTTCCTCTAAGGCAGCGCAATCAGTATTCTTAGCAAACTCACCAAAACAGCCTGGGGTTAATTGAACCTGGTGAATCGCTGTACGTGCCCACCTATTTTTTCTGGGAGTTAACCTAATACCCATGCCATCACCCTTCTGGCGCGGAGTCTGGCGACTCGCCGACCCGAAAATTTCGCTTGCCTCCTTCGCCTCGATGTTCCTGGGCGCATGTGCCGCCGCGGCTGATGGAGCGCTTCATTTCGGCTGGCTGGCTGTGACCGTGCTCGGAATATTCGCCTTTGAAGTGGCGAAGAACGCGTCTGGCGAGATATTCGATTGGACCAGCGGAAATGACCAAGCCGTACTGGAGGAAGATCGTTCTCCATTCTCCGGCGGCAAGCGCGTTCTCATCGACAGTTTGTTGACCAAAGAACAGACAGCGGGTATTGCCCTGCTTAGTTACCTGGCGGGGATTTCGGCAGGGCTCTCCATCGTCCTTTGGCGCGAGCCGAGGATCCTTGGGCTGGGCGTTGTGGGGGTTGCGCTGGCGTTCTTCTATCACTCGCCGCCGTTCAAACTTTCATATCGCGGGCTGGGCGAACTGGCTGTCGCGGCAGCCTATGGTCCGCTCGTTTCCGCAGGCACATATCTCGTCCAACGCGGTTCAGTCTCTGTCGAGATTATTCTCGTTTCAGCCTTGCTCGGAATCCTGATCGGAGCATTTCTCCTCATCAACGAGTTTCCCGATTTCCGAGCCGATCAAACCGCCAACAAAAGGACGCTGGTTGTACGGCTTGGCAGAAAACACGCCAGCCGGCTCTTTGCCGTAGTTGCCGCGAGTCCGTTTCTAGTTTTGCTTGCCCTACCCTTATTCGATCTTCCGTTCACACTTTGGCTGGGACTGATCGCCGCGGCGCCTGCGTATTCGGCAATCAAACGCCTGCATAAAGACCCGGAGACGACTGCCCAGATCATCCCTGCGCAGGCGAGCACATTGCTGACGTTCGTGCTATTTGCCTTGGGCACAGGCATGGGCTTCGTACTTGGATAAGTGTTCACTTCGTATGAATTCGTCGTCAAGGAGCAAACTCAGCAATTCTTCGTAAGTTGAAACATAATGCAACACAAACTGGAATCAGCCTGCATGGTAAGGAGATTAATTCACCTCCTTCCCACCGCCCTACGTTTTGTCCGGAAAAGGGCA